>DATCTM010000056.1:0-4599 GCA_036567945.1 Vicingaceae bacterium
CCACCTAAGTCTAAAATAATGTTTTTGATGTTTGTTGGCAGCATATTCACTTCAAAACTACAAATAAAAATAATTAAATTAAATATTGTTAATTCAATAACATTTCCGTAAAATTGCAGCCCGTTTCTAAAGAACTTAGAACTGGGCCTATAACTCAGCTGGTTAGAGTATCTGACTCATAATCAGAAAGTCCCTGGTTCGAGCCCAGGTGGGCCCACAAACAAAAACCCTCTGAATTTCAGAGGGTTTTTGTTTTTTAATTTGTTTTGGTAGAAGGTCTAAAAAAATAGTAAAGCGTAGCACATGCTACGCTTAGATGGTTAAAATAAAAATATAATAAAGCGTAGTAAATACTGCCCTTAGGTGGGGTTTATATCTAATTGTTTAATAAATTAAATAAAGTGAAAAGCATTGCCATCATATCATTTTTACTGTTTGTTGGAAGCCATGGATTTGAGCAATCTGATACTTCAAGAACATTTACTGGAAGAAAAATTATTGGGGAAGGTTACTCCCAAGATGGAACAAAATATAATAGATATCTCCAAAAGAATTTAAGTCTTAACAACAATGGAACATTTAAGTTGAATTATAGTTACCCTATGCACTCTAATGCTATAAGTAATTATGGAGATTATAATGCAGAGGGAACATGGTTTATGAATAATGATACAGTTATTTTGAATACAAAATTTAAAAGAGAAGATGTGCTAAAAATCGAGGAACAAGAACATCAGTCAGATTCTATTCAATTTTGTTACAAATTGAAATGGAATACTCATCACCCTCTTCAGCTTATAATTAATAAATCAAAAATCATAACACTTCATGGTAATGATACTGTATCTATAAAGAAAGATGGCATTAACGATTTTCTAATAAGCTTTTTAGATTTAGAAACAACTTTTAACTACAGTATAAAAAGTGATAAGACAACTTTCATAACTTTTTCTCATCCCAATGATAATGGAACTATTTACAATAATGGAATCTTTAAAGATTGTAAACTCATACAGAAAGAAGATACATTAATTCCTATAACTAAAATCCATGCTATTAATGTTGATGAAAATTATGTCAAACAAATAACAAAATGAAAAATCTCCTAATATATCTAATTTTATTAATCGTTACTGCTGCAGCTACTGAGTGTGGCAATAATAATGAAACTGATTACTATTTTGAGACTAAAGAATCAACCATAAGAAACTCAAAGCGTAGCAAATGTTAGGCTTAAGTGGGTTAGCTTTTAAACTTCAAGCATGGGCACTTAAGGTAGAGGAGGAAATTATTTAAAACTTATGTTTGTCTCTTTTACAATACCATTTAGGGTCACAGAATGTAATTTCACAACCAGCATAGTAAAAGTTTTTTTTATCAAGCTCTCCTATTGTTAGTCCGTAAATAATGGGAACAACTTTGTCTTTCTTTTTACATATTGGACAAGTTTTATTATCTCTATGCTTATCGTATTGGCAAGGTGGTGGTAATTCTAATTTGACTATCAAGATAGTGTCAGCTGAAATTTTAATGCTTTTTACTGTTGTATCACCATAACCAATATAGCTAACTTTCAAATCGTAAGTTCCAGTCGGTATACTGTCAAGTTTAAAACTACCCTCAAAGTCAGTTGTAGTACCTATTTTAGTATTCACCAACTTCACTATAGCAAAAGCAAGTCCTTTATTTTCTCTCCTATCATAAATTTGCCCTTCAATTGTTCCTGTCTGACTGAAAACGGTTAAACTAGTTAAAAAGAGAAAAATTATTAATATAAAATCTGTTTGTTTCATGTTGTCTTAAAATGCACATCAATGTTTAGTAAATGGCAAGTAGGAGTGTTCAATTTTTATTCGAAGGTTGATAATTAGTGGAGACTATTTTTGTTGTAAGTAATCTGTTTTCATCTATTACAAATGGATTTGGAATACGATGTGGGTCTTTCTTTTTGGGAATTTCCCTATTTTCCCCTAAACCACCGTCTATATATTTTATTCTATTTTTATCAAGACCATATGACAATACCTCTTTAACAAAACGTTGAGCTCTTTTTTTGGAAACATTCTTTTTTTCGCTTTCGTCCCTATAACCTTTTACTTCTACAACTAAATATGGGTTTTCAATTAAGATTTCGTACAGGTATTCGGGATTTGTAGGGGTTAGATCCTCTATATAAATGGGCGTAGTAGAATTGTGTTCAAAGCTTAGCATTGGGAGGGCTATTGGACAACCAGGATTGTACATGATTTCATATTCGTGATAAAATATTTTTGAATTCTCTAATCCTACAGTAGTTTCTTTTCCTTTCGCAATCATGTGATTGTACTTTGAAATTACAATAGAATATGAAGTATTTGGTTTCAATTCAAAGTTAAAAGTTCCACTACTATCTGTAAAAGTTTGTTCATAACTACCATCAGTTCCAATAATTTTTACTTGGGCAGAATCAGCATGTTTTTTTGTATAGTCACAGAATACTTCTCCCTTTAAATTAAATAAAAGCGTGTCTATACTTTGCCCAAACCCAATCTGAGTTAGCATAACTACAAACAATATAGTTAAGAGGTTTTTCATTTTTGATTGTGTTCTTTTTCAATAACTGAACAAGATGTATTAAAGCCTAAGTCACATGCTCTTTTATTATCTTTATAACAATTTATACTATCATTTATATAGTGGTATGAATAAGCTCTTTGGTATATTGCACTAACATCATTGGAATCTATCATAATTGCCTTACTGTAAAAGTAAATCGCCCTTTCTAATGTATTTACATTAACAGAATCATTCTTCATGGCTTCTGTTTTATAAGTTTCTCCTATTCCAAATAAAGATGTTACATTGTTAGAATCAATTTCTAAAACTTTCATGAAATATTTTCTTGACTTATCTAATTCATTTGGGTTTTTAGAATACATATAAAGATAACCAATTCTGTTAGATGCTTTTAGATTTAAACTATCAAGCTCTAATGCTTTTTCATAATTTCGTTCTTTCATTGCGAATGACTTTTGTCGATCTCCTAATTTGATAAATTGTTCAGCAGTTTTAGGAGAACAACCTAAAGTAAAAATAATCCATATTAAAACAATTTTTTTCATTCAGAATATAATATGGTTTGATATTTACCTGTTCCACACCAGCCCCAATCAACAATTTCATAATCTACAAATAATTCTTCTGGATTATAAGATTTATATGGAAGTGAGAAAATAATTATTCGACCATAATAATTCCTCAAGCTATCGGAATTTCTTTTCTTTTCATCTTCAAACAATAATGTTTGTACAATTTTTATTGAATCAAACATTGGGTCTTTAAAATTTAGTGTATCAAAATTGAACATATTAATAGAAGGAGGCGGAGGCGGTAATGGAACTAAAGAGTTTGAACTACTACTATATAATAGTTCATAGGGAATAATAGACTCTATTTTTACAGGTTTATTATAAATCCACTTAACTTTTATCGAATCCTCTGTGAAGTGTTTAATGAATTCTATATATTTTTTTCGATTATAAGTTATAGTTTGTGTTTTGGCAATTCTTGACTTTTGATGATTATATCCAGACTTTCTAGTCTTATTATTTTTTTCATAATAATAAATATGATTTCGGAAATAATTTCCTGAATTTATAATAATATATTCGATTTTAGTGAGTAATTGTTCGGGGACATCTTTATCAGCAATAATGAGAATGTTATTTTTTGATTCATCACAGTGATAACAGGTTAACCATTCTTTTAAATCATCAGTATTTCTAACTACATCATTAAACTGTAAATAATATCCAAATTCATTATTTACTTCAGTATTAATAATTCCATTTTTAAGTTTTCCTATATATAAGTAAATGTTCATAGTATGAACTGTATCAGATAAATCAAATTCATTTCTATCAGTTTCGATAGGAATAATATTTAGTTTTAGTTCAATATCTGTTGTGGTGTAATAGCTATTATCTTCACACCCATAGGCTGCACTTATCACACATAGTATGGTTAATAGCTTTTTCACACTACTAAAATAACAATTTTATTGGAATTATATTATTAACTGTTGTTCTGAATAAAATTTTGCAAGTAATTTATTACTTAGCAAAATGACATGATGAATCTTTTTGCTTTTAACCAACAAATTAGCTTCGCTGAACTTACTTTTCCACGTTGTATTTTTCTATACTGCAAAGCGGAATGAAAAATATTGCTCTGTATGACAAGTTGGTTTACAGCCCATTCATCACTTCATCATCCACCAAATTCGGCAAGGTTACTTTTAATCCGGGCGTTCGTTCCATTTCTCGTTTAATGGCAAAAATAGCTTCTGAGTTTCTTGCCCAACTTCTTCGGGCAATACCATTATTCACATCCCAAAAAAGCATGGATTTTAATCTTCTGTCTGCATCGGCAGAACCATCTAAGGTCATTCCGAAACCTCCATTAATAACTTCTCCCCAGCCAACACCACCGCCATTGTGTATAGAAACCCAAGTGGCTCCTCTAAAACTATCTCCAATAACATTATGGATGGCCATATCAGCAGTAAATGCAGAACCATCATAAATATTAGAAGTTTCTCTATAAGGAGAATCTGTCCCT
>DATCTM010000057.1:0-2826 GCA_036567945.1 Vicingaceae bacterium
CAGAGCCTTATGGATTCAAAGAATTAATGCCGGTGTTAGAGAACACGGATTATCTTACTCTAAATTTATGGGAGAACTTTCTAAACAAGAAATACAACTGAACAGAAAAGTATTAGCTGATTTAGCAATGAATCATCCTGAAGCTTTTAAAGCAGTAGTAGATAAAGTAAAAAAATAAAACCATTAGTTATACTTCATAACAAAGCAGCCTTGAGAACTCAAGGCTGCTTTTTTTTGCTGATTTGTAAACTATTTTTGATACATTTGAGAAAATTAAGGCTGACTGATTTTTAAATTTTATCAGACCTTATATACAAGTTACCAAACATATATATAGTGAGAGACCTAATTATAACTAAATACTTAAATTATGAAAAAAATACTTTTCTTATTTTTCGGTACAATTTTGACAATTAATCTGGTATTTGCCCAAGATAATTGTAAAGACATATTAGTTGATGGACTTAGAGATACATATAGCGGTAACTCATCTTACTATAATCAAATGGCAATGATGACAGATTTATCTACTATGTCTTATAATGAATTCAAATCTAATTTTGGAGCAGATATAACCTTGCCAATTAAAGGAATTCCATTTACTGGTTCTATGAGTTCTGATGAATTTAAAAAATCACAAAATAAACTCAGGCAAAGAATGGAATATTCTTCTTTAACAAAATATAAGAATAACATATTTGTTTTAGCTGCAAATAGTTCAATAATCTATGCTTGGAAAGATTGTATGAAAAGTAAACAAGGTGCTTTCGAATCAATTGTAACTCCAATTGATATTGAAAAAGGAATTTATGAATATCATTATCATTGGACATTATATCCAGATGCAAGTCCAACATTTAAAGGATATTTAAGTGATGATAATTTGATAGTTAAAGACCCTGAAGCTTATCTTGAAAATGGTAAACCGATTCGTCCAAATGCAAAATCTATTGTAATGTTAGAACTAAAAAACCCTAAAGAATCTGCTACTTTTACTGTACGCACTTCACTTGGAGATAAAACTTTTCATATACCAGGGAAAAAATATTTGGGACAACTTGAAGTTTCTGACTATTCAATGAATATGTTAATAGCTAAATTAAAAATGCCTCCCATTGGTTCTAAACGCAAATCTTGGAATACTCCTTCTCAGCCTCACTGTACTGTAGAAGCCGATGAGTCAATGACCCCTAACCAATTGACAATTAACAAATCACTTACAAAACTTCATTATACATTTACATGCACACGTAAGAATACTCGTTGGGAATGCGATGGTGGATGGGTTCATGTTGGAGATGATTCATATACTTCAAGCGCAACTGCTGATTTAGATTACAGAGATGGATCTCTTTATATATCTAATATCGAATTTAGTGAACATGGTAAAGATTCTGATTGCGGAAACTTAATTCAGAATCATCTCCAAAAAATGAACGGATTAGCAGTTGAAATTAAATTTATTGAACCGACAAAGTAAAAAATACTTTTGGTAACAATGTATGAAAATAGTAGCCGACACAGTAGTAATATCAAGGGTTACAACCCACTTTAACGTTTTTATATAACTTGATAAGAAAGAGCCTCGCAATCGCTACTATTCTTATACTCACCGTTCATAACCAACTAAACACCCCAAGCTATAACATATAAACAAAAAAAGCAGCCTTGAGAACTCTCAAGGCTGCTTTTTTTGTTATGCATAATTGTACAACTAATAAGGTGCTTTTTGTACTGCTCCCAGTTTGTTATAAAAAATACTTTTTAATGTCCCATCTTTTTCAACATAGTCAATTCTATATATTTCAGAGGAATAAGGAGTGGTAACTTCGTATGCTTTTTCTATTTTAGCTTTTATCTCTTTTGTAAATACATCTTTTACTAATTGAGGTAACGCATCATTCTTAATTACTTTACAAGTAGCCACTAACAATAAATCTTTTCTGTCAGCATTTACAATGGCTTCAAATTCATTTCCATCTACTGAGTAATAAACTTTAGCATGTTTTGAGTTTAATCTTTCTACCTTATTAATTTCAGCACCTTTAAAAACATTAGGGTAACTTTCAATAATTACTTTGTCTTCTTGTTTCAACTCATCTACATCTTTAATTTGAGTTGCATGTTGAGCAAACAAGTTAGCACTGTTTAAAATAATTGCTCCTAAAATTATCGGTAAATATATTTTCTTTAGTCTCATTTGTTTATATTTATTTTATTAAACCAGTCAAATGTAACTCCCAAAATAATCATTCCTTACTGTGAAAAAACTTTTAATTATGGTCGTTTCATAACTTAACGGTTTTATTGGTTAATAATTTGTTCTTACGCCTCAAAAGTTAATCAAATTATTTAAAAAAACCAAATTAAATGCTTGCTAATGCTTTTTCATAATTTGGTTCTATCACAATATCTTCTACTTGTTCTGTGTAAACTACCTTTCCGGTTTCATCTAACACCACAATACATCTTGAGTGTAACCCCGTTAAAGGTCCTTCTAACATTTCCAGTCCGTAATCTTTACCAAACTGTCCCGTTTTAAAGTCCGATAACATCACCACATTTTCTATTCCCTCTGCCCCACAAAATCTTTTTTGAGCAAAAGGTAAATCTCTGGAAATACACAATACTTTTGTGTTCTCTAAGTCTGTTGCTTTTTTATTGAAATTTCTTACTGATGCAGCGCAAATACCTGTATCTATACTAGGGAAAATGTTTAAGATTAATTTACTTCCTTTAAAATCGTTTAATGTTTTAGTACTTAAATCGGTTGCTACTAACTGAAAGTCTTTTGCTTGCGAACCAACAGATGGAAGTGTTCCACTG
>DATCTM010000058.1:0-6835 GCA_036567945.1 Vicingaceae bacterium
TGCTATACAAACCGGTCAGCATCCTGCCGTTACTACTAAAGTAAATATTGAAGGTGGTGTGGACAAACAAGGAAATGTAATTCCAGGCTACAGAAATCAATTAGATAAAATAGGTTTTTCGTTCGATTGGGACAGAGAAGTTAGAACTTCGGATCCGAATTATTATAAATGGACACAATGGATTTTTAAGCAATTATTTAATTCGTGGTACAATAAAATTACCGACAAAGCAGAAAAAATAGATACGTTAATTGAAAAATTTGCTGCTGAAGGCAATACAAACGTTAATGCTGTTTGTGCTGATGTAGCTAATTTTTCGGCAGATGAATGGAAGAGTTGGGGAGAAGAAGAACAACAAAAAATGCTAATGAATTACCGTATTACTTTTTTATCGGATACTTGGGTAAACTGGTGTCCCGCTTTGGGAACCGTATTAGCTAATGATGAAATTAAAGATGGTGTTTCTGAGCGTGGCGGACATCCGGTAGAGCAGAAGTTAATGCGTCAGTGGAGTATGCGAATTACTGCGTATGCCGAGCGTTTACTTTCTGGTTTAGAAGGCTTGGATTGGTCAGAATCGATTAAAGATGTACAAAGAAATTGGATTGGAAAAAGTGTGGGAGCATCAGTTGAGTTTCAAGTTCAAAATTCAACAGCTAAAATTGAGGTGTTCACCACTCGTCCAGATACTATTTTTGGTGTGTCGTTTATGGTATTAGCACCGGAACATCCGTTGGTAAATAAAATTACTACTGTTGAGCAAAAAGCTGAGGTGGAAGCCTACCAAAAAGCAGCATCGTTAAAATCGGAAAGAGACCGACAATCGGATATTAAAAATATTACGGGTGCATTTACGGGAGCTTTTGCTATTCATCCTTTTACGGGAGATAAGGTGCAAATTTGGATAGGCGATTACGTATTGGCAAGCTATGGAACCGGAGCAGTTATGGCTGTACCTTGTGGCGATCAGCGTGATTGGGATTTTGCTACTCATTTTGGTATTGAAATTAAAAATATTTTTAAAGATAAAGATATCTCAGAAGGGGCTTATGCAGAGAAAGATGCAGTTATTACCCATTCTGATTTTTTAAATGATTTGCCTGCTAAAGAAGCGATAAAAAAAGCCATTGCCGAAATTGAAAAAAGAGGCATAGGCAAAGGCAAGACACAATACAGACTGAGAGATGCCGTATTTTCTCGTCAGCGTTATTGGGGAGAACCATTTCCTGTGTATTACAAAAATGAAGTGCCTTATTTAATTGATGATAAGGATTTGCCAGTTGTATTGCCGGAAGTAGATAAGTATTTGCCTACCGAAGATGGACAACCACCGTTGGCTCGTGCAAAAAAAGAAGATTGGAATGTAACTTGCCCGGGAGAGCGAATGGAGTATAATACCATGCCGGGATGGGCAGGAAGCAGTTGGTACTTTTTACGCTATATGGATCCAACCAATGATAATGAGTTTGTTGCCAAAGAAAAAGTAAATTACTGGCAAAATGTGGATTTATACATTGGTGGAGCAGAACACGCTACCGGACATTTGTTGTATGCTCGTTTTTGGACAAAATTTTTACACGATTTAGGGTACATCCCTTTTGATGAACCGTTTCAAAAAATGATTAACCAAGGAATGATTCAGGGGAATAGTGCTTATATAGCTAGGGTATCTGAAATTTATGGGGGTGAAAAAACTACGCAGAGCACTTCTTATCCTACGATATATATATCAAAAGAAATGTTGTCCAAAACAAAAGAGACTTTAAGTCAATTAAAAACAATATTAGAGAAACATAATAATGCTGATTACTCTTCTATTGAATTTTCGATAATTATAAGTAATAATCTCCCCCTTGACATTAGTTATGTTCACGGAGAAGTTCTTGATAAAGAATGGATAAATAAAAATTCTCACGCTTATTTTATAAAAGAAGAAGATGAATTTATTGTTAGACGAGAAGTCGAAAAAATGTCTAAATCGAAATACAATGTACAGACACCTGATGAGTTAGTAGAAAAATTTGGAGCAGACACCTTGCGTTGTTACGAAATGTTTTTAGGACCATTAGAGCAACACAAACCTTGGGATACACAAGGCATTACGGGAGTGCATGGTTTCTTAAAAAAACTATGGCGTTTGTATCATGATGATAATGGGTTTAATGTTTCGGATGAAACTCCTTCCAATGAGGAGTTTAAAAGTTTACACAAAACCATTAAAAAAGTAAAAGAAGACATTGAACGTTTTTCGTTTAATACGCCAGTTTCCGCTTTTATGATATGTGTAAACGAATTGACTGCTTTAAAATGCAACAAACGTGAAATTTTAGAACCACTATTGATTATTTTAGCACCTTATGCTCCGCACATTGCAGAGGAATTGTGGGCAAAATTGGGTAATACCGAAAGCATTACCTATGCTGTTTTTCCTAAGCATAATGATGCTTATTTGGTAGAAAGCAATCATAAATACCCGGTTTCTTTTAATGGAAAAATGCGTTTTATGTTAGAACTTCCTGCCGATATGAGTAAAGAAGACATTGAGAAAGAAGTATTGGCAAATGAACAATCTCAAAAATACTTGGAAGGTAAAGCTCCTAAAAAAGTAATTGTAGTGCTAAAGAAAATTGTAAATGTGGTGGTGTGATGTATAAAAATAGTTGGTAAATAATTAATTTCTTTATATTTTAGCGGAATATTAACTCACTAAAATATAGAAATATGAAAAAAATCTTTACTCTTTTAACTATTTTTTTAAGTAGTCTTTATTCTTATTCTCAATGTAATGTTTTTGCCGATGACTTTGAAGGAGGTACTTTATCTGCTCAATGGCAATTTGGAACAGGAACTTACACCAGAAATGTAACAAGTACTAATCCGGCTCAGGGTACTTATTCTTTTGAGCAAACGGGAAACAGTTCTTTTTACGAAGGCACTTATGCTACTTTTACTTCGAGTCAACCTAGTTATATTTCTTTTAAAATGAGAACAAATACCACTACTACTGCCAATGGTTATGTGGTAATTGGTGATGCCAATATTAATTCTGATAATGGTATTTTATTTTGTTATTTCAACAGTACTAATAGTTTGCGTTTTTACGGTTCAACCGGACAAAATTTCCCTGTTAACCCTAATCAATGGTACCATGTGGAAGTGCAAAACATCAATTGGACTGCTAGAACCATGGATATTTATCTGGATGGAAACTTAATATTAACATCATGGCCATTTAGATCAACTACTGCTACTTCAATGGATAGAATTCATTTGTTTAATTTAAATGCTGCAACAGCAATGTATGATGATATCATTATTGGCAATCCACCATTAACAGGTAGTGTTACCAATACTATTTGTAATAATGATAGTATTGTAGTTAATGGTACAGTTTATAATGCTAACAACCCATCAGGAACGGAAGTGTTTACGAATGTAGGTCCAAACAATTGTGATTCAACTGTAACAATTAATTTAACTGTGTTGCCGGCAATAGATAATACTACAACGGTGAGTGGTAATACTGTTACAGCCAATGAAACAGGAGCTACTTATCAATGGTTAGATTGCGATAATGGAAATGCAGTAATTAATGGAGAAACCTCTCAAAGTTTTACAGCAACAGTTACCGGAAATTATGCAGTAGAAATTACTGTAGGAAACTGTGTTGATACATCAGCATGTGAGAATGTTACTGTTGTTGGAATTGATGAGTTAAGTAAAACACCTGTTACTATTTATCCAAACCCAAACAATGGAGTGTTTAATGTAGTTAGTTCTGAACAAGTAACAATTACTATTTATAATATGTTAGGAGAAATGGTGTTGACAAATGTATTAAATGGAGGAAACCATACTCTATCATTAAATAGTCATCCAAAAGGAGTTTATTTTGTTAATATTCAACAAAATGAAAGAGTTACAACGTACAAAATGATAGTGAAATAATAAATCATAGTAATTCTGTATTAAAGAAAAAGACTGTCTGAAAAGGCAGTCTTTTTTGTTTTAGATAGAAATTGTTTTATGCTCAATATACAAGGTTTAATAAAATAGAAAAATTAGAAAAATGAGCAATCCAATAAATAGTTAGAAGGGTAGCACATCTAAAAAATGAATATGGTATTTAAACTAATCTTAATCATCGGTTAACATTTTAAATTTGATTAGTTGAAATTTTATGATTAACTATGCAAAAAACTTAATAATAAAGCTATGAAAAAACTAATACTTTCTTTATTCTGTATAGGAACGTTTATAAGTGCTCAAGCACAACTACAACAAGATAATAGAACAATTTCTTTTGGAACAAGTAGTAAACAATACAATGTAATTAATAAAGGGCTTACTACATGTAGTAATGATACGCTTGATTATACAATGGCAAAAGCTACAGGCTTACAAGCTATAAGTATTAACAACGCAACTTCTGCTCAAGCATTATCTCAGTATTATAATGCCCCTCAAGCCATTACTGTTCATGGAGCGACATTTTATGCTTATAAATTAGATGCTAATGGTGGTACAACATTAAATGCTACTGTTGCATTATATCTGGCAGGAACTGATTCAATGCCAACTGGAACAGCGTTAGCAAGTGGAACAGTTGTAGTTGATACTACATTTGGAGGAGGTACACTGACTGCATTAGAGAAAAGTATTACTTTTTCTTCTCCAGTTACTGTTACTCAGCCTTATGTAATTGTGGTTGGTAATTATTCAGCTAATGGAATGGGAATGATTTGTAACTCATGGACTGCTGCAGATGGGGGCCAAGAATGGCTAGCAGGTGTGGATTTAGGCGGAACATGGATTCGTTCATACAATATAAACATTGGAGGTGTTCCTTTTGATGCTGATCCTTTAGTATTACCACATGTCTCTTATGATTTAACTTCAGATTTTTCAGCTACTCCATTATATTTTAATACAGCTCCTACAAATGTAACATTTACTGATAATTCATCTCCGATATTACAAGATAGAATGTACAATAAGGCAGCATTTTTTGCAGCTACTCAATTATCATACACTTATGATTTTGGTGATGGAAGTCCAGAAGTTAATGCTATTAACACTAACAATAATTACACTCTTGTACAACCTTATACAGTTACATTAAAAGATACGCTTTTTGGTTGGAGAGTTAATTGCAGCAGTTCTGACACATTGATGCTTAATACGCCTGCTGATTTAGTAATAACAGAAATTATGTATAATCCACCTGAATCAGGAACTGATACAAGTGAGTTTATTGAAATATATAACAATGGAGCTAATGCGGTTAACTTACTTAATTTTACTTGTACGGGTGGAATTTACACATTTCCAAATGTAAGTTTAGCTGCAGGTGCATATTATGTGATAACGGTTGATAGCAGTGGTTTTTATAATACTTATGGATTTAGTGCAGACGGTGTATTTATAAGTGGACTTAGTAATGCTGGTGAAAGTATAGTGATTAAAAATCCTGCAGGAACAATTATTGACTCAGTTTTTTATGATGATGTTGCCCCATGGCCATCAGGTTTTACAGCCGGTCAACCAGATGGAGGAGGAGCTTCTTTAATTTTATGTGATGTAAATACTGATAACAACATAGGATCAAATTGGTCTGCATGTACTACTAGTGCTAATATTACTATTAATGGGTTTCCTGTTTTAGCTAGCCCGGGGGTTGCTAATGTATGTGCACCTCCATGTAATAACCCGGATGTTCCGACTGTAACTAGTAATCCAACAACTGTTTGTGATGGGTCAACTACAACATTAACGATTACGGGCAATTTAAATGATGCTAGTAAATGGTATATCTATACTGGTTCTTGTGGAGGAACTATTGTAGATTCAACAGCGAATAGTACTTATGTGGTAACACCAGTAGGACCAAATACTACTTATTATGTTAGAGGAGAAGGAAATTGTGTAATTCCTGGAAGTTGTGGAAATGTAACGGTAAATGTGTTGCCTACTTCAACAGGTTCTGTTACCAATACTATTTGTAATAATGATAGCATTGTAGTTAATGGTACAGTTTATAATGCTAACAACCCATCAGGAACAGAAGTATTTGTAAATGGTGGAGCAAATGGATGTGATTCAACTGTAACGATTAACTTAACTGTTTTACCGGCAATAGATAATACTACAACGGTGAGCGGTAATACTGTTACAGCTAATGAAACAGGAGCAGCTTATCAATGGTTAGATTGCGATAATGGAAATGCAGTAATTAATGGAGAAACCTCTCAAAGTTTTACAGCAACAGTTACCGGAAACTATGCAGTAGAAATTACTGTAGGAAACTGTGTTGATACATCAGCTTGTGAGAATGTTACTGTTGTTGGAATTGATGAGTTAAGTAAAACAGCTGTTAATGTTTATCCAAACCCAACCAATGGAATTATAACTGTTGATTTCTCATCTACCGTTTCATTGGTAGATTATACCTTAATGAGTATTGATGGAAAAACTGTTGCTCAAGGTAAATTTTCAGGTATAAAATTGATATTGAATTTAGAGAATGAACCTAAAGGAATTTACTTTTTGAAGGTAGAAAATGAAACTATTAATTATGTTCAAAAAGTATTTAAGAACTAATTTGTCTTAAATATAGGTATATAAAAAAACATCGCTGATTCAGCGATGTTTTTTTATTATGTAAAAAGTTTAAAAATTCCTTATCCTTTATTTAACAGTTACTTCTTGATAAACAGGAAGACTAATGTCATTAATTTTGTAGTAATACTTTTCTAGTTCTTCAACCATTTTAGCTTTGTAGATGTCAGACTCTTCTTTCATGTCATCAATAATCTCTTTGTAGTATTCAATACCG
>DATCTM010000059.1:0-26273 GCA_036567945.1 Vicingaceae bacterium
GAGTACGAAAAGTAAATTTATGAAGCAATTAAACAAAACTACCCTACTTATACTGCTTACTATTTTTTTATTTTCATGTAATAAAAAAATAGATCAATCCTCCATGTTTCATGGACGAAGTCATAAAACCAAGAAAAAAGGAATTTATGATGCGGGACTAAACCACAAAAAACCAATTAGCGTTCAAATAAAAGAAGAATACGACAAACAATCTAAATACGATACGAATCCTAAAAAAGCAGCAAGAAAAGCCGAAAAGGAGTTGGAAAAAAAGAAAAAATACGCTAACAAACAACGTGCAAAGAACAACAGAAAACGTAGAGTAAAAGTTAAAACTACCAAAGGTAAATCCAGCGGAGATAATTAAACCCACTAATGCTTGAATCTATCTGTTTGTTTCAGAGTGAAAAACATTTACTGGGATGTAGCTGCGTGGAATTTGAACTCCATGAAGTATATCTCCCAATAGTTTTACAGACTTATACTTACTATAGCGGTTTAAGATTAAGCTATGTAAATTAAGGCTTAAGCCCAAGTATAGCGTTCTGTTTTCAGTAGCATATTCATATGCTCTTAAACCAGTATATCCTCTTGTATAATAACCTACATGCAACTCGGTAAATTTTAGAAAACTACTTGTAAAGGCAGCAGGCTTCATAACTGTAATATATTTCATATCGGTATAATTGGTTTCGCTTATCGCATCAAGACTAAATTCTGAAGGAGTAAACTCTAGCCGTATATCGAGGAATTTTTTTGCGAATTCATTCTTTCCTCTTAGATATGAAATACCTGCACCTATGGTGTTAAATACTAAATCCTCATTAGAAAAGCCGTTTGATTTACTAAAACCATCACCTAATTCAACCATTAACATATTTGACCAAGCGAGTAAGACACCGTACTCCAGATAGTTTTTTACTCCACGTTGCTTAAGAAAATGGGCATTAACGTTAGATAGTATATAGGTAGAATAAAGATGTCCAGCTTTGTCGGCTCCACCATGAGTTGTATTTGCTCCAAAATAATTTTCGGTTCTAAAAGCAAATCTTTGGCTTCCCCATTCCCACTTAAATATTCCTATAGATAGTATAGATGCACTATTAATAATAATCAAATATGGGGCTTTTCGGAATACACTCTCCTCTTTCTTTTGAGTTGAGTCAGTTTTAGAATTAGAAATAGTATCTGTAGGATTTACTTGTGAAAATACTTTAAACGATAAAAAAAGTATAAGGCCAAAAATCATGTAAATTCTTTTCAATATACTATTTGGATTATACATTTTATAGTATTTATCGCTGTTGATTATCCAAATTTACATTTTTTTATAAAGCATTCAAATAAACATTGTAGTTTAAAACTAGTAAATTAACTCCTGTTTTACAGATAGAAAAAAATATATAATCTTTTGTGATGAAAAAAGACTTTTTAGTTTTACACAATTAAAGAGTTTAAAAATCAATCTTTCCTTTGGCTCTTATTCCTAAACCTTTAACTCCAAAAAGGGTACTTACATTAGGATGATCTAAATAAGTAACCCTCTGTAATAAATCTACTCTGAATATTTTAAAGATATTAGAAACACCAGCACTTACTTCAATGTATGGAATTGCTTCGTTAAAGGCAAAGGTTGTTGGTGTTCCATCTGCATTGGTTGGAAAATTAAATAAATCTGCTTGTATATCAGGATTGTTGATATCTGTTAACCTTCCCAATAGTGCTTTTACTCCTACTACTTCTCTTAATTTTAATCTATTGAATAAAGGTATTCTGTTAAAGAAAAACCCATTAGGAAAATAGGTTGCTTTAAAGCTTACATATTCATCACTCATAAATTCCATAAAATTCATTAAGTTAAATGAAGCTTCTTGCAAAAAGAACGATTGATTGGCTTGAGGTAGATTTAATAGTGGAAAAGGTACTTTACCCCATACTTTTCCTGTTTCTGATTCGGTGTCTATATAACCAAAAATAGACAAGTAAAATCTTTTAAATAAATTAAATGAAGTTCTTCCGTAAGTTAAGGTTCCGTTGGTTAATCCATCTATACCTTGTCTGTGGCGTAGCTGAAAAATAGGATATTTATTATAAATAGGCATCCTAAAGTTTTTACCTTGGTAATATTGCTCATTAGGAGCAAAACGTAAATTCAAACTAACATTATCTGTTCTAATGGCATCAAACAACTGTGGCGACTCATCATTTTGAAATACCATATTTCCAATTGGACGTTCTTTTCTATATTCATAAATAAGGTTATAGGCAAAACCACTATGAAATTCTTTATTGTAATCTACTGTGTAAGAATCAAAAAACAACATTTTATCTGCTTGACCTCTTCTAAATGAAAGCAAAAAATTATCATCATTTAAAAACATAAGGTTTTGTCCGGGAAAAACCGTTTCGTGTTGATAGGAAACTAAAATTCTGTTTTGAGGATTTTCTAAAAAGTTTTTATTAAAAGAATAAGTTGCTCCTATGTAATACTTGTACTCTTCATCTTTAAAACCATAAGCAAGATAAGTATCAAACATAATTTTTTTATGGAAATTAGTAGTAGTTCTAAAACCTCCTCTCAATCTAAATCCTTCTATATCGTTAAAACTATAAAAAGTATTAATAGGTCCTATTTCAATTTTTCCGATAGAATGCCATCCTGTTATTAATAAAAAAGCAATGTCCATGGTACGTTTAAAAGCCGGTATCTTTTGAATACTGTCAATCATAATATAAACGCCTTGCTCTTGTTTTGTAAGTGAATCAGTTCTAACTTCTACCCAAAAAGAATCTGTTTTTTCTTTAGCATCTTCTGCCTTAATAAATTTTTCTACAGGAGAATATATGTCTTTTTCCCTTTCAACATCAAATAAGTAATTGGTGTACTGAACATTCTTTTTTCCAAAAAAACCTCTACCTTTTTTAGTTAAATTGTAATCTATAATAATTTTATCTTTTGTTAACACCCATACACTATCATGAAATTTTGTAAACTCCTGGTCTATCTTCATGTCCTTAACAAAATTCAAGTTAATTTGATCTGCCACCCCCATTTCAATTTTAACAACTGCATAAGTAGAGTCATTTAAAATATACATGTCTCCCACAAATGCAAAACTTCCTTTATTTCTTGGTGTAAAAGCTAACCTAATAGCTTCATAGCCATTAACATCAACTGTATCTATAATAAAATATTGATAAATTGTTGGTCCAACAACCGAAATAGGACTAGTAAATTGGTTAGACAATAAAAAAATATCATTATCATAAATATTAATATCTTGATAAAGTTTATCCATTATGAATGAAACCCCATCATCATCTAAATAACCTTCAAAGCCCGTTAGTTTAGTACCTTTTTCATATTCTTTAAGGGCTTTAGGGTCTTTTCTATAATACATTTTAGAAGCTGTTTCTCTCAAAAATATAGGTAAATAAGGTTTCCCGTTTATTTCAGATGTATCTATGTGTTCCAACACTATTTGAAATTTCTTTTTTAACCAGCCTTGTTCTAAAAAGTCGTCTGTAATATTATTTAAATCTATTTCTACTTTTTCATACTTATCATATTCATAAAAACTCAACGATTCCAACCTGTTATCATCTTTATGATCAATAACATTTTTAATTAAAGCAACAGCGGGATTATCTTTGTTTTTATATCGTTTCTTATCTGCTTTAATCACCACTTCTTCCATTGTGATGGCTTCATTCTTTAAAGAAAAGTTTATAGTTTGAGACTTTCCTAATTGAACTGGCTTAGATAAAGTCTTATAGCCCACAAAAGAAGCTTGTAATGTTGCTGTACCCCATTGTGTTTCTAAATAAAAATTTCCGTCAAAATCAGTAGTAGTACCCACATTTGCTCCTTTAAAAGAAACATTTACAAAAGGAAGTGGTTCTTTAGTGTCCGCATCTACAATAGTTCCCTTAATTTTGGTCAGCGATTGTGCGTTTATAAACCCAATACTCAGCATGAACAATAATATTAAGCAAATAAGCCTACTAGGTAATTTGTATAATCTAAAATTGCTCAAATTCAATTATTAAAGTTAAGAGTGCCTATATTTTGAAAAGCTACAAAAGTAGCTATTTATTAAATTGTATGCTTATGCTTTCAAAAAAATATTAGCATAAATTAATCCAAAAAAAAAAATGTAAAAAAAAATCATAAAAAAGAGTAAATAATATTTATTTGTTTAATATTGCACCATCAGAGTCCTGATAAGTGTAAACCAATCTTTATTATTTTAATCTTTCACTTATTACGAAACCTCTTATTTTTATTTATTTCCACACTCAATGGAATTTCATATTTGAATTATAACATAACAAATCTAGAAAATCATATATCTCATATTATAAATTTATGTACGACATTATTGAATTAAACAAAAAGCTTGTTGGGGAATTGCGAGAAATTGCCGACAAACTTGAAATTAAAAAAGCAGATAAGCTTAAAAAAGAAGATTTAATCTATCAAATTTTAGATCAACAAGCCATCAACCCAAAAGCGGTAGTTGATGTAAAAAAAGAGGCTAATCCACAACCTAAAAAACCAACTCCGGCAGCTTCTTCAAACGGAGCTAAGTCTAAACCTAAAAGAAAGAGACTTCCTGCTGATAAAGAACCAAGTTTGTTTAAAGATGAAGAAACTTCAAAACCAGATAATACCAACGCACCTAAAAAAGAAGAAAGCAAGGAACAAGCTAAAGAAATTGCTCCAGTAGAAAATAAAGTTGCTCCCGCTCCCGAAAAAAAACCTACTCAACAAAATACTAACAAACCTAAAGCTGATAATAAACCTAGGAATCCACAGCAAGACAACCAAAACAAAGGAAATAACAATCCTAACAATAATAACAACAACAATCCCAATAGTAACAACCCTAATCAAAAACAAGATAACAACGAAAAACAAAGAAACGAAGATCACGGATACAACTTTGATGGTATTGTTGTTAGCGAAGGTGTTTTAGAAATTATGCCCGATGGTTATGGATTTTTACGTTCATCAGACTACAACTATTTAAATTCGCCTGATGATATTTATGTATCTCAATCGCAAATAAAATTATTTGGTTTAAAAACAGGTGACACTGTAAAAGGAGCTATCAGACCTCCGAAAATTGGAGAAAAATATTTTCCGCTTATTAAAGTGGAAGCTATAAATAACAGAGAGCCTGCTTTTGTAAGAGACAGAGTTCCTTTTAAATATCTTACTCCTATTTTCCCTAAAGAAAAATTAAATTTAACCGGACATTCAAAAGATTCTTTATCTACCAGAGTAATTGATTTATTTGCTCCTATTGGTAAAGGACAAAGAGGAATGATTGTAGCACAACCAAAAACAGGTAAAACCACTTTATTAAAAGATGTTGCCAATGCTATTGCAGAAAATCATCCTGAAGTTTACATGTTAATTTTATTAATTGACGAACGTCCTGAAGAGGTTACCGATATGGCAAGAAATGTTGATGCTGAAGTAGTTGCCTCTACATTTGATGAGCCGGCAGAAAAACATGTTAAACTAGCTAACTTGGTGTTAGAAAAAGCTAAAAGAATGGTAGAGTGCGGACATGATGTTGTTATTTTGTTAGACTCTATTACGCGTTTAGCAAGAGCTTATAATACGGTTTCTCCTTCTTCAGGAAAGGTGCTTTCTGGTGGTGTTGATGCTAACGCCTTACAAAAACCAAAAAGATTCTTTGGTGCTGCCAGAAACATTGAAAATGGTGGTTCTTTAACCATTATTGCTACAGCACTTACCGAAACAGGTTCTAAAATGGATGAAGTTATTTTTGAAGAGTTTAAAGGTACAGGAAACATGGAGCTTCAATTAGATAGAAAAATATCTAACAGACGAATTTATCCTGCTATTGACATTGTTTCATCAAGTACTCGTCAAGAAGAGTTATTAATGGGAGCTGATATCACTAAGCGTATGTGGATTTTACGTAACTATATTGCTGATATGAACCCGGTTGAAGCAATGGATTTCTTAAAAGACAGAATGAACAAAACCATGAACAATGAGGAGTTTTTAGCCTCAATGAATGGATAATACTATACTTATGAGTTGTGAAGATTGGGTTCAGACTCAACCTTCACAATTTAAAATTAAAATTTTCTAAACTGTGTTAAAAAATCCTTTTCAAGTAGCCATAACATTTTCTTTAGTAGCACTTTGTGTTAAATTAATTATATTTTCGTTAGGTGCTCAGCATGGAGATATGGAAAGATATCTTATCTATATTTACATGTTAATTTTATTATTGGCAGTTTTCTTTGGTATAAGAAGTAATAAAATAAACAACCCCAACCCTCCCACTTTTGGTGAAGATTTTAAAGCCGGAGCAAGAACAGCTTCTTTTCTTGCTATATTAGTAGCCATTATTACTTTTGTCTATTATGCTCAAATTGATGCTGATTTTTTTGAAATAAAAAAACAACCGCTTTTTGAAAAATTAGCTGGAGATGCTAAAGAAAAAGCACCAACTATGAACAAAACGGAACTAACTGCATTTTTATCTAACCAAATATTGGGAATAAACATGTATTTATCTCCTTATTTCCAAGCCATCTGGACCATGTTTGGACTGGTTTTTATGGGGCTATTTTATGCTTTGGTTTTTACTTTTATGATGAGAAAAGTACCAGGGTTTAAGTAAAATATTCTTGCTTCGTTTTTTCTAAACTGCTTTTTATCATTGTTAATGCTTTGTCTATAGTAGCAAGTTTTGTTCTAAAAGATAAAATAGCCATTCGTATTACAAATTTTTCATTTACTACGGTAGAACTCAAAAACACGCTGCCATCTTGGTGGATGTGTTGCATTAAGCTTTTATTAAATTCATTAGCATTTTCTTTAACAGGATACCAAAAATAACTTACCGATAAATCGGGTTCTGGGCCAACTTCAAAACCTAACTCCACTAATTTTTCTCTAAAATAAGTGGTGAGCAATAATTTTTCTTCTAAACAAGCAACAAAAGGTTTTACACCATGTAATTGCAAGGGCAACCATAATCGTAACCCTCTAAAATGTTTGGTCAGTTCAGGAGAAACATTGGCAGGACTATTAGTCAACTCATCCCCCATAGCATCTTGCATATAATTAGCTGTATAAAGATTGGAATGTAATAATGCTTCTTTATCTTTTACCAAAACAGCACCTAATCCATAAGGTAAAAACATTCCTTTGTGTGGATCAACTACTAAACTATCGGCTGTTCCCATTCCCTCAAATAAATGCTTTTTGGATGTCATCACGAAGAAACCACCATAGGCAGCATCTACATGAAACCACAAATTATGTTGGTGAGCAATATTTCCGATTTCTGCTAATGGGTCAATAGCTCCTGTATCAGTTGTTCCTGCCGAGGCAATTACCAAAAATGGATGTAGTCCGTTAGATTTATCTGCTTTTATTAGTTGCTCCAACACGGCTGTATTTATCTTGTGTTTTTCATCTAGCTCCACATAACGGATAATGACATCTTCCAACCCAATAATTTTAAGTGCCTTTTGAATACAATGATGTACCTGAGCACTTAAATAAACTACGCTTTTAGTTATTTTTTCATTTTTAATTTGATGTTTATCTCGAGCAGCAGCTAAAGCAATTAAATTAGAAATAGAACCTCCTGAAGCCAAATTACCCACCGCAGTTTTAGGGAAAGAAAATACACCTTTCAACCAATTAATCACTTCGTTTTCTATGGTAACCGCTCCCGGTGAAGCATAAAAAACTCCTGCATATTCATTAGAAATGGCGGCTAAAAAATCAGCTAAAGCAGCAGTATAAATTCCTCCTCCAGGTATATATCCTACATGTCCGCCCGATGCTGCTTTAATCCCTGTATCAATAACTTCTGATTGGTACAGTTTTAAAAGTGCATCAATAGTTGTTGGCGTTTTAATTGCGAGTTTATCACTTGCTTGTGTAGTTGCCGTAAAAGAGGTTGAGTTAGGTAATTCTTCAATAAATTGATTAGCAAATGTACTTACTTTATCAAGCAATTGCTTTCTGTCAGATAGGTTTACTTCTAATTGGTTGGCAATTTTTTCTTGCTCTTTTATCTTGATTATTAATTCTTGCATAAAACTAAATTTCATTGCAACAAAAATAAACATACAGAATAAGAAAGCATATTAAATGTTGAACTATAAAACTTAGTTGGAATTAATTTTTGGTAAAGAACAAAATCAGCTTACCACTTCATTAAATTTTTTCAAAATTTCTATTGTAGCTTCATTGGTATATTGCTTACTTCTGTAGTGAGCTACCCACTTTATTCCGGCAATAGAGTTGGTTAAAAACAATTCATCTGCTTGCAACAGCATGCTTCCTGTAACTGCTCCTTCTATTACATTTATCCCCATAGCTTGAGCTACTTCAATAATGTGTTTTCTAGTAATTCCATCTATACATCCTTCAGAAAGTGATGGGGTATAAAGTGTATTGTTTTTATATAAAAATACATTGGAACTAATAGCTTCAACAATGTGATTATCTTGGTTCACCATTAAACAATCATCTAAATTATTTTCTGTTTTATAAATTCCGGTAAGCACATTAGGAATTTTGTTGGTAGTTTTTATTTGAGTTAATACTGTTGGATGTATTCTAATATCTGAATACAAATCTATTGATAATCCTTTTTTATTAAGTTCATATAAGTTTTTGGAAATAGGTATTGCTTCTATTACATAAGATTTAGTATCATTTTTTGGAGTATAAAGACCCTCTCCTACTCTAAACACCGTAATTCTTACTCTACCTCCCTTTATTATGTTGTTCTTTTTAATTAAATGTAAAACCTGCTCGTGCAGTTCTTCAAAAGTAAGCGGAATAGCATTCATCCTAAGTAAATCCATTCCTTTTTTAAGACGGGCAAAATGATCTTTAACAAAAATGGGGGTTCCGTTAATTATTCTAATGGTTTCAAAAACAGCATCACCATACTTAAATGCTCTGTTGTTTATTGTAAATACCTTCTCTTCTTCTTCATATAAAAAACCATCATAATTTATGTAGCGTTTTTTCATGTGTTTGAATGTTTGTTTTAATTGGTCGCATGGAACATCCTAATATATTCACACTCTTAAATATTATTTTTTTTAAAGGATGTCTCATCAAAACAAGTAATTTTTTAGTTGGTTTAGGTTAGTGTTTGGTTCAATTTTAAAAGACTTCATTCCTACTTTAGTTGCGGCATCCACATCTCGCTGACTGTCACCAATCATAAATGATACAGTTTTATCCACATTAAAACGTGCTATGGCTTTTTCTAACATTAATGAATCGGGTTTTCTACATATACATTGCTCTATATCAGAATGATGCGAACAATAATAAAGCTCTAAAATAGTAATTCCTTCTTTTTTGAATTGAGTTAACATGTGGGCGTGTACGAGATGTACGTCATTTTTGTTATATATTCCTTTAGAAATTCCTCCCTGATTGGTAATTACAATAAATTCAAACCCTTTTTCTTGAGCCAATTTTAAAAAATCAACCACTCCTTCATTTATTTCAAAATCAGTTATTTTAAAAGTATATGCTCCTCTTTCTTTATTTATTACTCCGTCTCTATCTAAAAAAATAACTTTACGCATGAGGTTAATAGTTTAAAAATTTAGAGCATTCATTAATTGACCTATGAAATTCATAAAAGCACCTGGAACAAAAATTAATGTAAACAAAAATCCGAAAACTGCTCCCCAAGTATGAGCATCATGAGCTACATTATCATTACTTCTTTTATCCATATAAATTTCATAAGCTAAATAAAGTACTCCAAACAATAATGGATTAATAGTAAAAGGTAAAAAGATAATTCCTATCCCTCCTGTAAAAGGCATAAATGCTATGGCAGCAAACAATACTGCCGAAACAGCTCCTGAGGCTCCTACAGAATTGTAACCGTAATTATTTTTATGTCGGGCTAATGCCGGTAATGATGCTACTGCCATTCCTCCAATATAAATAAACAAATAGTAAACAATTCCCATCGTTCCCATTTCGTTTATTAAAATAGTTTCTACAATCTCTCCAAAACTGTACAATACATACATATTAAAGATAAGGTGAAAAATATTTTGTTTATCATGAATAAAAGCATGTGTAAACAAACGATACCATTCTTTATTATTATAAACTAAATAGGGATTAAAAAGTAGTTTGTGATAGAGCTGAGTATTACTATTGGCAGAAAAAGATACAATAACGGTAATTATGATAATAATAAGAGTAATGCTCATTCAGTTAATTTTAAGGTGTGTTCTTGTAATTTACTTACAAGTTTATTCGCAAAGGCAATCTCGTTTTAATCCTTCAAAGGAAATATTTACAAGTGTTGCAATATCTTCTTTTTCTTCTGCGGTAGATAACCTTCTAGGTTCGCACGTTTCTATTAAAAGGATAACTTCTCTTCCATCAGCTAATTTTCCTTCTATTTGATATTCAGGACAAGGCTCTCTTGTTGTTGAACTTTCCGAAAAATTAACTTTAGCCTTTTGGAAAAAAGTTTTATCGAAATCTTCTAAAGCAATATTGTTACACTCAAGTGTACAAGTTATGTATTTATTCGTTACAACCAATTCTGTTTCTTCAATAAACTCTAGCACTCTACCTTCGGGCAACCAAGAAGAACGTGCATCATCTCCTGTATAAAAAATGGCATAAACCATTACGCATCCTAATCCGAATCCTATTAAATAATATTTTAGTCTGTGTATGAATTTATCCATGCTTATTAATTTCTAATCTTTAATTTCTAATTAAATCACATTGCCATTAACAACAAATTAATGTCTTTATAAGGCATATTAAAGGTTTCGGCTAAATATTTATTGGTCAATATTCCTTTATAAATGTACACTCCATTTTGAATACCTACATAAGAACGAATCATGGCTTCAATTCCTCCATATTCTCCTGTATCTAATATGGTTGGAGCAATAACATTACTTAATGCATAAGAAGCTGTCCTAGCTACCCTTGAAGCAATGTTTGGAACACAATAGTGTATTACTCCGTGTTTAGCAAAAACAGGTGCTTGATGACTAGTTATTTCAGAAGTTTCTATGCAACCACCTTTATCAATACTTACATCGACAATTACAGAGTAATCTTTCATGCATTTTACCATTTCTTCAGTAACTATAATTGGGGCTCTACCAATTTTACTGCTAATTGCTCCTATAACAACATCAGCTGTTTTTAAGGCTTTTAACAACACTTTTGGCTGTACAATAGAGGTTTGCAATCGTTGTCCAACTGCTGTTTGTAGCCTTCTTAATTTATGAATGTTATTATCAAAAACTTTTACAGAAGCACCCAAACCAACCGCAGTTCTTGCAGCAAACTCACCTACTGTTCCTGCTCCAAGAATTACCACCTCTGTTGGTGAAACACCTGAAATCCCTCCAAACATTTGTCCTTGACCATTTCGTTGGTTGCTCAAATATTCAGCAGCAATAAGAATAGCCGTATTTCCTGCAATTTCACTCATAGCAGTAACGATAGGTAAAATACCTTCCGGGTCTTTAATAAAATCAAAAGCTACAGCAGTAATTTTTTTAGAAATTAATTTTTTAAGAAAATCTTTTGGCTGAATTGGCAGCTGCAAAGCCGAAATTAATAATTGTCCATTTTGCATCAAGTCAATTTCTTCCAAAGTTGGTGGTTCAACTTTAAGAATCATGTTAGCTTTATATACCTCTTCAGTACCATAAACAATTTGAGCTCCCGCTTCGCTATAATCTTTATCACTAAAACTACAACCTTCTCCGGCTCCAGTTTCAATAATAACTTCATGTCCGTTGTTTACTAGCAATGCCACCGCATCAGGAACTAAGGGAATTCTCTTTTCTTGTATAGAAGTTTCTTTAGGGATTCCTATCTGTAAACTACTTTTTTTACGAGCCACTTCAAGCATTTCTTCTTGAGGCATAAAACCATGGGCTAAAGATTTTAGTAAATCATCTGATGTTGGCATATCCTTAATTTTTTTCTTAATAGACAGTTACAAATTTATTAATTAGCAAGCACTTTACTAGCTAAAAGCAAAACATTTATTAATACAAAATTGTTATTAATCTTTTATTGTCTTCAGTTAGTGTTATGGAGACTTTTACTGCTTTTTCGGGAATAAGGTTAGGAATTTTTTCAGGCCATTCTATAAAACAATAATTTCCACTATAAAAGTATTCTTCCACACCAAAATCTAAGGCTTCTTCCTCTTCTTTAATCCTATAAAAATCAAAATGATAAATTTGTTGATGATCTTCCGTAAGGTACTCATTAACAATAGAAAAAGTAGGACTTTGAATGGTATCCGTAACTTTTAATGTTTTGCAAAGTTGCTTAATTAAAGTTGTTTTTCCCGCTCCCATTTCTCCGTAAAAAGTAATTATTTTATGATTTCCTATTGCCGACAAAAGCTGCTCGGCTATTTGGGGTAAATCTTCTAATGCAAAAGCGTTAAGTTGTATTTCAGAAACTTGACTCATAATAAACAGTTAGTTTTATTCCTCCAAAATTAAGGCATTATTCAACTTAAAATGTCTTTTTAAATCTACATTTAAAAAATGGGTAGTATCGGTGGTTATTTCTGCCGATGGTAAATATCCCGAATGAGGCAAAGGGGTTAAATAAATAGGATCTTGATGAGTAATGTTTGTTTTCATTTTTACTAAATCATCTATACGCTTATCGTAAGCTGATGCGTAGTTATTGTGGATTCGAAATGTAACTATAACAAACACCAACACTCCAACTGTGTTTATTCCTAAAATCATTTTTTTCAACTTTTCTGAAATGGTAATTTCATTTCCTAATAAAAATAAATACCTGATCAACAACAATAATATAAGTACAGAAGAAACCATTGTAGCTCTATCGGGAGGAAGTGCCCCTAAAGGAATTACCACAATAAGGTGGTTAATAATTACAATAAAAACGATAAGAAATAAAGAATACAATAACTCTCTTACAGGATGAAAATTCACTGATTTAAATTGAGCAGTTGTACCTAACACATAAAATGGAAAAGCCAGTAAAATGGCAGGAATGAAAGTATAATGAAGTTTAAACAACAAACTTTTTACCGTGGCGTAGGTTGTAAATAGTACTACCTTTGTCCATGGTAAACTTGGAGTGAGCTCATCTCTTAAAACGGTTCCTGAGCTAAAAAATATCACACAAAAGCCTGAAAAAAGTAATACTGCAGATAATAGATAAGGTAACTGTAGTTTAAATTGTAATGGTTGTTTTACAGCAAACACTGCTAAAAACAATAAAAGAATAAGTGCCATTGGTTCATTAGCCCCACTTATAAAAATGGAAGAGGTCACCAATAAAAAATAATCTCCACTATTTTTTTCTTTTTTAAAAAACACGCTTAACAAAAAGAATAAAGCAATAGTACTGTATAAATAAACTACCGAACCTGTAAACCAAAACCAAGCATCATTAGGAAAAAGTGTTAGAAAGAAAAATACAGTCATAGCCAAAAAAGCAAGTAGCCACTTATTCTTTATGTTAATGGCGTAAAAACTTGCTGAATTTTTAGTAAAACGAGTAATAGCCGTGTACAACAGTAGACACGAACTTAAATTGAAAACCATTAAAAAATAAGGGAATTCAGTAAGCGGCAACAAAAAAGCTATTAATGAATTAGAGGCAAACCTTCCATGCCAATTAAACTGTAAGTGATTAAAAATTTCAACTGAACTTTTATTTTTAATTTCAAAAATAAAATAAAAATCATCTGCTGCATACCTATTAAAATAAGCGGTTGAGATGAAGAAAAAACTCCACAACAACACTTGTATTAATAAATATGGTCGAATATATTTAGGCAAATAACTAGTTATTAGTTGATAATTGGTAAAAATAAAAAATTAAAATGAGGTGATTAGATATTATTTTCTTTCAAACTATATTCAATACGCTTTTTTATTACTTTTGCTAAAATTATTCGGGGTGTAGCTTAGTCCGGTTAAAGTGCGCGTCTGGGGGGCGCGAGATCGGAGGTTCGAATCCTCTCACCCCGACTTTTCCACCTACCTTATTTAGATATTCTTTAGAAAATTTATCAATTTAATCGGGTTTTATTTATTTTGAACCAAAGCAGTATCCCCCCATTAATAACTAAGTTATATATTTTACAAACGATAACCGACAAAAAAAATAGACCAATTGTTTTGTTGAATAAGTTTAAAAAAAGTTATTGTATGTTTCAGTTTTAAATTCTACTTTTGAACTTGCAAAAAAATAAACTAAGAAAATATAAAAATATGAGTGTATTAGTAAACAAAAATTCAAAAATAATAGTTCAAGGATTTACAGGAAGTGAAGGTACTTTTCATGCAGGACAAATGATAGAATATGGTACTAACGTTGTTGGTGGTGTTACTCCCGGAAAAGGTGGTCAACAACACTTAGACAAGCCTGTATTTAATACTGTAGAAGATGCTGTAAAAGCTACCGGAGCTGATGTTTCTATTATTTTTGTTCCACCGGCTTTTGCAGCTGATGCGATTATTGAAGCTGCTGATGCAGGAATTAAAGTAATTGTTTGTATTACTGAAGGTATTCCTGTTAAAGATATGATTCCTGTAAAAGAATATTTAAAATCAACTAATGCGCGTTTAATTGGACCAAACTGCCCTGGAATTATTACTCCGGATGGAGCAAAAGTGGGAATTATGCCGGGCTTTATTTTTAAATCAGGAAAAATAGGTATTGTTTCAAAATCAGGAACATTAACTTACGAAGCTGCCGACCAAGTAGTAAAAGCTGGTTTAGGTATTTCAACTGCCATAGGTATTGGTGGAGATCCTATTATTGGAACAACCACTCAAGAAGCAATAGAATTATTCATGAATGACCCAGAAACTGAAGGAATTGTAATGATTGGAGAAATAGGTGGAAACTTAGAAGCTAATGCTGCTAAATGGATTAAAGCAAACGGTAACAAACCTGTTGTAGGTTTTATTGCCGGAGAAACTGCTCCAGCAGGAAGAACAATGGGACATGCCGGTGCTATTGTTGGTGGTGAAGAAGATACTGCTCAAGCTAAAAAGAAAATTATGAGAGATTGTGGTATTACTGTAGTTGACTCTCCTGCAGATATAGGTCAAACTATGGCTGAATTAATGAAAGTTAATGCATAACTCATAAATTTAGATATTATGAAATTATTAGAAGGAAAAGTTGCTATAATTACAGGTGCTACTAGAGGAATTGGAAAAGGAATAGCTGAAGTTTTTGCTCAACATGGAGCTGATATCGCTTT
This sequence comes from Vicingaceae bacterium, assembly GCA_036567945.1. Lineage (GTDB taxonomy): Bacteria > Bacteroidota > Bacteroidia > Flavobacteriales_E > Vicingaceae > BRH-c54. Next base: position 15,309 of record DATCTM010000059.1, read on the forward strand.
CACTTATGTTTCATCTGATGAACAAGCAAAAAAAGTAGTTGATGAATTAACTGCTTATGGAGTTAAAGTAAAAAGTTATAAATCTAATGCTGCTATTTATAGTGATGCAGAAACTTTTATTGACCAAGTAGTGGCTGATTTTGGTAAAATTGATGCTATTGTAAATAATGCAGGAATTACCAGAGATGGTTTATTAATGAGAATGACAGAAGAAAATTGGGATGAAGTAATGAATGTAAACCTTAAATCTGTATTCAACATTACCAAATGCGCTTTAAAGACCTTATTAAAACAACGATACGGTTCTATTATTAACATGAGTTCTGTTGTAGGTATTGAAGGAAACGCAGGACAATCTAACTATGCTGCTTCAAAAGCAGGAATTATTGGTTTTACTAAATCTATCGCTCAGGAAATTGGTTCAAGAAACATTAGAAGCAATGCTATTGCTCCCGGTTTTATTGAAACAGAAATGACTGCTCAGTTAGATGAAACCATAATGAAAGGATGGATTGAAGATATCCCTATGAAAAGACCCGGAAAACCGGAAGACGTTGCTAATGCAGCACTTTTCTTAGCTTCCGATTTATCTTCTTATGTTAACGGACAAGTAATAAATGTTTGCGGAGGAATGCAAACCTAATTACATCATCGTAAAAATTTTACTAAAACCTCATTGTGAAACAATGAGGTTTTTTTATTTCATTACAAAACGAGCTGTATTTCTACTTTTTTGTTCCACTAAAATATTTTTATTGGCAATAACTCTTTTAATAGTAGCTTCATCATAATGACGAACAGTAACTAGCTCTAAACTTTTATTGTATAACACATGATAATCTTGTTGTAATTCCTCAATAAATTTCATGGTGGTAAATGGACTAAAGTCTATACAAATAGAAAAACTTATGGCTGCATTTTGCATCAAATTTACTGTAATATTATGTGCTGAAAGTTGACTGAATATCTGACTTAAGTTATCCTCTACAATAAAAGAATAATCTTTGGCAGATATAGAAATCAACACTTGATCCATTTTAAATATAAATGAAGGTATTAATTTATCACCTTCTGTATGCTCATCTATTAATGTTCCTTTAAGTGCTGGTTCTAAAAAAGATTTTACATACAACGGAATTTTTTTATTCTGAAGCGGTTTAATGGTTTTTGGATGAATTACCGTTGCTCCATAATAAGCTAACTCTACCGCTTCATAATAGGATATGTGTTCTAACTGTTGGGTATCATCAAACCATTTCGGATCGGCATTTAACATTCCGGGAACATCTTTCCAAATAGTTACACTTTCTGCTCCTAAACAATGTGCTAAAATAGCTGCCGAAAAGTCTGAACCCTCTCTCCCTAATGTAGTAGTAAAGTTCTCTGAGCTAGCTCCAATAAATCCTTGAGTTATTACATACTTATTATCTGTTGTAATTACTTTCGGTATAGAAGATTGAACCAATTCAGTAGTAAGCTTCCAATCTATATTAGCCTTTCTGTAAGTATTGTCTGTTTGAATTAAAGCTCTGGCATCTATCCAATGATTATTAATATTTATCTCATTAAGATATGCACTAACTATTTTTGTAGAAAGTAATTCACCAACAGAAACAATTTGGTCATACACGTAATCATAAGTTCTTTGTGGTTCTTCTTCTATCTCCCACTCTATTTCTACAAAAGTATTATGTATATCTGTAAATATTTGATGGTTTTTATTCTCAAAAAGTTCATTCATTATACCAAAATGAAATTGTTTTACTTTTTCCAACAACACATTTACATCATTTTCTTTAAAGTAATAAGCATTCACCAATTTTTCTAATGCATTGGTAGTCTTCCCCATTGCTGATATAACCACTACAAGCGGTTCATTATATAACTGGATAACTTTTCCTACATTTTTTACCGCCTGAACATCTTTAACAGAAGCTCCACCAAACTTAAATACTTTCAACATTTATTTATTTTAATTTTACAATCTTATTTTTCCATTTAACCATTCCTCATCCAATTCTGCATTAAACTTTTTATAAAATTCAATAGCAGGTTCATTCCAGTCTAACACTTGCCAAGTCATTAATTTAGCATTCATTTCTTTGGCTGCATCTAAAGTAGCTTTAAAAAGTAAAGAACCTATTCCTTTTTGCTTATAAGCCTCTTTTACTACCAAATCTTCTAAATACAAACACCTGCCTTTCCATGTAGAATAACGAATGTAATAAAAAGACATGCCTACAATTTCATTGTTATTTTCTGCTAAAATTATCCAATATAACGGATGATTTCCAAAACCATCTTCTTCTAATTGTTTAAGTGTAATGGTAACTTCTTGCGGCTGTTTCTCAAAAAGTGCTAATTCTTTAATTAGATTTAATACTTCCGGCAGGTCATTTTTTGTAGCTTTTCTGATTGTGATTTCCATAAAACAAAAGTAGTAAAACTGAGTTAATTCACGATAATTTCATTTCTTTGTAATGAAGTTTTTAAAAGTCCAATTTAGAAAAAATAGTATTATGACTAATTTTACAACCCTCAACGAATTTATTTTAGAAAGACAAGCTGATTTCCCTTATGCTTCAGGAGAGTTAACCCGATTATTAAATGATATAGGTGTAGCGTCTAAAATCATTAATAAAGAAGTTAGAAGAGCTGGGTTAGGTAATATTTTAGGAAAAGCGGGCAGTGAAAATATTCAGGGAGAAGATCAACAAAAACTAGATGTTTATGCTGATAGTCAATTCATCAATGCATTTAGATATGGTGGTGAAGTTTGTGGAATAGCTTCTGAAGAAAATGATGATTTTATGGCTTTTGATAATGAAATTTCTCAAAAAGGGAAGTATGTAGTTGCTTTTGACCCTTTAGATGGTTCTTCTAATATTGATGTTAATGTTTCTATAGGAACTATTTTTTCCATTTACAGAAGAGTTAGTAAAGATGGTCCTGCTCAACTGGAAGATTTTTTACAAGAAGGTAACAAACAAGTTGCTGCAGGATATGTTATTTATGGTTCTTCTACCATGTTAGTTTATACCACAGGCAAAGGTGTTAATGGATTTACGTTAGATCCATCCATAGGCGAATTTTGTCTCTCTCATCCCGATATAAAATCTCCTGATGACGGAAGATTATATTCTTTTAATGAAGGAAATTACAATACATTCTCTAAAGGTCTTCAAAAATATTGCGATTGGGTTAAAGAAGAGGATGCTTCAACGGGCAGGCCATATTCTTGCAGATATATCGCTTCTATGGTTGCTGATGTTCACCGAAACTTAATAAAAGGTGGTGTGTTTTGCTACCCAGCAACAGCGGGTTCTCCAGATGGTAAACTGCGTTTAATTTACGAATGTAACCCTATGGCTTTTATTGTTGAACAAGCAGGTGGAATTGCTTCTACAGGTAAAGAAAGAATTATGGATATTAAACCAACTTCTTTACACCAACGAGTTCCTGCTTTAATGGGATCTAAAAACATGGTAAATAAAGTTTTTGAGATGATTGAAAAATACGAACGAGTAGAAAATGCAAATGCATAACTCAATAATTACCATGCTAAAAAAAATATTTTTCTTTCTTGCTTTTACCCTCATGTTCTTTTCTATGAAAGCTCAGAGTGTGGTAACAGAAACCATTCAAATTGATACCAATTTTGTTACCTATGATGTAATTTATACTGATACGTTAACAAAAGGTGTTTTCTCCAAAGTTATAGCTGTTTTTGCTAATGATACTAGTCAAATAGCTATTGAAAAAAACTATACTAGTAATTATCAAAATGGATTATACAAAGCTTATTATCCTTCCGGAAAACTTATGATAAAAGCTGTTTATGCTAATAATAAACTTAATGGTGAATGGACTTTTTATGATAAAGCAGGAGAAGTAGCTATAAAAGGTATTTATAAGGAAGGTATAAAACATAAATATTGGGCTTATCGGTATTTAAAATGTTATGGAAGATATAGAAATGGAAAGAAATCGGGGAGATGGAAATGTTTAAATACTGATGGGGGTAAATACATTACCAAATATCCTAATCTTTATTTAAGAGGCATGTTTGATTTTGTTAAAATTAGAAATAATAATTCAACAACAAATGATAGTATTATTCCGCAGCCTACTAATGATAGTTTAATTGCTGATACAAGTAATCAAATACAAGAAATAGATACTTTTTACTTAAGTGCCATTACCTATTTAGCAAGAAATTATTATATCAGAAATAGAATTAAAATTCAGTTTACCAAAACAAAAAAAGAACGAAAATACTACGACAAGTATTTCGACTATAAAAAAGATTTGTTCTTGTTTGCTGTTTCTCCGACCATTATTCCATTGGGATTACCTCCATTTTTAACTGAACCAGAAAAACTGACAAGCGATACTATAAATACCCAACTTACTGCTAATATAAATAAATACAAGAATGGATTTTCTTCGCATCCTGTAAGAACAGATTTAGCATTATACCAATACTCTACTCAACCAGCTTCGGATATGATTTTGTATTTTTCTGAAGTTGTTGATAATATGCTTAGGGTAGATATTGTTGAATTTAGGAATAGAAATGACGAAAGTTTTGATGATATATATAAACATCCTAACGCTAGAAAATATAGTGTTTTAATATACTTTAACCAAATTAAAGACGTTAAGGCAGTAGAATATCAGCAACAAAAAGTTGAATGATTTTTAGATGAAAAATAGTTTTAAAAAAATAGCTCAACCTTTTATTAAACTTGGAATGAACATATTATTTCCAAAGGTTAATGACAACTATTATTACACCTATTATTTTTTAAAAATGGGGGTAAAGCAAAAACTTTTTGGTTATAACAAAAATGTGCCTTGGCCTGTTCATCCAACTTCTATTGTAAAATGTCCTGAAAAAATTCAATATATCAGTAAAGCACCGGGAACAGCTATTGGATGTTATTTAGATGGAAGAAATGGAATAATTATGGAAGAAAATGTTTGGTTAGGTCCTAGGGTTTCTCTTATTAGTCAGAACCATGATTTAAACGACTACAATAAATACATTACTGAACAACCTATAATTATTCGCAAAAACTGTTTACTAACTACCAATTGTGTGATACTTCCTGGTGTAGAGTTGGGTGAACATACTGTTGTTGCAGCAGGAGCAGTTGTTAGAGATTCTTTTCCGGAAGGAAATCAACTGTTAGCTGGAAATCCTGCTAAGGTGGTTAAAAAATTAGGGGATTATAACAGATAAACTTTAAATTATTCTCCTAGTAATTCTCTTGCTTGATTTACCGGAATTAATTCATCTCCGTGTAATGCAATTACAAAAGCACCTTTAATACCTTTTTCTTCTGCAATTTTTGTTTTATGAGCTTGAGCTTCATCATACGTTTTAAATGTACCTGTGGTATATCTTGTTAATTCATTTTCAATTTCTGTTTGTTCTACACCTTTTATAGTCATAAACTTAGTAAGTACTTCTACAGGCAATTGATTTTTGTAAGAACCTATTTGTACTTTGAAAACAATTTTATTTTTATCATATGTTTTATCATTTGATTTGATACTTTCCTGAGCAGCAGAAAGTACTCCAGCTTCTTTTAGCGTAATTCTTTTTCCACCTTGATATGCTACTACAAATGCATCTTTTATTCCATTATCCAACGCTAAATTAATTTTTTGTTTAGCAGCTTCTTCAATGGTTGAATAAGCTCCAGGAGCTAAATATTTGTATAATCCATCATCAGCCTTCAATTCAATTACCCCTTCTAATTTGTTAAACTGTTCTTTAGATTGTTTTTTAGAGAAAGCTCCTAACTGAACTCTAAACACAACTTTATCGGTATTATCCATACTAGCAAACTCATCGCCAACTGCCATATTATTAGCTTCATCACCAACGGAAATTAATTTTCCATCTTTTGTTTCTTCTACTACAATAGCAGCATCAAATCCATCTCTTGTTAGACTCGCTTTTCTTTGAACCGCTTCATTTAAACTTAAATAATCTCCAACTGTAATTATTGTCTCTCCATCTTTTTCTTGAATATCTACATCAGAAACACTTAAGAATTTATCCACCAAAGCAGCATCTATTGCTTCGGTAAATCTTCCTAACTGCACTTTATATCTTTTAGGTTGAGCTTTAGATTTTTTACCGACTGTTATTGATCTATTTTCAATAATAGCAAAAGCTCCTGTGGTATCCATATATCTGTCATACGCATCTTTAATCATTTCATCAGTCATTTCAACACCTAATGGAGTAACAAAAGCATTTGGTCTAGATTCTAATTCATCATCTTTATAGTTTGGAACAAAATCCTCATCCATATCTAACGGACAACCTTTCTCATCAACCTCAACTCCGGCAGGAGTCCAAGCACATTCATCTATAAAGTCAATTACCCCATCACCATCTTCATCATCCATATCATAAGCTAAGTAATCTATCGGAGCATCAAAATCCTTAATCTCATAATCTTTTTGATGTTTCAAGAAATTATAACTGATAGCAAATGAACTCATTAAAAATTTATCATTAGAACCATTACCCGGTTGATTACCAATTCTATCTCCTTCACTTTCTGCTACAACCCCATCTACTAAATCGGTAAAAGTAAAATGCATGATAAAACCTAAAGTAAAATCAATATTTTCTGTTGCATGCATAATTACACCACCACCAAATGGTATAGCAAAAGTTCTTTCCGGATATTTTCCTAGTCCATCAAAATCAGACTCTCTTATATCTGTCTCAAAAACATAATCTCTTTGAATAACTATTGCTTCTTCAGCATTTGGAGCATCCTGTGATATGTTTCTTATTGAACCGTCCGACCAATAATTATATCTATTTCCAAACTCATCATACAGGTCTGTTTTAGAATGAAACTCAACAGATTCAATACCCAAAGATAAAAATGGACTTAATGAACGTTTTTTAGGTAAAAAATTCCCAAAATCATACATTAAAGCAAAACCTCCAACAGATAATCTTGATTCAAAATTTAAGTTTCTATTTAATGAACGCTCATTAGCACTGACTTTTCCAAATAAGACATAAAATTTAAGTGCTAAATAATGATTTAATCGTTGTTTTATATGTAAATCATAAGCAATGTTACTGATAAAAGGTGTACCAACATTAGCATCTAAAATATCACCATAGAATTTAAAATTGCCAACTCCTAACCCTATTGTAGGCGAAAAAGGATTTAATTGAGCTGTTGATGTAGTAGTTTCTGGAAGTTTAGGTAATGCTATAGAACTAGAATCGCTCTGAGCAAAAACTTGCAAAGAGCTAACTAATAACATACATACAAAAACCAAACTATACTTATTCATTCTTTTACTTAACGCAATGTAATACGAATATAGGGAAATAAAGATACAATTAAGTTTAAAAAAGGAAAATTATTGCACCCATTTTTGATTTGTAATCATTAAAGCCTCTTGTACTGTAATTCTTTCTCCTTGGTTATAAGCTGTTACAAAAGCGGTTTTTACTTTATTTCTCAAATTGTTACGTTTGTCTCTTGCTGATTTATATTCAGAAAAGCTACCTGTAATTAACTTTGTCCAACCTTGGTGATTTTCTAAGTTTATTTGGTCTTTTAAGTTAAATTTCTTTTGATATTTTTTGATGGTTATACCTTCTCTAAAAGCGCCTACTTGCACTTTATAGGTAACATTTTTTTCTGGAGCAGGTGTATTGGTTACAGGTGGAGTTCTTTTGGTTTCTTCTTCTGTATTATCAACTACCACATCACCTTCAATATCTTCCTCTACTTTATTATCTACTTTATCCTGAAGACTAGTTTCCTCTTCTTCCTCAGTATCATTTGAAGCTAAACTTTCTCCTGCAGCAGAAAAGCTTGTTGCTGCTATTTGATGTTTTTGCGTTTCTTCTCCTTTTAAATAAGATAAAACTCCTATTATTTCTTGCACCCCAGAAGCTGAAGTACTTTCAATAAAATAACTTACTTCAAAACTATTTTCTATTGGTACGGATAACCAAAGTACTTTTACTTCATCATTTTCAACAGAAAACACACCTCCTGCCGAATTGTTATTTGATGCAGTAAACCCAGTTGGTATAAATTCTGATAACTTAGCAAAACCTTCCACATTTTCTTTGTTAATGTTAAGTGTTACTTTAAATTTATTATTACCAACATTATCAATATTTCTCGATGCAGATAAGGATGTTTCTGTACTACTTGTAGCTGGCATACGACTTTCTTCATTACCACCGGTATTAGATGTTGATTCAGTTTCTTCTGCTACTAACTCTTCTGTAGAGACAGTAATATTTGCTGTTGGAATATCAACATTCATTCTTTCGTTGTCAGCTATATAAGAAAATTTACCTGTAATGGTATGTTTACCCGAAGAATGTGCTATGTTTTTCAGTTTATATTTTACTGTAAACTCATTAGCTTGTGGAAGTGCCATCCATATCAATTTAAGTTTTTGTTCCTTAAATGAAAAAGTTGCTCCTACGGTTTCTATGGGTTCTACAACAAAACCTTCTGGAATTTCTTGTTGTATTTTTGCAAAACCGACAATATCAGCTTTTGTGATTACAAGTTCTACCTCCACTTCACCATTAGGTTGTATAGACGCAGGTATATTTTGTTTAACAGTTACATCTGAAGTGAAAAATAGTTGGTAAAAAAAGATACTTACAAAATTTACTATTAGAAATAACTGTTTAATCATTTTATATTATTTTTATATTATTGCTGAAAATAAAAATCAATCAACTCATTTAAATCTTTTGCAGTAAGGTTATTTTCACCTTCAAAGAATTGGTCGATTGCATTAGTAATTTCTTTTGCTGATAAATAGTTATCTTTATCTGTATCTAAAGGAACAAATTTAGCAGGCATATTAGTCTGACCTATTTTACCGCCCTTGTTTTGCTCATACAATGCTTGTATTTCTTTCATTTCCTCATCAGATAAATCCTCTGCTTTAAATGTCTTATATTCCGTAATTATAGAATCTTTCATCGCATGTTCTTCTGCAATCATTGCATCAGTTAAGGTAACTCCATCTTTATTTACTAAAGTACCTGCTGGTGTATTAGGTTCTTTATCTACATAATCTGGCACACCATCTTTATCACTATCTAAAGGACAACCAGTAGCATCAACGGTAACTCCAGATTTTGTTCCTGGACATTTATCATCTAAGTCTACAATTCCATCTCCATCACTATCTTCTTTATCTAATTTAGAAAAATCAAAATCTTTATATTTATCATTAGAAGAAGAACTTCCTGCAAAATTATACTGTAATCCAAAAGAAGTTTGGAACATTTTATCACTTCCTCCTCCACTTAAATTATCTAAATATTCTGTTGTAGTTAAAATATAAGCCACAGTAGTTCTAGCATGTAAATGTGGAGAAAGCTTAAATTTCAATCCGAATCGCAATGGAATTGTAAAAGCTGTTTTTGGATAATTATTAGTGGAATCTTTTAACGATGATTCATATTTATAATCTCTTGTTAAAAGCATTGAAGATGTATCTGAACCTGGCATATTTTCAGGAACATCTCTTAATGTCCCGTCACTCCAATGATGATAAAAGTTACCATTCTTATCAAATAAATCGCCTTTAGGGTCGAACATTAAATATCCAAAACCAACCGAGATAAACGGTGAAAAAACTGAATTTTCATTCACAATTTTTCCATTATCAAAATCTAACAACAAGTTTAAATCGAAATTAGTAATCTTAGTTTCAAAATTATGAAACACCTCATCATCTAACTGACTTTTAGAAACCGTTCCAAACATACCATTAGCAGTAATTCCTATAAAACTTCCTATTTTTTTCTCTAAGTAAACTCCATAAACAGGTCTCCAATAAGTAAAAACAGAAGAACCTTTAGATCCTTGTAAATTCCCCATGTAGGAAAGTGTTCCAAAATTAGCTCCAATAGAAGGAATATATTTTAACCCATCACCCTTTGTCTCTCTCTGAGCAAGGGATTCCTGTGAGATTACACATGAAATTAATGCGGCAAAAAATGTAATTTTTCTAATCATAACTTATAATTTATTGCGATTCAGGCAATAAAAATATAACAAAAAATTGATATTCCTAATTTTTTTCTAGAGTTATTAACAAAAAGTATAACTTTAGACAAAACAAACATAGCTTATTCTTTAAAAGAATTCTTAGGAAAATCTTTGTTTTTTCAACTTATAAATGTTAATAAATTAGAAGTTGGGACGAAGCAAATAATCGTTATAGAAATCAATAATACACTTAACCGCTTCATCAGCAGTATCGCATATGTTAATAAGTTTTAAGTCTTCCTGGCTAATATTTTTTTCAGACAAAACAGCCGTTTTTATCCACTCAAATAAACCTTGCCAGTAATCTTTACCAACTAAAACAATAGGAAACCTACCTATTTTTTTAGTTTGTATTAGTGTAATTGCTTCAAAAAGTTCATCTAATGTTCCAAAACCACCCGGCAAAACTATAAATCCTTGAGAGTATTTTACAAACATCACTTTTCTTACAAAAAAGTAATCAAAAGTCATTAATTTATCAAGATCTATATAATCGTTATGTTTCTGCTCAAAAGGTAAATCTATGTTTAACCCTACTGATTTTCCTTCAACGTTAAATGCTCCCTTATTACCAGCTTCCATAATTCCCGGACCACCTCCTGTTATAACACCATATCCATTCTCGGCTAATTTAGCGGCAATTTCTTCTGCTATTTTATAATACTTATTATCGGGAGTTGTACGTGCCGAACCAAATATACTAACGCAAGGACCTATTTTTGCTAATGTTTCAAAACCGTTTACCAATTCTGACATCATTTTAAATATTGCCCAAGAATCGTTAGCTTTTATTTCGTTCCAATCTTTATCGTGATGTATTTTATTGTGTTCTTCGTTGTAATCTTTATTTCCCATGAATGTTTTTTATTTGATAAGT
>DATCTM010000060.1:0-57540 GCA_036567945.1 Vicingaceae bacterium
TAACCAATGATGCACCGGCAAGTTTTCCAATAGGAAATACAACAGTAACCTGGACATCAACAGATGGATCAAGCAACTTTGTAACGTGTACCCAAGTGGTAACGGTGGTTGATAATGAAGCACCAGTTATTACATGTCCAAGTGATACAGTTGTAGGAAACACACCTGGATTATGTGGAGCAGTAGTAAATTACACAGCACCAGTAGGTACAGATAATTGTACTGGAGCAACAACAGTATTAGTTAGTGGATTAGCATCAGGATCAACTTTCCCTGTAGGAACTACAACAGTTGTTTATGCAGTAGTTGACGGAAGTAATAATGGAGATACTTGTTCATTTAATGTTACAGTAGCAGATTCATTGGCACCAACAGCAGTATGTCAGGATATTACCATATACCTTGATAATACAGGGAATGTCAACATACTAGGGACGGATGTTGATGGAGGTTCTTCTGATGATTGTGCTATAGATACCTTAACATTATCTCAGTATAACTTTACTTGTTCGGCAATAGGAACAAATAATGTTACTTTATATGTTACGGATACTTATGGTAATATTGATTCATGTACAGCAATTGTAACCGTTATGGATACAGTTGGACCAACAGTAATATGTCAAAACATAAATGTATATGTAGATAATGCAGGAAATGTGAGTATAATACCAAATGATATAGATGGAGGATCATCCGATATGTGTGGAATAAGTGCTATAACAGCATCGCAAACTACATTTACCTGTGCGGAATTAGGGTTAAACAATGTAACCTTATATGTTGAAGATAATAATGGAAATATAGATAGTTGTGTTGCACAAGTGACTGTTTACGATACTATTGCACCAACTATTACATGTCCAACTAACCAAGAAGTATCAACAGATAATACTTGTATGTATGAAATAGAAGATTATACAAGTTTAGCAACAGCTTCAATGGATAATTGCGATATGAATAATGTGATTATTACTCAAATGCCAGCAGCAGGGACATTGGTTACAGCTGATAATATCATTAATGATAAAGGACAAACAGTAGTAACCATAATAGTTGAAGATCTATCTGGAAATGCAGATACTTGTGAGTTTATAGTAGATGTAACTTGTATCGATGCATTAACTATTCCTAATGTGTTTACTCCAAATGGTGATGGTAAAAATGACCTTTGGAACATTGCAGGAAAAGAAAATTATCCTGATATGAAAGTGAAGGTGTTTAACAGATGGGGAGATTTAATGTTTGAATCAGAATCAGGTTATAACAATCCTTGGGATGGTAAGTATAACAATACTGAAGCTCCTGCAGCAACGTATTATTATGTTATTATGTTAGGAAATGATGAGGAAGATTTATCAGGAACAATTAATATAGTTAGATAAGCCAATAAATAAGATAAAAAAATAGACACATGAAACGACTGCTAATAAAAATTTTCTCACACAGGAGAATGTTTATTTAGGGAGTTCCATGTGACCGAATTAATAAAATAAATATAACCACATGAAAAATATATTAAAAATATTCATCACAACTTGTTTTATAGGAGGAAGTGTTTACGCACAACAAATTCCATTAACAAGTCAGTATATGTTTAATGACTACTTATTGAATCCAGCAGTAGCAGGATCAACAGATAGTATAAATATTTCATTATCAGCAAGAGCACAATGGACAGGTTTAGAAGGAGCACCAAAGACACAGTTTTTTAGTATAGACTCAAAAGTGGGTGAAAAAATGGGAGTAGGTGGATATGTGTACAATGATGAAACAGGTCCTATAAGTGAAAGAGGGATTCAGTTATCTTACGCTTATCACTTAAATGTTAGTGACAATGCAAAATTAGCGTTTAGTTTAGCCGGAATAATGTTTTTTCATGATATCAACACCGCTCAATTAAGACCAGAAGAAAGTGGAGATGACGCTTTAAATAACATGAAAATTAATGCAGTATCTCCAGATGTTAATTTTGGAATGATGTTTTACACCAGCAAGTATAAAGTTGGGTTTTCATCATCTCAATTATTAGAAAACAACTTGTATGGAGTGACAGCAGCAGCTGATAATAATTTAAACAAACTAGCAAGACATTATTATCTTTTTGCAGATTATAAAATTGAAGCAAGTGATAAAATTACTGTAGTTCCATCCGTATTGATGAAATATTTACAAGGAGCACCAGTTCAGTTTGATATTAATGCAAGAGTGATTTACGATCAAAAATTTTGGCTAGGAGCATCTTACAGATATAACAATGCTATAGTTGCGTTAGTAGGAGTTAATTATAAGAATTTTTCTTTTGGTTATGCTTATGATTATACTACTACAGAAATAAGAGATTTTTCTACTGGTGGGCATGAGATATTCTTATCGTTAAGAATGCCAACAAAACCAACAGTAAGGTCAGCTCCTTCAATAAATTAAGAAGCTAATAAAAGCATATAAAAAAACCACTTTGGAACTCCAAAGTGGTTTTTTTGTTTTAGATAAAAATAAGTTTTAGTTACAATTTTTATCTAAAGATGCTTCAATGTTTAATTCAACAACCGACCATAATTTACTAACACCATCTTCTCCTTTATGTAAGTCTTCACAAACTTTGTTTAATGAAGCAATAGCTGCATCTCCATTCCAGTTGGCTAAATCAATCTCTCCAATTAAGCTTATTTTGTTATCATTAACCTTGTAGTCTAGTGTAACTTCTTTTTCAATGTTGTTTAGGGTTAAGTAAAATGTACAAGTTCCGCTTTCATTGTTTCCTTTAGCTGATTTTACCTGACCAATAATTAAATCGGTAGCGTCCATTGCACCAAAGAAAGATTCGATAATTTTTTTATCTCTGCCTTCATCTTTAGTAAAAGTACTTTCGGTCATTATAGTAAAGTTAATTCCATTAAGTACATCGGTTATTTTAGTAGATTTTTCTCCACCTTTAACCATTACCTGATTAAAAGTTCCTCCAACACCCAATTTATCAGTTGTTTTAAAGGCTGTCCAACTCACAGTTGCAGAAGAGGTTTTAGTGTATTCATAAAAACAGATGGGTTCACTATCATCAACTGTATTATTTTTGTCTTTGTTGTTCTCACTACAAGAAATCAGAAACAAAGAAGTAATAATTACTGTAGGAAAAATAATTTTTTTCATAATATAAAATATTTAGTTAGATTTTGTTTTTGCTAAGTTATCATTTTTTGAAAGGATAATGAAATTAAGCGTTTGGATTAACATTTTTTCACTTTTAAGAGATAAAAAAATCACTTCACACTATCAATCATCACTTCCAAAATAGCTTGTGCTGCTTTACTAATTTTTGTTCCAGGTCCAAAAATACCAACCGCTCCGGCATTAAATAAAAACTCATAATCTTGTTGAGGAATAACTCCTCCAACAATTACCAAAATATCTTCTCTACCAATATTTTTTAGTTCTTCAATTACTTGTGGAACTAAGGTTTTATGTCCGGCAGCTAAAGAAGAAACCCCTAAAATATGCACATCATTTTCAGCAGCTTGTTTAGCAGCTTCGGCAGGTGTTTGGAATAACGGTCCAATATCCACATCAAAACCTAAATCGGCAAAGGAAGTAGCAATGACCTTTGCTCCTCTATCATGTCCATCTTGCCCCATTTTGGCCACCATAATTCGTGGACGCCTGCCATCTAATTGAGCAAATTCGTCTGCCAGTGCTTTGGCTTTTAAAAAATCTTTATCATCCATAACTTCTGAACTATAAACACCGCTAATAGAGCGGATTTGTGCTTGATATCGTCCGAAAACTTCTTCTAGTGCATCTGATATTTCTCCTAAAGTAGCTCTTTCTCTTGCTGCTATAACTGCTGCATCCAAAAGATTTCCGTTTCCTGAACGTGCAATTTCGGTAATATTTTTTAAAGCTGCTTGCACTTTTTCGTTATTTCTATTGGTTTTTATTTTAGTAAGTCGCTCAATTTGACTGTTTCTAACTTTAGTATTATCTACTTCTCTTACTTCAATTTCCTCATCAGTATCAACAATATATTCATTTACACCTACAATAATCTCTTTGCCACTGTCAATACGAGCTTGTTTTTTTGCAGCAGCTTCTTCAATTCGTAATTTAGGAATGCCTTTTTCTATGGCTTTTGCCATTCCACCGTGTTTTTCTACTTCTTCAATTAATTCCCAAGCTTTTTCAGCCAATTGGTGAGTAAGTGTTTCTATATAATAAGAACCACCCCAAGGGTCGACTGTTTTGCAAATTTCGGTTTCATTTTGGATAAAAAGTTGGGTATTTCTAGCTATACGAGCAGAATAATCTGTTGGTAAAGCAATGGCTTCATCTAAGGCATTGGTGTGTAATGATTGTGTTCCACCCAATGCAGCAGCCAATGCTTCTACACAAGTTCGTGCAATATTGTTGTAAGGATCTTGCTCGGTTAAGCTCCAACCACTGGTTTGGCAATGCGTTCTTAATGCCATCGATTTTTGGTTTTTAGGATTAAATTGTTTGACAATTTTAGCCCACAATAATCTGCCCGCACGCATTTTGGCAATTTCCATAAAGTGATTCATACCTATTCCCCAAAAGAAAGAAAGGCGAGGAGCAAAATCATCAATGTCCATTCCTGATGCAATTCCTGTGCGTAAATATTCTAAACCATCGGCTAAGGTGTAAGCCAACTCAATTTCGTTAGTTCCCCCGGCTTCTTGTATATGATAACCTGAAATACTGATAGAATTAAATTTCGGCATTTTTTGCGAAGTATATTTAAAAATATCTGCAATAATTTTCATGGAAGGCAATGGTGGATAGATGTAGGTGTTTCGCACCATAAACTCCTTTAAGATATCATTCTGTATGGTTCCTGTAAGTTGTTCGGGTTTTACCCCTTGCTCTTCGGCAGCTACAATATAAAAAGCTAAAATTGGAATTACCGCTCCATTCATGGTCATAGAAACCGACATTTCATCTAATGGAATTTGGTCGAATAAAAGTTTCATGTCTTCCACTGAATCTATGGCAACTCCAGCTTTTCCCACATCACCAACGACTCTGGGATGGTCTGAGTCATAACCTCTGTGTGTGGCTAAATCAAAAGCTACTGACAGCCCTTTTTGTCCGGCAGCTAAATTTTTTCTATAAAAAGCATTAGATTCTTCGGCAGTACTAAAACCTGCATACTGTCTAATAGTCCACGGACGCATAACATACATGGTAGAGTAAGGACCTCTTAAATTTGGGGCAATACCAGCACCGTAATTCAAGTGCATTAGCGGAGCAATATCTTCTTTGGTATAGTTTGTTTTAACTTCAATAGACTCGGCAGTTTGCCAAGTGGCTTTATTAGAAATAGTTGTTTTTTTACCTGGAGATTGGTAGGTTAAAGGTGAAAAACTGGATGTTTTTTCCTTAAAACTTTTTAATGCTTTTTTCACCAATTCATCGGTAAGTGTTTCCATGTAGTAAGCACCTTTGGTAGGATCAACTACTTTGTCTAAAAAGGATTCTTCTTTAAGAATCAGTTGAATATTTCGGGCAATTCGCTTAGAAAATGGAGTGGCTTTTTCGTCTAAAGTATTAAATGGTAAAACAGTTAAACAATTTACACCACCAATAATTGCAGACATAGCTTGTGTTGTGGCTGCTAAGGTATTGTTGTGTACATCAATTTCGGGTTGAGGAGTTAGTGTAGTTTGTGCAGCAACATACATTTCTGCATCAGTAAGTTGATATTGATTGGTAATCAATTCAAAACAAATGCGGGCTGCTCTTAATTTGGCAATTTCAAAAAAGTAATTGTTCTGAACAGGAAACTGAAACATTATTTTGTTCCACGCTTCTTTTGTAGAAATGCCGTTTTTGGTTAATATATCAACTGCTTCAACCGCTTTTGTAAAACTATCGGCTAGTTGCTCACTCATTTTGGCATTAGTATCTGCAGCTATCATTACACATTTTTCAACATGTTGATTTTTACTTAAAGCAATAATGTCGTTGGTAATGGTGTTGCTATAAAAATTCGCTTTTACATTTTTGTAAGAAGATTTTTCAATGAATTGAGCAAATAATTTGGCAGTTTGTAATGGTTGTTGATTGTTAAAATTTAACTGAATAATATCTAGCTGAATATCTTTTAGTAAGATGTCAAGTTTTTCTAAGTTAGCTATTTCCCCTACAAATTCCAAACTGTTACAACCACCTGTTAGAGCAGTTAGTGCTTGTTGATTGGTATCATTATCAGTAACATCTATTTGTTCATTTATGTTCCAGCTAGTAGTATTTTCCGGGATAATATTGAGTGTGGAAGACAAGTTGTTTTCTAAGGCATTTTGCATATAAAATGGCTGAACATTGATGTCTTCCTCAGAATTCCAAACCAATGTTGCTTCAAAATCTTTACCTTTCAAATCAGCAATAATTTGCTCTTTCCATTGCTGATAGCTTATTTCTTTAAAATCGTTCATAGGTTCAAATCTCTAATTTTTATTCTCTATTCTTCTTTTTTCGCTTCAAAAACAAAAATTTCTTCATCATCTTTTTTCATTAAATATTTTTCTCGGGCAAATTTTTCTAATGCTTTTTGGTGGGTGGTAAGTTCTTTTAGTTCTTTTTTGGTTTGTTCTATTTCTTTAATATAAAAAGTTTGGTCTTGTTTTAATTGTTTTAGCTGAGTTCTGTAAGAAAACTGGGTAATCAAATTATTTTGATCGAAAAACATTAACCATATAAGAAATAACACTAATGTTAGTGCATATTTGTTTTTAAGCCACTTTGGTATTTTCTGCCACATAAATACAAAAATACATATCAATTCTTAAAGATAAATGTAAAATAGCAGTGAACTATTAAACAAAGCGTTGTTAATGGTATGCGAATAAAAAAAAAGGCTGTAAAAAAGTTCAAAAAACAATTCTTTCAATTTACCGAGCAACGAAAATATTACTACTTTTACGAGTTCATTTTTTAAACACCAAAATAAATGGCAAAGACAAGAAAAGAACAGGATGCATTAGAATATCATGCACAAGGAAAGCCCGGAAAAATTGAAGTAGTACCAACAAAACCATATAGTACTCAACGAGATTTATCATTGGCATATTCACCTGGTGTAGCGGTGCCATGTATAGAAATTGCAGCCAACAAAGAAGATGTTTATAAATATACTGCTAAAGGCAACTTAGTAGCTGTGATTTCTAACGGAACAGCAGTTTTAGGATTGGGAGATATTGGTCCGGAAGCTTCAAAACCTGTGATGGAAGGAAAAGGATTGCTATTTAAGATTTTTGCAGATATAGACGTTTTTGATATCGAAATTGATGCTACTGATGTAGATAAATTTGTTGAAACGGTAAAAGCAATTTCACCCACTTTTGGTGGAATAAACCTAGAAGATATTAAAGCTCCTGAATGTTTTGAAATTGAAGAGAGATTAAAAAATGAGTTGAACATTCCGGTAATGCACGATGATCAACATGGAACAGCTATAATTACTGCTGCAGCCTTACTTAATGCTATAGAATTAGCGGACAAAAAAATTGATAAAATAAAATTGGTTGTTAATGGTGCAGGTGCTTCTGCCATGTCGTGCACCAAATTATATGTAACCTTAGGAGTTAATCCTAAAAATATTGTCATGTTGGATAGTAAGGGAGTAATACGTAAGGATAGAGAAGATTTATCAGAATCTAAAAAACAATATGCTACAGACAGAAAAATTGATACACTTGAAGAAGCATTAGATGGTGCTGATATGTTTCTGGGATTATCAAAAGGCAATATTGTTTCTAAAGCAATGATTAAAAAAATGGCTAAAAATCCTATTGTTTTTGCTTTGGCGAATCCCGATCCTGAAATTCCTTATAAAGATGCTATTGCGACTAGAAAAGACATTATTATGGCAACAGGAAGGTCTGACCATCCTAATCAAGTGAATAATGTATTGGGTTTTCCATACATCTTTAGAGGTGCTTTAGATGTTAGAGCAACTGCTATTAATGAAGAAATGAAACTGGCTGCAGTAAAAGCGGTAGCTCAGTTAGCTAAAGAACCTGTTCCGGAAGAAGTAAATGAAGCTTACAATCAAAAAAACATCACTTTTGGTAGAAACTTTATTATTCCAAAACCATTAGATACAAGGTTGATAACCACTATTGCTCCGGCAGTTGCTAAAGCAGCTATGGATTCTGGTGTAGCACTTCAGCCTATTACGGATTGGGAAGAGTACAAAGAAAGTTTAGCCAAACGTTTAGGGTTGAACAATAAATTACTTAAAAGTATAACCGAAAAAGCTAAAGGTAATCCTAAAAAAGTGGTTTTTGCTGAAGCGGATAACTATAAAATATTAAAAGCTGCTCAAGTAGTTTATGAAGAGGGCATTGCTCATCCAATATTGTTAGGAAAAGTAGCTAAGATTGAAGAAGTTGCTAAAGAATACAATTTAGAGTTAGGCGATATTCCAATTATTGATCCAAGAAGCTCTAAGCACAGAGATAAAAAGAATTTTTATGCAGCAATGCTGTATGAAAAACGCAAAAGAAAAGGAGTTACGTTGGCTGAAGCACAAGAAATGATGCGTAGTCGTAATTATTTTGGCTCTGCTATGGTAGAAATGGGTGATGCTGATGCCCTAATTTCTGGATTAACAAGAAATTATAAAAATACTATTAGACCTGCTTTACATGTTATTGGAACAGACGATGATGTTAAAAAAATTGCAGGGATGTACATCATTTTTACTAAAAAAGGACCAATTTTCTTTGCAGATACTACTGTAAACTTAAATCCTACGGCAAGAGACATTGCAGATATTACGGCATTAACGGCTAAAATTGTAGATAGATTTAAAATTGTACCGAAAATAGCGTTGTTGTCTTACTCTAATTTTGGTTCGGCAGATGGAGAAGATGCTATAAAAATGCGTGAAGCTAAGAAAATTCTAGAAAGAGAATATCCTGATTTGATAGTTGATGGAGAAATTCAGGCGAATTTTGCGTTGAATAAAGAGTTGAGAAACGAAATATTTCCATTTTCTGAGTTAGCAAGAAAAAACACCAATACACTTATTTTTCCAAACTTGGCAGCAGGAAATATTGCTTATAAGTTAATGTTGGAAATGGGCGAGTTTGAATCAATCGGACCAATTTTATTAGGAATGAAAAAGCCAGTTCATATTTTACAGTTAGGTAGTTCAGTTAGAGAGATTGTGAATATGGTAACTATTGCTGTAACCGATGCACAAACAAGAAAATAATATTAGAGATTAGAAATTTACTAACCTCAAACCTTAAACACGAAACCTTAAACAACTAACTATGATAGCTCAAATAAAAGGTAGATTAATAGAAAAAACACCAACTTATGTAATTATAGATTGCAATGGGGTGGGATATCAAATTAATATTTCGCTAAATACTTACTCAAAAATAGATTCAGATGAGCTCTGTTTATTGCATACGCATATGATAGTGAGAGAGGATGCTCAGTTGCTTTATGGTTTTAAAGACAAAAGTGAAAGAGAATTGTTTAGGTTATTAATTTCTGTTTCGGGAGTTGGTTCTGCTACGGCAATGATGATTTTATCTTCATTAACGGCTTCGGAAATTAAAGGAGCGATAAGTACAGGAGATGTGAATACACTTAAGGGAGTGAAAGGAATTGGAGCAAAATCTGCCCAAAGAATTATTATTGATTTGAGAGATAAAATAGGAAAAGTTGGAGAAAGTGATATAAATTTTGCTGTTTCAAACAATACTATTAAAGATGAAGCGTTAAGTGCACTAATTATGCTAGGCTTTGCAAAAAAACCGGCAGAAGTTGCACTAAATAAAATACTTGCTGTTTCAGAGGATATGAGTGTGGAACAGCTTATTAAACAAACATTGAAAAGCCTTTAAGGGGCTTTATTAATTTGGTAGTAAATAAGGTAACATATAAAAAAATATTTTTTATTGTTGGGCTTTCCTTTGTAATAACCCTTACAAATTGGATAGCTCATCCAACGAATTCTATAGCTCGTCCTAATACAAATGAGTTGGTATTACCTGTTGACAGTCCTGAAATAGATTTAATCTATCCTTTTGATGATGAAGGTACAAATCCTAATAGTACCAATACCGGAGGATTGTATTTAGATAATCCGAGTAATGTTAAGTCGGGTTTTGAATACGATCCTGAAACAGGTACTTACAACTATTACCAGAGAATAGGCGATAAAAATTTTAGGGATCCTACCTATATGACTTTTGATGAGTATTTAGAATATGATTCAAAAAAATCACTGCAAGATTATTGGAAACAAAAAGCAGATGCAGATGCTATGGAGCAAACAAAAGGCTTTAGACCAACATTAAATGTTAAAGGTAAAGCGTTTGATAGAATTTTTGGAGGAAATACTATTGATATTCGTCCGCAAGGTTCGGCAGAATTGTCTTTTGGGATAAATCGTTCTACCAGAGACAACCCCGTGTTACCCGTACATCAAAGAAGTTTAACTACTTTCGATTTTAATCAGCAAATACAGTTAAATGTTATAGGAAATATCGGTACAAAAATGAAGTTGTCTTTTAATTACAATACAGAAGCAACGTTTGATTTTGAAAATAGAATGAAAATAGAATATTCAATTGATGAAGGTTCTGAAGATGAGATTATTCAAAACATTGAAGCAGGTAATGTTGCTTTACCACTAAAAGGTTCATTAATTACAGGTAGTCAAACTTTATTTGGATTAAAAACTGAGTTGAAGTTTGGCAGAATGTATGTGACTAGTGTTATTTCTCAGGAAAAAGGAGAGCGTAAAGAAATAAATGTACAAGGAGGAGCTCAAATTCAAAAATTTGAAAAAGAAGCTTCAGATTATGAAGAAAATCGTCACTTCTTTTTATCTCAATATTTTAGAAATACTTACGAACAATCGCTTTCAAGTTTACCTGTAATTTCTTCTAGAGCAACTATAACAAGAGTAGAGGTTTGGGTTTCAAATAGAAATAATGCGGTAGAAAATACCAAAAATATTATCGGTTTTATGGATTTAGGTGAGGGTGTTCAAGGAGATATTCATAACTCAACCTTGGTAATGGATGCTAACATTTCTCCTTTAGCTAACTTTCCTGATAATGAAGCCAACACGCTTTATCCTAACTTAACGGGAGCATCAACTTATGATACAGCAGCCATAAGAGGTTTTGTAAATTCGGCTCAAGAATTAGAAAGAATTGGTTATGAGAATGGGATAGATTTTGAAAAATATGAAAATGCCAAATTATTAAGACCTGAAGAATATACTTTAAATGCACAATTGGGTTATATTTCATTAAATTCAGCATTGAATCAAGATGATATCTTGGGAGTAGCTTTTCAATATACATTAGACGGACAAGTATATCAAGTTGGGGAATTTTCAACAGATGGTGTGCCCGGACAAAGCTCATTGTATGTTAAATTATTGAGAGGAACTACTATTGATACAGAACTTCCTATGTGGGATTTGATGATGAAAAATGTTTATTCTTTGGGAGCATTTAATATTTCTCAGGAAGATTTTTTCTTTAATGTTTTCTACTTAAATCCTGCAACGGGAGTAGAAATACCATTTTTACCGGAGGGAGAACCTAACGGAATTCCTTTAGTGCAGGTTTTAAATTTAGACAAGTTAAATAATATTAACCAAGTATCTCCTGATGGAGTTTTTGATTTTATTGAAGGAGTTACCGTTAACTCTCGTACAGGTAGGGTTTATTTTCCTGTTTTAGAACCTTTTGGTTCACATATTAGAAGTAAGTTTAGTAACCCTCAATTAGGAGCAAAATTTGCTTTTGATACGCTTTACTCAACAACGCAAATGCTTGCTAAACAGGATGCTGTTAAAAACAGGTATAAGATTAGAGGGCAATATTCTTCTTCTGTAAGTTCAGATATTTCTTTAAATGCGATGAATGTTCCTCAAGGTTCGGTAGTAGTAACTGCCGGAGGAGCTACTTTGGTAGAGAATGTGCAATATACCGTTGATTATAATTTGGGGAGGGTAAAAATTATTGATGAAGGAATCTTACAATCAGGTACTCCAATTAAAATCTCATTAGAAAGTCAATCGCTTTTTAATATTAGAACAAAAACATTAATGGGGTCTCGTTTCGATTATAAAATTAATGATGATTTTAATATCGGAGGTACCATTATCAGACTTTCAGAAAGACCATTAACGAGAAAAGTAAACATTGGTGAAGAACCTATTAATAATACTATTTGGGGATTAGATGTGAACTATACCAAAGAAACGCCTTTTATAACAAGAGCTTTAGACAAGCTTCCACTTTATAGTACAAAAGAAAAATCGAGTATTACTTTTGAAGGAGAGTTTGCTCATCTTATTCCTGGAAATCCTGGGGCTATTGGAAAAGATGGTACAGCTTATTTGGATGATTTTGAAGGTAGTCAATCAAGAATTGATATGAAAAGTTTCCAAATGTGGACATTGGCAAGTACCCCTCAAGGGCAACCGGCTCTTTTTCCTGAAGGAGAATTGCCATTGTCAGATTCATTAAATTTTAGATATAATGCGGCTAAAACAGCTTGGTATGTTATCGATCCGCTATTTTGGAGAAATAATTCTGAAACGCCTACCCATATTCAAAACGACCCGGTAATGCAGTCGAACCATTACATGAGAGAAGTACTAGAAACAGAAGTTTTTCCATTTAAGAGTCCGGATAATGGTGTTGTGACCAACTTACCTGTTTTTGATGTGGCTTTTTATCCGGAAGAGAGAGGGCAGTATAATTATAATCCGCAAGCAACTAATAATATTTTACCCAATCCAACAAATAGTTGGGGAGGAATTATGAGACAGGTTAATACTACAGATTTTGAATCTTCGAACGTAGAATTTATTCAGTTTTGGGTTATGGATCCTTTTCATGATGAAGATGGAAACCCCAACCATTCAGGGGGTAAATTATATTTTAACTTAGGTAATATATCGGAAGATATTTTGCGTGATGGAAGAAAATCTTTTGAAAATGGATTGCCAACTTCTGCTATTGATTATAATACAGGAGCTAATATTGAATTAATTGACACTACTATTTGGGGACGTGTACCAAAAGTACAAGTGTTAGTAAATGCTTTTGATAATAATGATAATGCAAGAATTTTTCAGGATATTGGGTTAGATGGATTAAACGATGCTGATGAGTTAGTTTTTTTTGGAACAACTTGGGGAGCAGATGCTTCGGCAGATAATTACCATCATTATAGAGGTACAGATTATGATCAAGCTCAGTTGTCAATAATAGACAGGTATAAAAACTATAATGGGATGGAAGGGAATTCTCCTACTGCAGCTCAATATACCGAAAGTTATTCTACATCTGGATCTACCAGGCCAGATATTGAAGACATCAACCAAAATAATAATTTAGATTTTAGAGAGGATTATTTTCAGTATGAAATTAACTTAAACCCTACTGAAGTAAATCCATCAAACATTGGAAATAACTATATTACTGATGTGTTAGAAGCTAATGTTACCACAAAAGATGGAAGTAGTAGAACCGTTCGCTGGTATCAGTTTAAAATTCCAATTAGAGAACCGGATAAAGTGGTTGGTAACTTAAGAGATTTCAAATCCATTCGTTTTATGCGTATGTTTATGAAAGGGTTTAACGAGAAAGTGGTGTTGCGTTTTGCTCGATTAGATTTAATAAGAGGGGAGTGGAGACAATACACTAAAACCTTATTAAATCCGGGAGATTATATAGGAAATGATGATGATGAGACAACTTTTATTGTAGGAGCAGTAAATGTAGAAGAAAATAGTGAGAAAACTCCCGTAAATTATATTATACCACCCGGAATTGATAGAGAGTTAAATCCAAATCCATCAACAGGAGCAACCTTACGTCAGTTAAATGAACAATCATTATCCTTAAATGTATGTAATTTAAAAGATGGTGATGCTAGAGCAGCTTTTAAAGTGATGGATCAGGACTTAAGAAGGTATAAAAGATTAAAAATGTTTGTTCATGCTCAGGAAAGTAACCCAACCATTCCTTTGAATGATGGTGACTTGTCTGTGTTTATCCGTATGGGAACAGACTTTAATGATAATTATTATGAATATGAAGTGCCTTTAAAAGTTACTCCTCCCGGAAGATATGATACTGAAAATACTTCAAACCAGTCTGATAGAGAAATTGTTTGGCCTGATGAAAATGAAATTGACCTGAAATTTTCATTACTAACTGATATGAAAATGTTGAGAAATAGTTTGTTGGGAGATCCAAATTCAGGAGTGCTTATTATAAGACCTTATGAGCAAGAAGACGGGAATAATAAAATGAGGATTAAAGGTAATCCGAATTTGGCTAATGTAAAAGTGTTTATGATAGGGATTAGAAATAGTAAGCAATCTAATTCTACTGCAGTAGATGATGATGGCTTGGCTAAATGTGCAGAAGTATGGGTAAATGAATTAAGAATGACAGAGTTTGATAATGAAGGCGGTTGGGCAACAAGGGGGCGTTTAACAGCTCAGTTAGCAGATTTAGGAACAATGACCTTAGCTGGAGCTTATAGTACACCCGGTTTTGGTAGTGTTGATCAAAAATTAAATGAAAGACAAATAGAAACCATTAAATCTTATGATGTTTCTACTAGCGTAGAGATGGGGAAATTTATTCCTGAAAAAATAGGAATAAGTTTACCTGTATATTATAGTAATTCTAAAGAAATTATTACACCAAAATACAATCCACTAGACCCCGATATTGAATTAAATGACCAATTAAACAGCGATCTTTTTAGTCAAGAAGAAAGTGATTCTTTGGCGGAAAGGACACAAACTGTTACAAGTAGGAAGAGCATTAACTTTACTAATGTGCGTAAATTGCCTGCAAAAGGTAAAGAGAAAAATCGTTTTTATGATATTTCCAATGTTTCACTTAATTATGGTTATTCCGAATATCAATTTAGAGATATAGATACAGAGTTTGATACAAGAAAAACATACAAAGGTGGAATTGCTTATTCATTTACTAATAACCCTAAAAATTATAAGCCTTTTGAAAATCTTAAAATGGCGGACGGTAAACAGGCTAAGTTGCTTAAAGATTTTAATTTTTATTTAATGCCTAAACAGCTTTCCTTTCAGACAGATATAGATAGACAATATTCACAAAGAAGAGCAAGAAATAATACGGGTTTCGATTTTGATTTACCAACGTATTACCAAAAACATTTTAATTGGAATAGAATTTATGGCTATCGTCAAGATATTACCAAAGCCTTAACATTTGATTTTACAGCTACTAATAATGCTGTTATTAATGAGCCTATAGACTTTCAAGGAAGACCAACAGGAGGTAGGGTGGATAAAAATTATCCGGATGAATATAGTGCATGGAAAGACACTGTGATGCAGAGTATAAAAGAGTTTGGAACTAATATGCATTATCATCATACATTTAATTTGAATTATACTGTACCAATTGACAAATTACCTTTTATGGATTTTGCTACACTAACGGCTAAATATGGTGGTGATTACGATTGGCAAAGAGCACCAATAGGAGCTGATACTTTAGGTAATACTATTCAGAATTCTAATACCGTTACCTTAAACAGTCAGTTAAATATGACTAAATTTTATAACCAAATTAACTTTTTAAAAGAAGTAGAAAAAAGACAACGAGATAGAGCTAGAAAAAAAGCACAAAGAAATAGAAAGCCCGATCCTAATAAAACAGATGCAGAAAATGCTAAACTAAAAGGATGGAAACCCGGATTGCCACCTGTAGAAATTAAACGTTTCGATACCAAAAAATTTAAAGATTCTGATACCACAAAAGTAGAGTTATGGAGAGAGAAAGATAAAATTTATCCTTTAGATCCTTTGTGGATAACCTTGATGAGTCCGAAAAATATTTCAGGGACATATACCAGAACTAGAGGAACATTGCTGCCGGGCTATAATCAGCAAACAGAAATTATGGGGTATAATAATGGGTTTACTGCTCCAGGGTTTAACTTTATTTCAGGGATGCAAGAAGATGATTTTGCTATGAGTGCTGCTGAAAGAGAGTGGTTACAACCCAACTCATTAATGTATAATTACAATACTACTTATGCAGAAAATTATAATTTAAGAGCAACACTTCGTCCTATTAATACCTTGCGAATTCAATTAAATGCAACAAGAAATTATTCTACCAATTTATCTCAGCAATTTTTTGAAGTACAGCCAGGTTTTGTAACAGATTCATTAAGAGGTGAACGAAGAGACGATTTCTTTTTTGTAACTCCAGTAGAAACAGGAAATTTAAGTATGTCTTTTATGTCAATTAGAACTGCTTTTGCCTCTAACAATAGTGAAGATCGTTCATCATCAGTTTTTGATAAATTTTTAGAAGAAAGAGCCACTATATCGCAAAGGTTAGGAGCTCAAGATGCTAATTCAAATGGATTGGTTAATGATGTTTATGCCGATGGATATGGAGCTACATCTCAAGAGGTTTTAATTCCTGCTTTTATTGCCGGATATTCAGGAAAATCTGGAGATAAAGTTTCGCTTAAGTCTTTTGAAAAATATCTTCCTATGCCTAACTGGAGAATTACTTTTGATGGATTAAGTAAAATACCACTGTTAGCCACTATTTTTAAACAATTTACATTAACACATTCTTATCGTTCTACTTTTAATGTTAGCTCGTTTACTACCAATTTAAATTTTGAAGATGGAAGAGCTAATAGAGATATTAATAGCAACTTTATTTCTAAGTATCAAATTTCGGGAGT
Source organism: Vicingaceae bacterium (assembly GCA_036567945.1). Classification (GTDB taxonomy): domain Bacteria; phylum Bacteroidota; class Bacteroidia; order Flavobacteriales_E; family Vicingaceae; genus BRH-c54. Next base: position 16,777 of record DATCTM010000060.1, read on the forward strand.
TTCTATTTCAGAGCAATTTAGTCCGTTGTTGGGGGCTGATATGACGTTAGAAAATAGTATGCTTATTCGTATTGAATATGCTAAAGATAGAAATGCCGCACTGAGTGTAAATAACAATCAAATTACAGAAGTTCAAGGTAGTGAATGGACGGTTGGTACAGGATATAAATTTAAGCAAGTTCGTTTTCCATTCTCTAAAAATAGAGTAATAAGAAGCGATATTGATGCCCGAGTTGATGTGTCTTTAAGAAGCAATGAAACCATTATTAGAAAAATTGTAGAAGAAGTAAACCAATTGACTAGCGGACAAAAAGTATTGTCTATTCGTTTTACTGCCGATTACAGAATTAGTCAGTTTTTAAACCTAAGAGCTTTTTATGATTATGTATCTACTACACCATTTATATCTACCACATTCCCAACCTCTAACACTAATGCAGGAATTAGCTTGAGGTTTACTTTGTCGCAATAATTCTTTATACACATATATTTCGAGTTAAATATTTTTGGAGGTTATGCAAAAAGTCATAAATTAGCCGAATGAATTATCAATCAATTATAATTTTTTAATAAGTAAAGTAAAATGAATGTACCTGCAAATTTAAAGTACACTAAAGATCATGAGTGGTGTAAGATAGAAGGAAATGTAGCAACAATAGGAATTACTGATTTTGCTCAAGGAGAGTTGGGAGATATTGTGTATGTAGAAATTGAAACAGAAGGAGATGACCTCGAAAAAGAAGCTATTTTTGGAACTGTTGAAGCTGTTAAAACTGTTTCTGATTTGTTTATGCCACTTTCAGGTAAAGTGATTGAAGTTAATGGAGATTTAGAATCTGCTCCAGAGTCTGTTAATCAAAATCCTTACGAGGATGGATGGATGATTAAAATTGAAATGTCCAATCCTGATGAAGTAAATGAATTACTTTCGGCAGACGATTATAAAGCAATTATAGGATAAATTATATCATTTTAATATTTAAACAACCAAGAATAGCTATTTGGCTTACTTGGTTGTTTTTTTATATACCTATCTAATATCTAAGTAATAAAATAATGAGATTAAAACCTTTTATACCTGCATTAGTTTGGCTTGTCATTATTATTGTGCTTAGCGGCTATCCGGGAAGAGACTTGCCTGAAGCTCCTTTTGATGAGTTTGATAAGTTGGTACATTTAGCCATTTATGCTTTACTTAGCTTTTTGAGTATTTTAGGTTTTTCAAAACAATCCCATTCATTTTTGTTGAACAGTAAGCTACAAAACTTTTTTAGTATAAGTTTTAGTATAGTGATAGGAGGTTTAATAGAGTTATTGCAAGAATATGTTTTTATAAACCGTTATGGTGATTGGTATGATTTTATTGCCAACTCTTTAGGTGCATTTTTAGGAGTTATTGGGTTTTATTCAATGAAAAAAATATTGAATTAAATATCCACATAATTAAAAGAGCATTTTATTATAATTTAACGACTTCTGCATGTTCCAAAAATAAATCCTGTAGTTTTTCTATTTTAGAACCAAAATGATTGCTAAAAACAACAAACTGACATTTATTTAAGCTCTCTGCAATTCTGTGTATTTCTGTATGAAAGCTGGTTCCTTCCAAAAAATCAGCATCTTCAATTAATAAGAGTTGTAAACCCGTAAGGTTAATCCCGTTTTGGAAATAAATTTTATTTAATCTTTTTGGAGTACCAATAACAATGTCTACTCCAGTATAAATAGTATCTTTTTGAAATTGTAAAGTACTTTCCTCATAAGCACAAAAAATTCTTAAATCGGTATATTTGGTAAACTTATTAAACTCTTCTTCTAGGGCTAAAGCTGCTTCTTTGTCTTTTACAAAAATTAAAGCTCTAGGCACATCTTCAAAAGCTTCTCCTTTTAATTTTTGAATAGTGTTAATAATTAAAGTAGTTGTTTTTCCGGCTCCTTCTTCAGCAATAGCAATAACATCTACACCGCTTTTTATTTTTGGTATTAACTGTTTTTGAAAAGAAGTTGGCGTGTCAATCTTCAACTGTTGTAAAGCATTTTTTATTGGTGGGAGTAATTTTTTGAATGACATAATTGGTTTTTTTCATCTTTAAAACAGTACCAAAATTAAGTAAAGCAAATTAAAACGAAAGACATTCATGAAGTCAAGAGGGTTTTGTGGTTTTTATATACGATTAAGTCTCAAAAAAAAAGCATTATCTTTGGATTGATGATTGTAAGTTGTATGTGTACTAATAATCTAAATTTTAAATATGAGATTTTTACTTTTAATAATATTTACTACTATATCTTTAGTCATTAATGCTCGAAACATTGGTGATACTCTTAGTTTATACTGGAATAATGGGAATATTAAATATTGTGAATGGAATGAAATAGAAATGATTAAAGGTGATAAAGGAGATTCATCTATGGTCGAAATATTACAATCTAACTATTATGATAAGGAAGGAATTAAAATTAGTAAAAAAAGGTTTGTAGAAATTTATACTAATTTGGAAGTTGAAGCAATTATTAGCGAAGTAAATAAATTAAAAAATACAGGTAATTCAGTTGAAGATGATTACTCAGAAATAATAAGGTCTGCTGATAATGCTTTTTATGAGAAAAAATACGCTGATGCTATTGACTTATATAATTCAGCTCTCATTTTAAAGCCGAATGAAGAATATCCAAAACAACAGATTAAAGCTTTAAAAAAGATCAAATAAGGTGTTCTTTTTTTAGATATTTAAAAGGGTGCTTTACAAAAAAAGCTTTTAATATTTTTTAAAACAAAAGAAGTCCTTGGTTTTCAAGGGCTTCTTTTGTTAGTGTGGCGGAGAAAGAGGTTTTTGAACCTACTCTTCCAATTCCTTATTTATTAATTGTTTAACCCTAATTTTTTGATAGTAGGGCAACCAATGGGCAACTAATTTTCAAATAACACTTACAACTTATAAAATTAGCAAAAAATTTGGTTCTGTATCCATTTCTTTTTTAACTTTTTTTTATATTTCTAAACTGCTTTTCTAGAAGTGAATTCATTTAAGTACTTTTGTAATGTTTATAATATTGCCTTCTTTTTCTTCAATAATAAATTTGTTTGCTTAACTGAATATTTGCATTTGTAAAAAAAAAGTACGTGTTAGTTTGTTTTTTATGTTGTTTAATTCTCAAATAGTCTTTACCTCTTCCTAATTAAAATTGATTGAAAATATAGGGCAGCTTTTTCAAAAACACTTTTTTTGACGCACTAAAATAAATAAATAGAATCATCCAATATAATATCCAGCATTTGAATATCACATTTTCAGCAAATATTTCAAAAAGGCTTCTTTTTGGGTAATTTTAGGATTATCCATCAGTATTTATTTATTAAGTTGCTTACATTGTTTTACATTTTAAATGTTGTCGTTGTCCCTAAAATGGAGCTTTTGGAAACTGTCAATCCGGTTTTTTCGTTCTACTCCGTTCATAACTATACATTCCGATTTAGACAGTTTTTGATTTTATTGCTTTTTATTACAAAAATTTCCAAAATGGATTTATCCAAACTTATTCGGTTACACTAACAATTTTAAACGAGTTTATCCAAGTTTATTTGAATAAATAGAGGTAAAAAGCAAGTAATAATTGTTAATTTATCCCCTGAATCTTATACGAGTATATTACAATTTTTTAGTTCAAATATTCGAAAAACACTAATTCAATTCTAAATCGCTGTTTGTAGGGTAATTGGTTTTGATAACAATGTTTCTACTGTATAGAGGTAAGTCCTTTCGGGATTTTACTTATATCATTTAAACGTAATGTTTTCGTATGTTTTATATACATGATTTGTTTTTAGTGAAAAAATAATGAAATTAACTCAAAAACAGATCTAATAAATTTATATTCATTATTTCAAATTTTTTAATAAAAAGGAAAAATGAAATTTATTTTAAAATACTATCTATAACAGACAAAAAATCACATTTTCTTCTTCTGGATATCTCAAAAGAGTCGTTATTATTCATAATGATTTGATTACTTTTTTTATCGAACGAATATATTTTATGAGTATTTATAAGTACGCTTTTGTTTATTTTAAAGAAAAAATAATCATCTAATAATGCTTCAAACTCTCTAATTGATTTAGTAGCCAAGATAATGTCATGTCTTTCGGTTATTACATTAGTATAAGATTGATTCGCTTTAAAGTATTGTATTTGATTAATAGGAACAAAATTAATTTTAGAAATGCCTTTAATTGGAATAGTTGAAGATTGTCGAATCTTTAATAGTTCTTGTACTTGAGACTCAAGTAAGCAAATTTTTTGCAAATTATTATCTATTGCTTCTTGTAATTCTTTAATATGAATTCGTGCATTTTGTATATTATTTAAGAAATCTGTCATCAGGTTGCTAATATATAATGTTTTAATTTAAAATAAAATACGCATAAATACTTAGTATAATAAGTAAAAATACTTAATGTAAATTTTTGACTTACAAGGTGTTTTTTTAAAATGACTGTTCATGATAGTGTTACTATTTATCTGGTTTTTAAAGATAAAAATGCAAGGGTGTGAAAGTAAGTTTGAGGTGAAAAAGATGGTTTAAATCGCTTCTAAATCCATTTGTATCGTTTAAGTGTTACTTTTTATCTGGTAAAATTCTTTGAAAGCTTTATTGGTACTAGCATACATTAAAATAAAAACATATTTTTTTAGTAGTTCTGAATAGCTGTTTGTAGGTTGTAGCTACAAACTGAATCAACTTTCCTTATTTTTTTATCATAAAATCAACTCCACATGAATTAGACCAACTTCACCAGCATAATTTTTAGCACTACAAAGATATTCTTCAGGTTTTTCTACCCATCCTGCCTCTACAGGATTATTATGTATATAATTCATTTTTTGGTCAGTAAAATGATTGGTATGTAACTCTATAGGATGGTTACTTTGTTTCCAAAACTGAAATTGTTTATTTCGAGCGTTGTTTAAACCTTTTCGTTTAAACAAAGCAAGTATCCATTTACGTCTGCTTTCAGGTTCTTCATGAATAGCCAATTGTTTTTCCTTTTGGCAATGTTCCAAGCTATCAAGAATGATGTCTTTGTAACGCTTTCTGGTAAAAACATCAATCCAATCAATTACCGTAAACATAAAATAGTGTTTAGCATATTGGTCTCTTATTTTATAACCTCTAACTGACATAAGAGTTTTTATTATAAAAAGATTACGGAAATTGTTTTTTAAGTTAATTGGTTTTGTTGCTGTATTTCCATAAGAAAGCCTTTATTATCGTTACGATAATAAAGGCTTTCTTTCATATCATTATAAACCTATTGTTTAACTATCTTTTTTGTTATCATTTTTTCATTAGAAGTTAATTTTATTAAATAAATACCATTTGGTTGATCAGAAATATCAATACTCGTGGTGTTGTTATTTAACAAAGAACTATAAACGGTAACCCCAACTAAATTTGTTATTTCAATATAGCTTTGAGATGTTGTGTTATTTATAACATTAACATAAAATAGTCCATCAGAAGTTGGATTGGGATAAATGTAAGCATCAAAATTTTGAATATCAGTAGAATCTTGATATTGATTATCGATGCTAAACCCCTGTGGTTTCTTCGTTAGAATACTATTTTCATTATCATCAAGAATAATAAGGGGTGATTCCACATTAGAAGTTCTTAGTTTTCCTGATTTTGTACATGGTACAATTTCAGCTAAGTAGTTACTACCATTAGATGTTGTGAAACCAGGGTGAAGAATGATTTCATATCCAGCTCTCATTTCAACATGAGCATTTCCGGTAACAGTAACATTTCCTGTAGGGGCTACATTTATTTTATTTAGTACTCTATAATCTAATAAACCTAAACCAGGTAGTGTTATATTATCAATAACAATATCCGGTTCATAAACACAACATGGAACAGGGGTTTCAACTCCGGAATTATTACAAACAATACTGTTAGTTATTGTGGGACTATAATTACCATTTTTTACTATAGTAGAAGTTTTGGTTTCTGTTCCGCAATCATTGGTAGAAGTTACTTTAAGAAAATAAGCCGCATTAGCTACATAAGAACCTGAAGAAGCTCTTCCATCCCAGTAGATGGGATCTTGAATACCGTTAGTGCAACTAACACTATAAGACCATATTGGTGTTTGTCCAGGAATAGTAACTACTTCTACCATCACATTAGTTGCATTCTCAAGATTGGTAATTTTTAAAGGCGTATTAATTGATACTATTCCATTATGGTTAGGGAAAACCTCTCCACCTGTTCTATCACAACTAGGAAATTCACAAGTTTTTGTAAGCATAAAATCATCTAATAATAAATAAGGACTATTACATAAACTATTAGATTGTATTTCTACAATAAACCAATCATAACTAGATGAAGGAGCAGTAAACTCAACAGTAATAGGATACCATTGTCCTATAGGGTAGGAAGATAAATTTACATGATGATTAATTAAGGTTATGGTGTTATTTGTACTTTGTTTTTTGTAATACTTTGTAATATCACAACGGTTATTTTTATTATTTGCAGCAGAAGAATATTTCATTTTATTTTTTCTCAAATAAACTTTTAAATCTAATCCTGTTGACCAATCAGCACCATAGCCTTGAGAAGATATTTTATCGCTATCAGCAAAGGATGATTGGTTGTTTATAGGTCTAATGTAAAAATTTAAGGTATAACTTTCTCCTTCCTCAAATTTATTAGAATTAAAAAATTTTTGTTGAACTAACTCCCCGGGTCCCATCCCCATATATCCTTGTCCAGAATGAGGAAGGATGTCAACACCCCCCTCAATTATCCTAAATTTTTTCCAGTTATATAGATTGTGAAAATAAGTATTTGTCATAAACCAATCAGGAGAATGTAATAATAAATCTACTTTTTCAGGTAGTTGACCTGGTGCTTCAAGAATAGTAGTTTTCACTTTTATATCATCTTCCCATACACTCAGACCTGTTTGAGATCCTAAATTAGTAGTTTGCCATCCTCCAGAGTAATGATAAGACTTAACAACTCTATTGTCTATTAGTCCTGGATAAAAAGGGGTGCTATCATTAGTTGGTTGTTCTATAACCGCATTATGTATCAAGTTATTCTGCCCCCTAATATTCAAGCATAAAAAGGGTATAGATAACAATAAAAGAATTTTATGTTTAGTTTTCATAATATATTATTTAAGTGAGTTAATTAATAAAGAATTAATAGAGCTTAGTTATTCTTTCTTAAGCTGGTCAATTTCTTTTTTCAACTCAATAACATATAATGTTAATTCTTCTATTTTTTGTAACAATAATGCATCCATGGTTCCTAAATCAATACCTTCTTCTTTCACTTCTTTAGCAGAAGGAATATTAGGTAAATGGCTGTTTTCTTCGATAAAACATGCTACATCTTCTAAACTCATTAATCCATACTCTTTCTTGAATACAAAATCCGGCCAATCATTATGTAATTTAACAACAACTTTTTCAGCAATCATATCTCCTTTTACGGCAAATTTATACCCTTTAGAATCGTCTGTTCCAATACTTACATTCCCTTGGTCAGATATAAACATAAAGTAGTTTCCAAAACCATTACTTCCGGCAGGCTTCCAAAAATTTAATCCCGAAATGGGTCCATAATCATTATATTCTATTCCCCATTCTCCATAAGGAGCACCGGTATTTGTTCCAAATAAAGCTGAGGCATTAGTGCCATCAAAAAGACCAAATCCTATGACGTGGAAATCAATTTTTCTTGGATCATTATCGGTAACTACTAGTCGTTGTGAATTTAATAATGTATTGTTATTCTGTATACCTATACCAACATTTCCATTAACTTTCACCACCATTTTAGTGGAGAATCCCGTTCCAATAGGAGCTTTTTGTCTAATTTCAAAAATATTTTCATTTATAGGAGGTATAGTTTGGCTAAGAGCCGGAATAGGATAGGTAAGTTTAAAACCGGATAAATCTTCATACATAAAATTATTACTTAATGAAATATCAAGTTTAGACGTTGGGTTCGCTAAACCAATTCCCACCTGACCTTGATTCCAGTATAAATCATTGGGTGTAAATGTACTTACATTAAACTGTGAAAAACAAATAGCACTAGTGGCTAAAATTAAACTTACGGATAGTATTGCTTTTTTCATTTTTAAAGGTTTTAGTTAATAATATTATTTATTTAGTAGGGTCATTTTTTGACATAAATTCATGTGTTTTGAATATTATGTATTTGATTATCTACAAAGTATGTTAAATGTACAATGTTTAAACTAAAAATAAATACACACAAATACTTAGTGTAATAACAAAAAATACTTAGTAATAAAAAGTACAAATACTTAAGTGTAAATTTTTGATTTACAAGGTGTTTTTTTAAAAATGACCGTTCATTGGTCAAAATCGACCGTTAGTTAGATGGATTGACCATTTTTTTGATTTTAATATCTTTTAGTTTACGTTTGAACTTTATTGTGTACAATATTTTTCAAATAGATAGAAAATCAGATAGTGAAGAATAAGGATTATTATATTATTAGTTTTGGTATTAAAATACTGTTGTGTTTTTTTCTAATATTCATCTCTTTTGTTGTTTATGGAAATAAAATAATAGGAGATAATGATAAATCATCGTTAACAAAAAAAGATGATGTAGCGGTAAAAGGAAAAGAGAGTGCTTTAAAAAAAGACTTAAAAAAAATAGAGAAAGCACTTTCGTTTAAAAATTTCTTCCATCATAGTGATTCCGGTAAATTAGCAAAACAATATGTTCATCAGCAGCACCAATTAACAAAAGGGAAAAAAGATTACCCCTATAACGTAGATCACGACAGTTTAAATTTAAAAATCCAAGCTTATCAAGCATCAACTAAATTTAAGTTAGAATACGAAGTATTTGGATGGTATCCCTATTGGGAGGCAGATTTATATAAAAGTTTAAATTATTCTTTACTTACCACCATTGCTTACTTTTCCTATAATTTGGATCCATCCACAGGTAATCCAACAACAATACACGATTGGGAAACAACTCCTTTAATAGATTCTGCCAAAGCAAATGGAGTAAATGTATTATTAACCATCACTAATTTCGATCAATCCAATAACAAAGAATTCTTAAATAATAATAAGTCCATTAGCAATTTAATTTCTCAGTTAAAAACATTGCTTAAAAAGCGAGAAGCTAATGGAGTTTGTCTCGATTTTGAAGGTGTTGATGGTAATCAAAAAGTTGCTTATGCGAAATTTATTTCATTACTCAGTCAGGAGTTGAAAGCAGAAAACTCTAATTATTTAATCTACATGACTGTTCCCAGTGTAGATTGGGCAAAAAGTTTAGATTTTGAAACCTTAATTCCGGTGGTAGATCAATTTGTGATTATGGGGTATGGCTATTATGGTTCTACCAGTAATGTTGCCGGACCTGTTGCACCATCAGAAAGCGGTAAGATTTGGGAGCCGTATAACCTGACAACCTCCATTGATTATTATTTAGCCAGTAAAGTTCCTTCTTCTAAACTGATTGTGGCACTTCCATATTATGGAACCATGTGGGATACTGATACAGGCGATAAAGTATCGAAAGTTAAAAAATTTATTGGAAACAGAACTTACGATTATATTAGAACTAATGTAGACGGAAAAGTAGCTCCTGTTCAATATGATTCGGTTAGTCATACTGCTTGGTGTAGTTATGTGTTAGATGATGACGGTACCTATTACAGGCAATGTTGGTTTGACAATGACTCAACCTTAGCCATTAAATTAAACTTGATTAAATACAAAAAGTTAAAAGGAATGGGCATATGGGCCTTGGGTTATGATAAAGGATACTCTAACCTATGGGAAGCAATAGCTAATAATTTAACCAATACAACAGTGAAATATAATGGAACTGTTACTAATGATACAGATACTTTAAATAGTGATACAACGAATACAACAGATAGTTCTTCAACAGGTTTTTGGACTGCTATAACCAATGTGGAAGCTCTGTTACAACAGGTGTCCAACTATAAAACAGTACTACTGTTTATGATGACTTTGGTGGTTTTATTTGGAGGAGCAGGATTTATCATTGCAATGTTTCAACCCAATACCCGAATGTTCTTTTTTAGTAACATGGCATACAGAGTTTATTATACCAGTTTTGTATTGCTCTTTTTAATAGTTGTTTTAAGGTGGACAGATATTATTACCGATTTATTAGTAGCGCTTATTATAGGATTTATTGCAGGAGCAATAGCTATTTATTTTGTGAATAAGTTGATTGAGAAACTGAATAGAAATGTACCATGAGTAGTGCTACAATAGCAAAAGAAAAAGCGGCACTAGCACAGGAAGAAGGTAAGCTAAAAAAAATGATAGCAGCCATTAAAAAATTCTTTGCAAAAGAATTTCTATGGGTACTGTTTGTATTGCTACTTGGGTTGCCAATAGGATTGATAATTACTTATATAATAGAAACATATGGTTCTGAAAAAATAATGGAAATGATTAATAAACTATTAAACGGGAAGCCATTATTTATAGGAGCTTATGCAGTAAGTCTGGCAGGTATTTATTTTACAAGAACAGTTGTGGGAGCAATTAATTTAATGGCAAACAAGCCAAAAAGCTAAAACGATGATATCAAAAGCATTAACATTTGTATCCGACTTTCTTAATCACGAAATTAAGATGTCTTATGGCATTGATGAAGATCGTGTGGTGATAAGTAGTTTGATAAACCCTGATGGAACCATTACGGAAAACATAGAAAATAAAATTGTGATTTCAGTAATTAATTTAGAGCATGAAACAACCGTAAACTCTCAAGGCAATTATGTAAATGGAGGTAATAATAATTTCGGAAAAGTATCACCTCCGGTATATCTAAATATTTACTTACTTATCTCAGCAAATTACGATTCAGGAAACTATATAGAAGCATTAAAAATGCTTTCAACAGTTATTGGAGTATTTCAGGCAAATACTTATTTCACCCAACAGAAAAACCCAACAATGCCATCCCCATTAGAAAAATTAACCTTTGAAATATTCAACTTACCCATTAATGAACTCAGTCATATCTGGAGTGGAATAGGAGCCAAATATGTGCCTTCCATAGTTTATAAAGTAAGGATGATTAGCATAAGAGAAGACTTAATTACGAAAGAAGTTCCAGGATTATCAGGCGTTCAAAATAACCCTCAAGCAAAGACCAGTTAATATGAATTTAAACTATCATAAATGGATGCAGCTGAAAGTAATGAACAATTACTTTACAGACGGGGTTTGTGCTGATTTTGGGATGATACCCTTTAAAAGTACTTCACGCGATATGAAAAATTATCAGATTTTAATGAAAAAAGAAGCAAGTACTTTTTCGTTTTATGCAGGAATAAATATTCAAGAATCATTTGCCATCAATACCAACTTTAATGGATTAACAGATCTTTACTTCCAGCTGGTAAACAAAGATGAACTATTTTTTAACTATACATCCATTCCATCAGTCAATGAACAACAACTTTATTATTTTGAAAATGCTATTAATACCTCTAACCCTCAGTTTTTTCAGAAATCAGCATTCGTAACTCAGCAAGACCTTGTTGGATATAAACCCAAAACATTTAATATACAATTGCCTGATAAAGAAGTGCTTGTTGAAATAAAAACAAACAACAACGAAGTGCTTACAACAACAACCATTGATGGTACTAAAGTTAAAAATTACTTAATCAGCTTAAAACAATATGATGATGGCATTTATCAATTATGGATAGATGATCAATTACAACAAACATTTTTTATGTCTGATGAAGCAGTAGCTCAAAACTGTATAGGCATTGTTCGGCTTAATATGCAGGAAATTATTGCTCAATATTCTAGCAATACAGTTTATACCATCAATTTTAATGCACGTTCTGTTTTTTGGGAATATCAGGTAGTGGTTCAAAAAAACAGAAAAATTAAAGTAATCAAAATGAATATATCAGGACTCACTGATGAAAAATATCAGGGACCTGTTGAACAAGAGATAATAGGAGGGCAAACAGCACAAGTATTTACTACGGCTAATCCTTTACCATTACAAAATAAATTAGAAGAAAGTCCCCAGTTACAAGTAACCTATTCCAACGATTTCTCTAACAGAAAAAATCAGATGGAGATTAAGTTGCCTAACCCCAATGCAGAACAAATAAAAAAGTATAATCAAGGAGTGAATGAAGGATCATTCTTCTCATCAACAATAGTGTATGTTTAACCCTTTAATAAATTAAATCTATGAGTACAACTATGAAAACCCCCGGGGTTTATATCCAGGAACTGGATGCCTTTGGGAATGCTGTCGTACCTGTTCCAACTGCCGTACCGGCATTTATTGGATACACAGCACAAACATCTTTCAACGGAAAAAGTCTGTTGAATAAAGCAGTAAAGGTTACTTCGTTAGCCGAGTTTTTAATGATCTTTGGACCTACTGCACCGCAGGTTCAATATAAAATCACTTCAGCTATTTTACCCGAGCGGATAGATAATTTGCAGAAAGTAGTAGATGCAACTACAGCAGCAAAAACTGCCGCTGATAATGCTGTAGCGAAGGCCACAGATCCTAAAGCTACACCCCCGAAAACACCTACACAGGCTCAAACGGATGCGGCTACAGCAGCAGCTATAGCTTTAACGGCTGCACAAACAGCGTTAACAAATGCTCAGGCAGATACAAATATCGCTGCTTTATTGGCTGCTCAAGCAGCACTAACTAAAGCTCAAGAGGCAGCTGCGGCAGCAACTCCTCCAACTTTAGCAGATGCAGACGGTAAATTGGCAGCAGCTGTAAAAGCAGCACAAACTACGTTGGATAATATTGCTTTAAATGCAGATTTCTCAACCGGTGGATTTGCTTATAATATTGATACCACTACCGTTAATTACAGAATGTATAGTAGCATCAAATTCTTTTATGAAAATGGAGGAGGAGACTGTTACATAATGAGTATTGGTGCTTACGATTATTCAAAAACTGCCATTACAGATACTACAGACTTCATGAATGCTATTACCTTGTTGAAAAAGGAAACAGAACCTACCATGTTAGTGATTCCTGATTTAGTAGAAATTATGGATCCAACAGCAGATCCTAGTTCTGCCACTTATCTACAAGATAAATATGCGAATGCTTATTCACTTCAAAATGAAATGATTAATCATTGCGGTGAAATGATGAACAGAGTAGCTATCTTAGATATTCCTGGAGGTTACAGTGAACCACTAGTGGGAACAACAAGCGTTCAACAATTTAGAAACAGTGTAGAACCATTAGACCCTAAATTTAATAGTTATGCAGCCGTTTATTACCCTTGGTTACACACTACGGTTTACCAAACATCAGAAATATCTTATCAAAACATCAATAAAGCTTCTTATGGTGTGGTAACGAGTATGCTGAATGTAGAGTTTACGGATAAAAATGGAGTATTAAATGCGGATATGAGTAAAATTATTTCAGCTTTTACATCTGATCCTAAAACAACTCCTCAGCAAACCACCTTAGATAAAGCTGATTTAATACTTCAAAATTTAAGTAAATCTTACCAATTGTTAACAGGAGCAATTATGTCAAATATGAATTTGATGGCTCCGAGTGCAGGTATGGCGGGAATTTATACTTCAGTAGATAACAATGAAGGAGTATGGATAGCACCGGCAAATGTAGGAATACAAAGCACTATTATGCCTGCTATTAAAATTGATCATGCAGCACAAGAAGATTTAAATGTACCAATTAGTGGTAAATCAGTTTGTGCCATCAGAGCATTTACAGGTAGAGGAAACCTTGTTTGGGGTGCCAGAACATTAGATGGAAACTCCAATGATTGGCGTTATGTAAACGTAAGAAGAACATTAATTTACATCGAACAATCAGTACAAGATGCTGCAAAAGCTTATGTATTTGCACCTAACGATGCAGGAACATGGGTAAATGTAAAAAGCATGATTGATAGTTTCTTAACCGGACTTTGGAAACAAGGTGGATTAGTAGGACCTAAGCCCGCTGACGCATTTTCAGTAAGCGTAGGATTAGGAAGTACAATGACCGGAGAAGACATTCTTATGGGAATTATGAGAGTAGCTGTTAAAGTAGCTGTTTCTCATCCTGCAGAATTCATTGAAATTACCTTCCAACAAGAAATGCAAAAAGGATAATCAAATTAATAATTAATTAAATAATATAAATTTTAAAACTATAATATTATGGCAGATGATGGATCAGCTCAAGGTAGTAATTGGCCACTACCAAAGTTTTACTTTACCGTAAAATTAGGCTCACAAGACAACACAGTTTCATTCCAGGAAATTTCTGGATTAGAAACAGAAACACAAGCGATTGAATACAGACATGGAGATAGTAAACAATTTTCTACTATTAAAATGCCCGGAATCGCTAAAACAGGAAATGTAACCCTTAAAAAAGGCGTTTTTGTAAAAGACAATAATTTCTTTAAATGGTATGATGCCATTAAAATGAATACCATTAAAAGGGAAACAGTTACTATTCAGTTATTAGATGAGAAAGGAAGTCCTACGATGACCTGGACTTTAACTAATGCCTGGCCTACTAAAATTTCAAGCCCTGATATGAAATCAGATGCGAATGAAGTAGCAGTGGAAACATTAGAATTAGCTCATGAAGGATTAACCATTGCAAATGCTTAATAAATGAGTGAAATATATCCACCAGTAGCATTTTATTTCCAGTTGTCTTTTTCCGGTGTTACCGGAAAAGCAGATGCTTCTTTTAAAGAAGTATCGGGAATATCATTGGAAAGAGGGATAGAAGAAATTACAGAAGGTGGGAATCCATACATTCATAGGGTTCCCACTGCTGTAAAATACACCAACCTGGTATTGAAAAGAGGGTTGGTAGCTAAAGATTCTGCAGTGGCTAAATGGTGTTTAGACCCTATAGGAGGGATTTCATTAGGACCTGTTTCATTAACAGAAACCATTACCACAAAAAACATTGTGGTTAAATTATTAAATGAGCAAGGAACCCCTTTAAAATCATGGAGTTTTGTAAATGCCTGGCCTGTAAAATGGTCTATTTCCGATTTTAATTCAATGAACAATGAAATAGCCATAGAAACCCTTGAGTTTGCCTATAGCTATTTTAAAATTCTTTAATCCACCAACTGATATGGCAATAGAAATTCGAGAATTAGTGATTAAAGTTAAAATTGAAGAATCAGTACAAGGAACCAGTGAACGCTTGGACATAGAAAAAATAAAACAATCGATTTTAAAAGAATGTAAAAAAGAAATTAAGAGAGAACTAAACAGAAAAAAAGAAAGGTAATAGATGCATGACAGATTAAAAATAGCTGCGTTTAAGGATAACAAATATTCTTTGCCTCCTAAATTAGCGACTGTAGTAGTCATTAATCCGGCATCTTATACCCATGAACACAAAGTTAATTATAACGAAGATGTGCCCATTGGAGCACCCGGAACTCCTTTAATGTTTAAAGGAATGCCCCCAGAAACCATTTCTTTTGATATTTATTTTGATGCCACAGGAGCAATAGAAGCACCTACCTTAATGCCGGTAAACAAAATACCCATAGGTGTACAGATAACACTTTTTAAAAAAGTATGTTTTGAGTATAATGGAGATATTCACGAGCCTAATTATTTGATTATCAATTGGGGTTCGTTGGTTTTTAAATGCAAATTATCCTCCTTAAAAGTGGAATATACCTTATTTCAAAAAAATGGAATCCCATTAAGAGCAAAGGCTTCCTGCTCTTTTATAAAAGCAATAGATGCAGCAACAATTGCAAAAGAAGCCAATAATAAATCTCCGGATTTAACCCATTTAATAGAAATAAAACAAGGAGATACCTTGCCTTTAATTTGTAACAGAGTATATGGCGATCCCAGTTATTATATGGAAGTAGCCAGACATAATAACCTAGTCAATTTTAGAAAATTAGTACCGGGTACAAAATTGTATTTACCACCCATAAAATAAAAATATGCCAATCTCCCCGTTAATAGAAGAAACCAATGTTTTCTCTTTCAGTATTCTTTCTGCTGGAACTGAAATACCTTCTACCTATGAAATCATGTCAATAAATATTTCATTGGAAATAAACACAATAAGTAGTGCTGAAATTACAGTTCGTGATGGAAGTGCTGCTAATCAAACATTTGAAGTGACCGATTCTGATACATTTAAACCAGGAACAGAGATAGAGATAAAATTAGGCTATCAGTCTAAAAATGATAGTATTTTTAAAGGAGTGGTCCTTTCTGAAAGTATTTCAGTTGGTGAAGGTGGTAATACCTTAAAAGTTTACTGTAAAGATAAATCAGATGTATTAAATAAGAATAATGAGACAAAAGAATTTGAAAAGAAAAAAGACAGTGAAATTATAGAATCAATTATTAGTGATGCAGGTTTAACAGCGGATGTAACTGCTACAACGTTGGTACGTGAAAAAGTGAATAAACCCCAGCAATCTGATTGGGATTTTATATGTGAACTTGCAGAAAAAAACGGAATGGTAATCATTATAGATGCAGGTAAAGTTACGGTAACTAAGCCTGATTTATCAACAGATCCAGAGTTGCAAGTTCAATTTGGCTATGATATGCTGGAGTTTGATACAGAAATTAATGCTGCTGACCAATATTCAAGTGTTAAGTGTAGTGCATGGGATGAAGATACATTAAAAAGAATAGAAGCAACGGCTACGGAACCTACCGTAAACAAAGAAGGAGATGTAGATGGTTCAGCACTTTCGGATGCTTTGTCTGCTAATGTTTTAGAGTTAAAATCTGCAGCAACTTATCAGCAAGAAGAGCTACAAGCCTGGGCAGATGCGACATTATTAAGAATAAGACTTTCTCGTTTTCAAGGATCTGTTTCTTTTCATGGTTCATCAAAAGCGAAGGTAAATACAATGATAAAATTAATGGGGTTAAGTGACCGATTCAATGGTAATTCTTATATGTCAGCTATTAAACATTCTATAAGTGGCGGTAATTGGCAAACAACAGCAACCATTGGAATGTCAGAAGAATCATTTAGAGAAAAGAATAGTTTAACAACTCCTGGGAATCCAAGTAGTACTAAAGGAGCTTTAATTCATGGTTTACAAACCGGAATTGTAAAAAAAATTAATGGAGATCCCGATAATCGATTTAGAGTACAGGTACAAATTCCTATTTTAGGAGATGCTTCTGTATGGGCACGATTAACTACGTTTTATGCGGGTAATGAAATTGGAGCTTATTTTATGCCAGAGGTAAATGATGAAGTTATCTTAGGATTTATGGATGATGTTCCGTCAGACCCTATTATTTTGGGAAGTTTATTCAGTAAAACTATAGCAGCACCAGAAACGCCTGATGAGAAGAACACCATTAAAACATTGATAACATCGAGTAAACTTCAGTTGAAATTTGACGATGAAAACAAAGTGTTTACAGTTCTTACTCCCGGAGGAAATACCATGGTATTTAGCGATAAGGATAAAGGAATTACAGTAACCGACCAGAATAAGAATAAAATAGAAATGAAAGATGCTGGAATTACGCTCACAGATAAAAGCAACAATACAATAGAAATGACCAGCAGCGGAATAACAATCAACAGTAAATCTAAACTTACATTAAAAGCAGCCCAAGAAGTAGATGTTCAGGGAGCTTCCATTTCAGTAAGTGCTGATGGATCTACTGCAATAAAAGGATCAACAGTAGCAATAAATTAATTATGGCAAAAAATAATTCATTTTTAGGAAAAGGATGGAGTTTTCCACCCACATTTCATAACAACGGAATTGTTGGTGTGGAGATGGTAGAAAAAGAACAAGACATTAAACAATCATTAGAAATATTGTTGAATACTACCAAAGGCGAAAGAATTATGTTACCCGAATACGGTTGTGATTTACAATCGTTTTTATTTGAATCGATTAACGATTCCAAAATGCATCTTTTGCAAGAAATGATTCGGTCAGCTATTCTTAATTATGAACCTAGAATAGAATTACATGAAGTCATTATTGATCATTCTAGTTATCAGGATGGCATTATTCGGATTAAACTGGATTATACGATAGAAACGACCAATACCCGATTTAACCTGGTATTTCCTTACTATAAAGTAGAAGGAACAGGAATCCCACAATTATATCATAAACAAGTTACACAAAGTGTGGTAGCATCAGAACAAGAGTTACTATGATAGAAAGAAGAAATGGAACCATTAGAAATAAAAGATTAAACCAGGATCTTTTAGACAATTCCTTTCAAATTGATCAACGATCATTTTGGGACATAATGGGTTACATATCTTCTTATTTGCAAAAAATTAATTATTACGACCTCCATAATCAGCCGAGTAGAGACTGGGTAGCTATGATAGAAGGAGATCCTATTATTTATATGGTGGTAATAATTAATCAACCATTAACCGATTTAAACCAAATGGCTCAGAGTGTAAATGAGACCAAGGTTTGTAGCGTTGATAATTTAGAGATGGCAACCAATTTATTGAATTGGTATGATAAGATTAACGAATGGTATAAAAATCTTCTTAACCAAGGCGAACATCGATTAGCAAACAAGATAAAGAATGTATTATCCGATGTATTAGATAACCCTAAAAATAACCTGTTGTTATTTCAACAAAAGTTAATTAGAGAACAACAAAAAACCGAATCGACTCCAAAGGTACATTTGTTAAAATCAATGCCTCCACCACCAAAACCTACGGGAGATGTTGATTTGGATAAAATGATCCATACCTTCCAAAAGGTAATTATGCACATTCAAAACTTTACCAAAGACTATTTAGAACAGAATATTTTAACAGCCAATAACCACATGCCCAACAATGCAATGTACATTGCATTTTCATTACTATTAAAGCGAGTACAAGGAGATATAAATTCGCTCTCAAAAAGGCATTTAGATTTTTATTACCAGGACATTCTTCAACAGAAAAAAAGTAAAGGGTTACCTACTAAAACCACCGTTAGCTTTGATTTATTACCCGCAGTTCAATACTCATTAATAGAAAAAGGAGCTCAACTTACAGCCGGAAAATTATTTGGCAGTAAAACCGATGTGCTTTTTCAAACAGAAAAACCCATTGTGGCTTACCAAATGGAGTTGGTAGAACTGCAAACATTAACATTTAATTCCAATCCCTATATTCGGGTAGGTACAGACCAGCCCTTAGTTTCATCTATATCCAAAAATGATTTAATTATTAAGGGAAAAGAAGTCGCTCCGCAGGATGAATGGTTTGTATTTGGAGCCAATAAACAAACACTTCAGAATACCCAAATTAATGAAGGGAAAGTCGCCAACTTAGGATTTATAATAGGCTCTTCCGTACTTTTTTTAAGTGAAGGAAAAAGAACAATAGATATTCAGGTAAACATGGAACCTGTCTCAGCTCAAAATACATTTTGGAACCTCTTAAATCAGATCAAAACCAATAGAAAAATTGGAATGGACACCGTTTTTTCAGCTGTTTTTGATCAAAGCCTTAAAATTTCATATACCACCAAAAAAGGATGGGTCAACTTTAATGAGTATGCCATTGAATATAATGAAGCAGCTAATTATTTTACCATTCAGTTGGTACTGGAGAATTTTGATCCTGCCTTAGAACCAAGTACTGAAATAGAACAACCATTAAAATGGCCTTCCATAAAAGTAGAGATCAACGAATTTGCACCCACTTATCTTTATTCTTTTTGGAAAGGATTAGCCATTAATACCATTGATATTGATGTAGATGTTCAGCGGATACGAAACCTTTCATTGTATAACAATATTGGTAAAATGACTTTAGGAAAGGCATTTGATTTATTTGGACCTGTTCCAACCTTAGGCTCTTTTTTAATGATTGGTAAAAGCGAATTTTTCAAAAAACAACTAACAGCAATGTCTATCCATTTAGATTGGGATTCCGTTCCTAATGATTTTGGAGGATTTGATACCTATTATGATGCCTATCCAGAAGAGATTACCAATGATTCATTCAATGTTCAACTAACAGCACTTTCCAATAATTATTGGTTACCTACCGACCTTAAATTTGCACCTACGTTTAATTTATTCGCCACCCATAACAGTATTACACCAGAAGGTTATCAAAGCGTTCAATTAAACCCTTCAACTGACATTGAATTAATTCAGTTTAGTGAACTGGGAACCACTCAGGATTTTAATTTACAAGACCCATTAAAATATGATGTGACCTCTCAAAGTGGATTTATTAAACTCACGTTAACAAGCCCTAATTTTGGTTTTGGAAGTGATTTGTATCAGAAAGAATATATAGAAGTAGCCACTTATAATGCTAAAAATAAAACTCAACTTCCTTATCCCAATAAACCATTTATTCCAAAAATAAAAGATCTGTCGGTTGATTATAAAGCATCTGACACCTTAGTTTTTAATGAAGAATTATCAAAAACAACCATTTCGTTAGAAGCTGCACCGGAGTTTATGCACATTACGCCATTTGGTATAGAAGAGATCATTAACAATCAGAATGTAAGTGAGCACACTTTGGTGTGCGATTACGAGCAAGAAGGATATTTGTTTATAGGTTTAAAAGGAGTAAAAAGCAATACCACAGTAGCTATCTTTTTTCATTTTTTACAATCCAGCACCGGAATAAATATTGACAAAGATGCATTGACCTGGGAGTATTTTCAGGTAAACAGATGGGTAAAGTTTGAAGAAGGCAATATTATTTTAGATAAAACCAATGGATTTATAAAATCAGGAATTATAGAATTTCTGTTGCCAAAAGTAGAAGGCATTGGAGAAAAAGGAAATCAACAACTGTATTGGATACGAATATCTACCCCAAAAAATACCGCTTACTATCCTAAAATAAAAGGCATTTATTTAAACGCTGTAGAAGCAACTTGTATAAGTGATGATGGGTTGGTAATGGGCAAAGAAGTACCCGCAGAAAGTATTACAAAATTGGTGGGAAAATTTCCCGACATTAAAAAAGTAACCCAGCCTGTAAATTCATCAGGAGGCGTATTGCAAGAAGCAGAAGATCAGTTTTATACAGGAATAAGTGAAAGATTAAGGCACAAAGGAAGAGCATTGTCGATTTGGGATCATGAACATTTAGTTCTCAGCAATTTTAACGATGTAAAAGTGGTAAAATGCACCAATTTGGACGAAACATTTAACCCTTTGCCGGGCAAAGTAAAAATAATTGTGTTAAGTGCAAATTGGACCAATGATGAACGCCATTACTTTGATGGAGATCGACTTCAGCAAATGAAAACTTTCTTAAAAAAACTATCTACACCCTTTGTTGATATTGAAGTAGTGAATCCTACCGTAGAATATTTATTGGCCAACTGTGTAGTAGAATTTAAACCAGAAGACAATGGCGGTTATTACCTGAACTTGTTAAATGAGAATATTTCAGATTTTTTGTCACCGATGTCCAGTATTGATAATGGATTGGGAGGAATAGGAGGGAGTGTAGTACCAACCATGTTGGTCAGTTTTTTAGAAAACCTTCCTTACGTTCAAAACATAAAAAAACTAACCATAGAGCACATTGTAAGAGAAGGCATTAATAATTACTCTTTGGGAGTGTATAAAGATGGAGAAGAAATTAAAACCACCAAACCGTGGTCCATATTATCACCCGTAAAAGAGCACCACATTGTAAGCGTCATCAATAAAAATCAAAACTACGACTTGTTAGACGTAGGAGTTGGTAATATGGAAATAGGGTTAGACCTTATTTTGGGAGATAATAATAACGATAATGCTACTGTAGTTCAATCATTAATAAAAGCTACTCATCCGGAAGACAAGATAACAGAGGTTAGCAATGATGCGATTTTAGTATTTAAAAATAAATAATTGAAAACATGGGAGAAAAACCACTTAATAGAGACAGCTTAAAATCCGTTTTCAGTAATGGAAGCAGGCCGAATGAGAATAATTTCGGAAGTCTCATTGATTCGATGGTAAATAAAGTAGATGATGGAATTTCTAAAAATTTAAAAGATGGATTAATCCTCTCTCCCGAAGGAGAAGAGTCAGACCGTTTAGTCAGTTTTTATGAAAAAATACAAGACGATTTGCCTCAGTGGGGAATAGAATTGGTGCAGGAAGGACAACAAGGCTTGGGAATTACAGAACCCGTTACTGCTACCGAAACTAAAACAAGATTGTTTTTTGAAAAAGGAGGAAACATAGGTGTAAATACCTCTCAACCCCAAACCACATTTGAGGTAAATGGAATATTAGGAACCAATAGTAGAGTAGGAACATATAAAATTTCAACCATCCCTGCAGATGGAGCCTGGCACGATGTAATTACAGAATTAAACGGATGTTGTGCTTTTGAAATAATGGCTCAGGTAGGCAAAGAAAAAACAGGAAAATATGCACTGTTGCATGCACATGCATTGAGCACATTTGGCAAATCGAGAAATAAAATTAAAACCACACAAGCACATTATGGCTGGTGGTGGAATAAATTGGCGTTAAGATGGACAGGTACCACTTACAATTATTCGCTACAATTAAAAACCAGGTCTAATTATGGAGCCGATCAGGAAGTTAAATTTTACATCACCAAACTTTGGGATAATGAAATAATGGGACTTTTTAACCAACAATAAGTAAAATGTCGGAAGCAATCAATAAAGGATACATCACTAAAAAAGCCAAAGGTTCGGGAGAATACGAAGACCTTTATTTAGAAGGAATTGAATTGCTTCAAAAGCTTTCGAGTGCTCACTGGACAGATTATAACGAACACGATCCGGGAGTAACTATTTTGGAAAACATTGTGTACACCATGACCAATCTTTCCTACAAAGCAAACTTGCCGATTAAAGATATATTGGCAGAATCTAAAGGCGACCAACTTGAATCGGGAGACAATGGATTTTTTATACCCTCCGATATTTTAACCACCAATCCCGTTACGATAGAAGATTTTAGGAAAATTTTTATTGACGACATTACCAATGTAAAGAACGTTTGGTTACAACCACAAATACAACAAAGTGATGATTATTCAGAACACCAACATCAAAAAAACTTAAAAGGGTTGTACCATATTTTTGTTGAAATGTATGATTATGCAACCGATCCTGTTACCCTTCAGGAAGAAGAAAATCGCATTATTGGAGAAGTAAGAGAACTGTATCATGCACATAGAAATTTATGTGAAGATTTGTATGATGTTACCATTTTAAAACCCTTTCAGTTACACATGAAACTGAAATTGACTTTAGGCGATTTTACAAGTGGAGAAGAAGTATTTGCCCAAATATTTTTTAAAGTAAACGATTACCTTACCCACGAAGTTCGTTTTTATTCGTTGTGGGAACTGCAAAATAAAAATGAGGATATCAATACCATTTTTAACGGACCCTTATTAGAAAATGGATTTATATCCGACAGCGAATTAAAAGACCAATTAAATGTGATTGTTCCATCAGACATTGTTAAGATTATAGCAAAAGTAGAAGGAGTAATCAGTGTCGATTTTTTTGAACTATCGTATGAAGATGATCCCACTAATAATAAGAGCCGTACTGTTATTACAGAAGATAGCATTCCTATTCCGGCAAACTCTTCACCTATTTTATTATTCCCTGAAGTAAGCAGTCATTTGGTGTTGGAGCACGATGGAGTAAAATTCTTTCCCGACCTTTCAGAAGTACAAAAACAACTCTCTTATATTCAGGCAATGAACTATGGAAGTTTTAAATCCGTAGCACAATCATACAATACCATAGAGATACCAGAAGGACAGCCATTAGGATTGTCTTCTTATTATTCCATTAGAGAACAATTTCCATTAAATTATGGAATAGGAGAGTTTGGATTACCTACCGGACTTCCTGAAAGCAGGTATGCACAAGCCAATCAATTAAAAGGGTATTTAATGCCTTTCGACCAGTTAATGGCTGATTTTTTGGCTCAAATTGCCAATATTTATCAAATTTATGATACCAACGAAAAAGACATCCATTCTTATTTCTATCAGGAATTAGAAGATATGCCCGAATTGGTTCATTTGATAAAATCCCACGAAAAAGAAAGCAATGAAGATGCACTAACTAACTGGAAAAACACGCTAAAGCAATTAAATACAGGCATTGATACTTCAGCTCTTGAACGTTTAAATAAAGTGGCAGACCATATATTGGCAAGATTTGGAGAGCAATTTCCTATCTATTCCCTAAAAAAGATTCACATTAATTGTTACGGAAAAAAATTAACCACCCAAAAATTTGAAGATGACCTGTTAGGATGGAAAAAAACTTTAATTTCTAATTACGGGCAGTTAAGTTATAATAGAGCAAAAGCTTATGACTATACTCAACAATTAACCATAAAAGATGATGTTGAGGCAGAAGATGTAAGAAACAGTATTACCCCCGGCATTGTTCAAAAAACAGCTATTTTAATGGGAATTAAAAATTATAAAACCCGTTTTTTATCCAAAGTAGTAGCAGATTCCGGAATCAAAATATATCAGAAAAAAGAAGGGATGGAGATCATCAGCGAAAGGCTGGAAGTTGTTTATTCAAAAGCAGACATTGAGGTAACTACCATAGATGATATTGTTATTATTGATGAAACGGTAGAAAACCTCAGAGATTCTTTTTATTACTTAGGAAATTCAGGCCATATTTTAAAAGAAGTACTCAAAAATGGAGTTCAGGTAGAAAATTACCAAATTAAACAAACAACCAATGATAAAAAGAATGCCTTTTATGTGTTATTTAAAGGCGAAAAACAATCCTGTGTAGTTCATATTTCCGATTCAGAAGAAGAGGCCAAACAAGCTATTGATTACTCCATTAATTTTCTGGTAGATTTAAATCAAAAAAGTGAAGGACTTTATTTAATTGAGCACTTATTATTAGCACCTCCATATCATGGAAGCTATTTTGGATTTTCTATTGCTGTTCCTTTAGCAGATGGAAAACAAGTGGAATTTAATCAGGTAAAATTACAATCTAACGGAGATAGAAATATCTGTGTAAATACCATCATCAATAATTTAATAGGAGTAGGTACTTTACAATTTCGGGTAATTGGTAAAGAAGATCATTACATGATTCAGATACTCACCAAAGCAGGAGAGCAACTGGCCGAAACCACTAATACTTACAGTGAGAAACAAGCCGCACAAGATGAAGCTGATAATATCGTAAAACAACTCTATACATTTGAGCCCGGTCAGTTTAAAAATTCAGTAAATTATTTTGCCCATTATGGAGAGAATAAAGTAGATGAAACATTTTTCTCATTTCAAATGAGCATTGTAATGCCTTCATGGCCGGTACGATTTCAGGACGATAATTTCAGAACCAAGTTAGAGAATATTATCTACGAACAAGCACCGATACACATTGCTTTTCAATCGTATTGGTTGGATTTGATGGCGATGGCAGAATTTGAGAAAAGTTACTACAAATGGTTGGGATTAGTTTCAAATAATAAGCATGAAGAAGAGCAAATGAATCATGCTTACGAACTCATCACCAAAATTCAACAACATTATCACCAAAAAAACAATTGACCGATAAAATAGAACATATCATCAAAGCACAGCAATATCATATTGTACTTGGCAAAGAAGAAGAAGCACATCAAGTACAATCTCAAATTAGTGTATTGCAAGAATCCCGAATCAATAGTTTGTTGGAGACGATTTTAAATAGATTTTCTAATGAAGACAACATTTATCAGTTTGATAGCATAGAACTGGATTTAGGAGTAATTAGAAAAGCCAATTATGAAAATGAGTTGGTTTATCGCTTAGAAGAAGAATTGACCAAATATTTTAATGCAAATATTACCGACAACGGAACACTAAGAAGTGGAAAAGTAATTGTGTTGAATGATCGTAAATTGGAACAGTTTGAACACTTTATATTAAACGGACATCTCAACTGGGAATCATCAGCAGCTAAAGCTCCATCAACACTTTTAAAAGAATTGATTGTTGAGAATAAAACAGGTTTAGTGAACTTGTTGAATGAACATGGAAAAAAAGAATCCGTTCGTAAAAGGTTAATTTATCAGTTCAATGAAGAACCGCTGGAAAGTATTGTAACAGCAGTAGCAAAAACAGAAAGCATCTACATTATTTCTTATAAAAGAAATATGCTGAAACATCAGCAACAACAACACTTTATAGATACAGCATACACCACCTTTAGAAATGCTGTATGGGAAGTTATTTTGGCTTATTTATTTGTTGAATCGAACAGTTATTACAACAAGAAAAGTTTTTTACAATACTTGATAAGGAAAATTGCCGAGAAATATAATTTGACTTATGAGTTTTTGTTGAATGCTCTTTTGGAGGGAGTTGCCTCAGAACAAAAAGCCTCCAATGAGCTAGAGTTTAAAAAAATAATTATTGAACTAAAAACAGAACATCAACAACAAGCAGCCAAATCAGCAAAGTCAACCACTAAAAAAATAGCCGTTAAAGAATGGATAGAACAAGTTGAGCACTATTTGAAATTTGGATCCTTTCATTCCAACTTTCAATATACCTCAAAAACAGCATTTAACCATCAATTTGAATTGATACTTCTCACTAAAGATTCAATTTTGGTTCATCATATTACCAATTGGCTCAACAATTCTTCGATAAGCGATCGACTATTAGCGATCCTTAATGACAGGGTGTTGAATCAACTCATAAAAAATGTTTCCATTCCTTTTGTAACCGAAAGCATTGATTTTTTTGAACACATTCAGAAAAACAGAAGCATACTTTCATCCTCATCGAGTGCCTTATGGAATGAAATAGAAGTAAAAAAAGCTCGACTTATTATTGGCTCCTTTGTAAGTGAGCAATACTTGGGAAAAGAGGTGTTCCCCGATTTACTAAAAAATTTAAAACACGAATTAGATGCAAAACAAGCTGTTCTTTTTCAGTTACTCACAGAAGTTCAAGAAAAGCTCCCTGTAAAATATCATCAAGCAATAGAGAAGTTTTTAGTTACTTTTTCTACCATTCATCCCGAAAAAAAGCAGCCCATAGCAGATGAAAAAATAGTAGAAAATATTACCCAAACCATTCGTGATTTTACCAATAACAATGAAGTAGAATTGTGGCATTATTGGATTAATCAAGAGTTGCCAAAATGGATGGTAATAACAGGTTTAAAAAAGCATGCACTATTAATCCTGCTAAAAGGTCAGTTAATC
This sequence comes from Vicingaceae bacterium, assembly GCA_036567945.1. Lineage (GTDB taxonomy): Bacteria > Bacteroidota > Bacteroidia > Flavobacteriales_E > Vicingaceae > BRH-c54. Next base: position 44,040 of record DATCTM010000060.1, read on the forward strand.
AAACAAGTAGCACAGCCTCAAATCATCACTTTTATAGAGCAGCAGGAAATAAGAGCTTTTCAACAAAATACAGCTTCTGCAGATTCATATCCACCACAAGGTGAACTCACTGAAAAGGACTTCTTTTTAAACAAGAAGTTGGAGTCTAAAAATACAGTGATCAGCCCATTAATTTTAGAGTTACTGGAAAAGAACATTTCAGCAATAGTGAGTCAAAAAAAACTATTTTCGGAGTGGAGCAAAGAAGTGGTTGAGCTATTTCAGCAAATCAGTAAAAAATACAACATTCCGTTTACCACCATTTTTGAATTGGTGGTTCAACAGTTGAAGCAAGCTACCGAAAAAAAACGATTGTATCAGCAATTGATTCACTTGCAATCCTCTACCGTTTTTACAGCTCTTACCCAAAAAGTGGCAACAAAAGAAAAAGAACAACATCAACACAGTAAGGTTTATTATGTGTTAGAAAAAGGATTATTACCATGGTGGGCAGCGGCTTATTCTTGGGATGGATTTAACCTTGATTTTACTCAATTATGGAATTCTTCCACAGGTAAAAAAGAGTTAATTCAATTGCTTCATAAAACAGCAGGAAAGGTATCACTACCTACCTTATTGAATAAAGCTAATCTAGAGGAAGTATGGAAAGAACTGGACAGATCATCCCATAAAATATATACTGCTTTAATGGTGAAGATTCACGAGCTGTTTAAACAGCAAATGTTACCAGCAGGAATTATTACGCTTCAGGAATATCATCAGTTTAATGAACAAGCCTTTAAAATTTTAGCACAACAACAAGCCTCAGCAAAAACAGGTGAGCTGCTTTTTAACTTTATTAAACAATGGATATCATCCGTTAACGAAGCAGAACAGACCACTATTAAGAACCTGTTCATTCGCATTATGCAACAAATAAGAAGAACAGCAACACAGGTTGATTTAAAAAATGAAATCCAAAAATGGGAGAAGGAGCTTGCCAACATTTCTGAAAACAAAAAAACAAGTACCACATTACCCATTGCTACTTCTGTTCAGGAGTTTTTAGCCAACCATGCCCTTGCTGAACAATGGGAAAGTTTATCCTTATTAGGACAGCTAGAAAAAATGAGGCAAACAGCCGCTGTGGAGTGGAAAAATATACTACATCAAACCACATTACGAGAAAGTTTAGTGGAAGAGTTGGACGAACAAGCGTTTTTAAAACTGATTCACCTTAATTTAAATACGAATCAACAGCAGTTTTTAGTAGAGTCGATGGCAGTAATAGAATGTAGCATTCCTTTTATTTCGTCACGAGAATTGAACATCTTAAAAAAACAATATTTTCAATTAATTCTTTTAAAACTAAGTACAGGTGGTTTTAATGCCTGGACAATAGAAAACTGGAGTACACTTTTATTGCAATGCATGGGAAATGTGTTGGGTGAAAGTAAAAGCAACGAAGTTTTATTAAAAATAAATGGAAAGTTGCTGGCTGAAAAGGGCGATCAATACAAAAGTGGAATCATTTTGTTAGATCAGATGCACCGAACCATTATGAAGAAGGATGAATTAGAAGCCGCCCTTATTAAAAAGAAGGAAGAGGAAGAAGATTATCGAAAGTTAGGAGAAGAAACACCAAGAGAATTTTTAGACCCTATTTTTATTAAAAATGCAGGACTAATTATTTTGTCACCTTATTTAGGAATGCTATTCGAAAAATGTGGATTAATGCTTCAAGGAGAATTTATAGACGAAGAAAGTAAATTTAAAGCCGTTCACTTATTAGAATATGCAGCTACCGGAAAAACAGGAAAAGAAGAACACGAATTGGTCATTAATAAATTGTTGTGCGGGATGAATGTAACCGATCCAGTAGAACGAAACATAGAATTATCCGATACAGATAAAGAAATAGTAAACGGTTTGTTGACAGCTGTAACACAGCAATGGAAACCCTTAAACGGAACATCGATAGAAGGATTACAGCTTTCTTTTTTACAGCGAGATGGCAAACTCGAAGAAGAGAACGAACAATATTTTTTAAGAATAGAACAAAAAGCATTCGACATGTTGTTGGATCAGATTTCATGGAACATCACCAGAATTAAATTAAGTTGGATGCAAAAAATGTTAATTATAGAATGGAGATAATACAACAATCAGCACATGCCATTCACCACGAAGTGGTTTGGTTCGAAAGAGTAGTAGATACAGCTCTCACACTTTATTTTAAAAATGAAAGTGAGTTCGATTCCATTTATGCCCATCAACCACCAGAAATAGTTACTGTTGATTCTCCTTACACTCAATTAATTCGAGAATATGAATTAGGATTTGAAGAAAGGTTGATATTAATTTTAGCCTTAATTCCCCATGTAAAACCACAATGTTTAGATGTGTTTTTAATTAAGAATCAAAACTTGGATTGTGAATTTTCTGAATTTGGAGGAGTTAAATCGACCATCAAGTCTGGATTTTTTCCAACCCTTGAAACCGCTTGTTTTATTTTAGGAGGATACGATTTTAATGCCCGATTTACTTTTTTAAGCGTCATTAAGAAAGAACATCTTATGTATAAAATGGGCATTTTGGATTATGATGCCGAACAGGATTTTGGATTGCACCAACCTTTAAAAATCTCCAATGAATATTTAGGATTATTGACTACAGGAAAAAAATATTTACCACAATTTGGAGCTAAGTTCCCAGCTAAAGAAATTTCTACCAAATTAAATTGGGAAGATTTAATTGTAGATCAAAACGTAATGGAAGATCTAACAGAAGTAAAAGATTGGTTGTTGTACAGTGATTTGATACTCAATGAGTGGGAATTAGACAATAAATTAAAACCCGGTTATCGAGTGCTGTTTTATGGACCTCCTGGAACAGGAAAAACAATGGCAGCATCATTATTGGGAAAAGCGACCAATCGCCCGGTTTTTAGAGTGGATCTTTCCTTGGTGGTTTCTAAATACATTGGAGAAACAGAAAAGAATTTAGGGCAACTTTTTGACGAAGCAGAGCACAAAGACTGGATTTTGTTTTTTGACGAAGCCGATGCCTTGTTTGGAAAACGAACCTCTACCAAAGGAGCGAACGACCGATATGCCAATCAGGAAGTAGCATATTTACTACAACGGATAGAAGATTTTTCGGGATTAGTAGTGTTAGCAACCAACATTCAAACGAATATCGATGAAGCTTTTTCCAGAAGATTCCAGAGCATGATTCACTTTCCGAAACCTGGTAAAAAAGAACGAAAGTTGCTGTGGGAAAGACTGTTTCAGGACACCTTTGAACTAGAGTCAGCTATTAATTTAGAAACCTTATCTGACGACTATGAACTGAGTGGAGGAGAAATGATAAATGTGTTGAGGTATTGTGCTTTAGAAGCCGCTAAAAGAAATAAAAAAATAATAGAATTAAACGACATCATTATTGGTGTTCGAAGAGAATATAATAAATCGAATAAAACGATATGAGAGTTGAAGATTTCAATTATATATACCTATAGATATTGGGCTAAAAGAGTTAAAAATAAAGTGATATACAGTAATAAAAAGAATTTACCATGAAAAGGGTTCAAAAAAATAATAATCAAGAAAGAAATAACACTCCTGAGCAAAGTGCATTTCCAGCTATGATTCAATTTAAAGACAATCGTTCTGAAAATACAGCACAATTAAAAGCACAAGAAATGGCTAATCAGCCAATTCAACGAAAAGCCAACAAAACTGGCATGCCCGACAACTTAAAATCGGGCATAGAAAATTTATCAGGAATGGATATGAGTGATGTGAAAGTGTATTACAACTCTTCGCAGCCAGCCCAACTACAGGCTCATGCCTTTGCTCAAGGCAATCAAATTCATATTGCTTCAGGGCAAGAAAAACATTTACCACACGAAGCCTGGCACGTGGTACAACAAAAACAAGGAAGAGTGTCTCCTACCAAACAACTTAAAGATAAGGTTAATATTAACGATGATGCGGGGCTGGAGAAAGAAGCAGATATGATGGGTGCTAAGGCTTTGCAAATGAAACCCAAAGAGAATATAAATTATATGAAACAAGATTTTGGCTTTACCGATAATCGACCAGAAGCTATTGTTCAAAGGCAAATGCATAATATGGTAAAAAAAGCTTACAAAAATAGTTCTCAAATCATTTCATCTCATGCTATATTACAACGATTTGCAGTGCCACCAGGACTTAAAGAATTAGAAAGTGAAGTAAATAAAGTTTCTTCTGATATACAAAAAACGACATTATCAGATGGTTCAGGAGGAGGCAATCAGCTTTATGGGTCAAAAGAGTGGGCTAATGATACATATTGGGCTGCAAATAGAAAGTTAGATGAATGGAACCTTGTTAAAGAACTTGTAGCAGATGGAACTAATGTAAATGATGCTGCTCATATAGGTTTTGGAATTAATGATACTAAAGAGGCAGACGGAGTAGGATATGACGCTAAGAATAATGTCGGTATCGCTGGAGAAAATAAAATTGTATCTGGTGGATTTCCGCAAGTTGTAGAAAACATAAACAGTGCTCTATCTCAACTAACAGAAGGAGTAAGGGCAAACCAGTATAATGGGGTGCCTCTTATAGCGAGGGTGAAAATATCAAAAGATAGCGAAGCTTTCAAGCATCTAAATGGTATGTCACCTAGTGTAAAGAAAGCTATGGTAACTCGTTGGAAAAATAGACTAAATAACGCATATAAAGAAGGCTTGACTAACTGGAAGGGTAAAAGTTCATTAAGATTATGGATACTCACTGAAAATGATGTGCTATTTGATGAAACAATTCCTTAGAAATTTTAACAAAAATTATTAATGAACTTAAAACACTTAAAATTATGCCAGATCAAGTATGTATGGGAGCAATGATGACTTGCTCATATGGAGTAGCTCCATGCCCTTTGGTAGTGCTGCCAGCCAATAAAGTAACAACCAGTATGATGCCTGCTGCAAATATTCAGGATTATAAGCCTATTGTAAACATTGCAACATTTGGAATGTGCAATTCAACCACTAATCCCGCTGTAATTGCTCTTACAGCTGCCGCTCTTGGGGTTCATACTCCGGCACCTTGTATTCCTGCAACCACTTCACCGTGGTCACCAGGTTCAAGCACGGTAACACTTGCGAAACAACCCGCCTTAAATAATAGTTGTAAATGCAATTGCATGTGGGGAGGAGAAATTTCATTTACATCAGCAGGTCAGGTGCAATGTACAGTAGCAGAATAAAAATGGAAAAAGTATTAAACATAACGGAAACGATATTAAACAGTCCTTATGTCAATATGTTTTTGGCAGTACTGTTTTTATACACCAGTATTACCGGGTTAATTGATAATTATCAATCCAACATTAAAGGGTTGTCCATTCACCATGGTATTGCACTCTACGGCTTAGTCATGTTTTTAAAGTCCATCATCACCGCTTTGCAAGCCATTAGTGGGATTAAAAAGGTGAAGGATGAGTTGAAGGGGAAGAAGTCTGTTTAGAAAGATCTGAAAAGTTGGGTCACTTAATGTTTCGTTGCTAGAGCTATTTCATTATGTTTTCGTTCCAATTCCCTAAAACGATTACAGTCTTATTTAGCCGATTAAAAATTCTGCCTCGAGTTCATCCACAGTTTTCGGTCCAATACCAGTTAGACTTAATAAATAGGACTTGTTTATCGGACCGTGATGACCTTTCATTGGATAATAAACCAGCTTTGCCTTATGTTTACCAATAACCTTGGCAATACTTGGTTCCAGAGCCGCGCTGAGTTTGCCTTTAGTACCGCTTATGGAGAAAGGCAGAGGAGAACTTGTTGAGACAAGAGCAAAGTCACCGTGGTCTGCACTAGCCATTTCGCTCTGTTTGTAAGTGCCAGGGCCAGTGTTGTGCGTTAAATAACCATGTCCAGGTGCTAATACTGTTGGGTTCCCCTTGGCCAGATTGGCAGTTTCCCCTGGAGCTAATCGATTTTGCAAATCGGCAACTCCAGAAGGATTACTTACTGGTGTTGCTAGATTATGATTCAATAGTGGGTTAGGAGCCCCACTCCATTGGGATTGTATAGTTATGTTGTATTCATTTAATTTATTACCTCCAACTCCTATCCTAGCGGTTCTGCAGCGAAAACTTGAGTCAATTGTGTATCCTGTTGTCTTTCCAGGAGTTGGTGCTGGGTTAATTGTATAGTTTGGAACAACTACCTCGTATTCAAGAACAAATCCAGCAGCAATTTCTGCTTTAACATATTTTTCTACCCAAGATACGTGATCGCCATTTGCTTTAGAGGTTATTGGAAATAGGTTCTCTGTTCTCGCCGGTCCACCAAGATGATCATTAAGGAGATGACCTTTGATATATTTAGTATTTGCACTACCGGCTACATTAGCCAACGAATCCATTAAATCTTTTTGTTTAGAGTCTTTAGAAGAAGTCATCCCTTTAGGGTGGTCCTGTGATAATCTTCTGGCAAACATTCTATACCCCACTTCTGTTCCTACACCCACAGGAAGAGCAATGGTTTGAGGTTGAAGGAGAACATCTGTTTTATAATCAGCAGAAGGTCCGACTCCTGAAGAGCTACCTTCGATTCTTAGAGCGATCTTCTTGCCAGACCCATCAAGGTATTTAGTATATGAGGGGTTTATGTTAAAATGTATGGCAAATCTACCATGTTCCTCAATGCAATTCAATTCGTTTACAAGAGGATGCATGTTTTTGAAATGTTCGTTTTCCATGCTGAACATGCTTCGCATACCAACACTGTCACTTGGTGCGTGCCGAAACATTTCATCTATCGTTTGCATTACTCTATCAGATTCTGATGCAAGAATATCCGAATAGGGCATCAAAAACCATTCATCCCTATAAACTCCATCATCGAATATTCTTGGATTTTTTGATAAAATTTCTTGCCGCCATTCATCCCACACCTGATCAGGACCTGAAGCCCCTGACTCCGTTCTTCGTCTAGTGAGTAAATCTTCTCGTCTTCTGTCTCTTTCATACTCGGCTCTCTTCATCCGCCTCTTCATGCCATCTTCGAATATTTTTCTCGATGACATTGCTTTAGCACCCATTTGCTTTCTTCGATCCAATGAGGCGCTTGATGCTTCTTTATCCATAGAGCCTTGACCTGTCCTGCCGTGAGATGTACTAGGCCCAAATCCACTCCCAGGATGAAAGGCTCCCGTTTGAAAAGAATCACCCCATTGCATTTGGAATGGTTTTTTGGAATCAAAGGAATTGGTAATATTTTTAAGCGCATTACGACCTGGGTTTTCAGGTTTCATCTGAAGTGCTTTAGTTCCCATTAAATCAGCTTCCCTTTCCAACGCATCATCATCATTAATGTTGACCTTCCCTTTCAATTGCTTTGTCGGCTGCACCCTTCCTTGTTTTTGTTGTACCACATGCCAGGCTTCATGAGGAAGGTGTTTTTCTTGTCCGGCACCTAAATGAATCTGATTACCTTGAGCATAAGCATACGCTTGCAATTGAGCTGGCTGAGGAGAATTGTAGTGGACTTTTACATCACTCATATCCATGCCAGATAGATTTTCTATGCCCGATTTTAAGTTGTCGGGCATGCCAGTTTTGTTGGCTTGTCGTTGAATCGGCTGGTTAGCCATTTTTTGGACTTTTAATTGCACAGTTGCTTCAGGGCGATTGTCTTTAAACTGTACCGTTTGTCTATGTAAGACAGTATTGTTAGATGAAAGAGGTGTTTTAGGCTTTTTTTTATACATTTTATTAGTGTTTAAATTTTAAGGTCGCCAACCAAATTGGGTAATTAGTACGTGTTTAAGAAAATTATAAAGAGTTCTGAATCCATCTCTTTCCTCTCTGGCCTCATTTCGCTCCGTTGTTCTTGTTTGTAATTGTTGCTGTAGTTGCTGAACTTGTAATGTTAACGCTGCTTTTTCATCTGTTAATGCTTCTATATCAGCAGTTGCCTTATCTTCAAAATCATGATGGTGTTCGACTACAGGTGCACGTGCACTATGGGCAGCTCTAATATCGCTGGTATTGGTTAATACTAAATGCTCATGGCCAATTGCACTTCTAGCTTCAGCACTAACGCCATCAACTTTAATGTCTGCATCGTAATTAGCTAATAATAATGGATTTCCTTGTAAATTAGCAGCAGCATCTGATGTTCCGAGAGTAGGAGTATTAATGGAAATACTTTTACCTTCGGTACTTCCTGTTTTATTCCCATCCTCATCCAAAGGTCCCCACTTGGCTTTAAGTGAATCAGCATAACGTATTTTTACTGTATTAGGAGCAGTGCCATCTTCATATTTTCCTTGTTGTTTGGCTTTTAATTTTTTGTTAGCTGCAGTTCCTGTTGTATACCCTAAATTATGCGGATTAACATTATCAACTACTCCATAACCAATATTTACAGAATAATGCATCCATTCTCCATGTTTATTTACTTTTTCTTTAATGGTTTCTTCAATCTTATCGGAATGTTCACTATTTGCTGAACTAGGAATTGCCGTTAGATTTTCAGCTTGGTTTCCAGGTCCGCCTAAATTATCGTTTAATAGGTGTCCAGCAATGTATCTTTTTCCACTGAGTGTAGAAAAGTCTTTTCTTCTAACCGACCAAATTCCATTAGAGGCGGGAGGAGAACCTAATTTATGGTCAGGCCCCAATCTTTCTGCATTCATAGAGATGCCTTCAAATCCGGTAGCTTGGGTAGGCTGACCCCATTTAATTAATGTTTTTAAAGTTTTAGCAGTTCCATGAATGCCAGCCTCAAAGCCTTCAGCTTTCTTATGTCCCCCCAGATCATTTACTAACCCTGTACGTAGCCCAGCCCATCTGTAATACCCTCTACCGTCTATTATCCCATCTAGATCAACATCTGTTTTCATTGCTCGTTGAACAATTGTATTTGTGGTAGTTTTTCCGTAAAAAGAAAGTGATTTAAATTTACCTTGCAGCGCTTTAGCTCCCATCACATCAGCTTCTTTTTCCAATCCCGAATCATCATTAATATTTACTTTACCTTTTAACTGTTTGGTAGGAGTAACTCTACCTTGTTTTTGTTGTACCACATGCCAGGCTTCGTGTGGTAAATGTTTTTCTTGCCCTGAAGCAATATGAATTTGATTGCCTTGAGCAAAGGCATGAGCCTGTAGTTGGGCGGGTTGGGAAGAATTGTAGTGAACCTTAACATCGCTCATATCCATTCCCGATAAGTTTTCTATGCCTGATTTTAAATTATCGGGCATACCGGTTTTATTCTCTTGTCGTTGAATTGGCTGGTTAGCCATTTGTTGTACTTTCAGTTGTGTTGTTGCTTCAGGACGATTGTCTGTAAAAGCAACATTAGCAGGAGAATCTTTTTTACTGTTATGATTTCTTTTTTCACCAGAACTCTCCTTTTGAATGGCTTGTTTCATAGTATGATATATTTAAAATCCTGCTACAGCTTTTTTCTTTTGTAAGGTTTGATAATTTTTCGCATGCCTGTAAAATACCGATAGTTCTGTACGCATATCCTCAGCTCCATCATGAACATCGGTTTCTTCGTTCATTCTTGCGACATCGTCCAATCCTCCAGTTCTAAGAGTTTGTATGGCTGTGTTGAAAGGGGTAAGATCTATGTCTAATTTAGCATGAACGAAAGGTGTTAGTATGGCTAGTTGTGTAATTCTTGTAATTTCTGCCCGATGTAAATTATCTAAGGTTAATAGTTGCGGTGCTCCCTGTGTTCTGTTTATGAAGTTTCCTAATATTCCATAAAGTGTATTAACTTCATCTAAAGCAGTTATGGTTTGAGGACCAGTAAGTCCGGTAATATGATAATCATCAAAATTATCACTATGAGCCTGTTGGGTATATGGTTTACCTAAAACTGTAACGGGGGTAGATCCAAAACCGTCTCCTTTCCATCTATCATGGAAAGTTAACCCCCTATTTGCAACATATCCTGGCTGGCCATACATTTTAATATCCCATCTGTAATTATGAGTTTCATTACCTTGTTTTTTAGAGGCATGAGCTTCCATTGTAACATTATCTTGTGCAGATTTCATAATTACTGAAGCCCAATGCCAATTCCATCTACCTTGATCAGTAAAATTATATCCGCCTCCAATCATACCATAGGATTGACCTATTTCAGGATTAACAGCCTCATTTTGGGTTGGAGCAGTCCCAAAACTTGCATTCCTTTGCCTTTCCAATGCAATAATATTGTTATTAAGAGTTTGAACTAAGCTTTCAAGGAAATTTTGCATTCGATAATTAGCAAGATAATTGAGATTGTTCTCGTAATGACCAGGATGAGTAAGAGAAATACTAAAATATTTTGCAGATTGAGCTTGTTGTCCGGTTAGATTTAAAGCTTGAATGATAGTAGCTTGTGGAAAGCGCTGTTGTCCATAAAGGGCAATTAAGGCATCTCTAATATTCCGTTGGTTTAGTAAGTTTACTTGATGCCCTTGGTGAGCACCACCTATAGTTGCATGAATGACATGTTCAAGCTCGTTTGTTTCTTGATCAATATGTCTGACAAAACCTTCTAAAACTGCTGCTGATTGGAGACGAGTTGTTCTAGTGGTGTAATTTCCTGCGTTGAGTTGGAAGTTGGTATTAAACTGGGCTTGGGACAAAGGATTGTTGGTTAACCCAATGTGAGTTTGAAGTGCCGTGAAAGCTAGACTTGTAGCTACTAAATTATTTCTATTAAATGAATTATAAGCAGCAGTCGCAGTATTACTAAAAGTATTTAAGTTGTTCCATTGCTGATACCATTGTTGTTTTTGTAGGGGGAGGGCAGGAGATTGTGCAATGATGTTGGCAATACGAGCATTTTCATGAGAACTTGCTGCATAGGCAAAGTTGTTACCAGCAACTTTTTCGTTTTCAATGAATCCTCCTATAATGGAAACAGCTCCTTTCTCACATTCAGAAGGCATCTCTACGCGATCACCAACACCTCTTCGTACTGTTAAGTTTGCAGGAACACCTGTTCTTAGGTTATCATCCCTATTAGCATTATGAACTCTTGGAGTTGCTCTACGTAAAGGAGGAACATCCACTAGATGGAGGTTTATAGCTGGACCTTCATCTAGTTCAATACTCCCTTTTTTTCCACGAAGAACTTGGTTAGCATTCCCGATATGAGCGTGAGTAGCATAAAGCTCTTTATTAAGATCAGCACTGCCGACTGCTATACTAAAATCATTTGCAACATGATAAGCTCCACGTACTACATATCGTTGTACTACATTCTTGGTAGATAAGGAAGAAATATACTTAGTAGACTTAATATTTTTCATTTGCAAAGCTTTACTTCCCATCACATCTGCTTCTTTCTCTAACCTACTATCATCATTAATATTAACCTTACCTTTAAGTTGTTTGGTAGGAGCAACTCTTCCTTGTTTTTGCTGTACCACATGCCATGCTTCGTGCGGTAAGTGTTTTTCTTGCCCCGAGGCAATATGTATTTGATTTCCTTGAGCAAAAGCATGGGCTTGTAGTTGGGCTGGTTGGGAGGAGTTGTAATGCACTTTTACATCACTCATATCCATACCCGATAAGTTTTCTATGCCTGATTTTAAATTATCGGGCATTCCTGTTTTGTTGGTTTGTCGTTGAATAGGCTGGTTGGCTATTTGCTGTACCTTTAATTGTGTTGTAGCGTCAGGACGATTGTCCTTAAATTGGACAGATTGTTTATTTTTAGAAACATTGTTTGGGGTGGATAAAATATGCGGATGTTTTTTTTTAGGAGTACTGTATGATTGGATCATTAGCTTTAATTTATCTGAGGGAACAGACATAAGTTCCACACAATTTAACACAATGCTAAGATATATATATTTATTTAAAATACAATTTTTTACTCTAAATTTATTAGTTTATTTTGCTTGTATGTTATTGTTTACATTTATATTATCGAAATAAACACGCATATAGTCCAATATTTTTATTGTTTTCTTGAATAAGAAAGGGTAGAGTTACTTTTTATCTGGTAAAATTCTTTGTAAGGTATTGTTGTTATTGAGGCAGAAGAATCAATTTTTGGCTTATCATTTCTTCATACACAAGTCTTAAACAACTTTGTCCTTCAGTTTTAGCATCCCAATACATCCCATGAACCTTAACATTATATAAGGTAAAGAAGTCAATAATTCCACCTTTGTGAGCTGAAACAACTTCATAATTAATATTTGTTGGCTTACTAGAATCATTACTAATTCCAAATTGTGCATTGCCAATAGTTAAGTCATTTCTAAAATTGGTACCAAGAGCATCAGCAATGGAATATACATTGATCCAACAAATTTTATTACCTAACTCTGTGTTTCTATCATTATAAAATTGAGGATAATAAGATTTAATAAATTCAAATGGAGTGCCTATGGTTATTAATGCTTCACAGAAAAAATCAGCATCTTTGGATACTTTATTGCCAAAAGGGTGAATGTAATCAATAGCTAAAATACTACCGAAACTATAGGCATGAATATGGATTTTACAGTCTGTTTCCTTTTCAGTAATATAGTTTATTAAAAGATCAAGATTACCTTGCAAAAGCTGTCTTTGAGTGCCATGTTGAATATAATCGTTGGCACAAACAAATTCTGTTGCTAAATTGGGAATTAAAGTATTTGCTTTTGGTAAAAACAACACTAATAGAGCAGTGAGGGATATTAACCCCTTAGAAAAGTCTTTAATTCCCGCTTTAGATATAAATGAAATATCTGTTAAAAAGGGAAAAGTCTTTTGTATTGTTGCCAATGTATCGCCAATTATAGAGGATTCTGCTAAATTAGCAATAAGACCTATGGTTGCGGGGAGCATTAATAAAACAGCACAAGCAATAAGCATAAATATAATGAAAAGATAAAAGGTTTGACCGGGCCTTTTATAACTTTTAGATTTAAAAAGTCGGCTAATAATTAAAGGAAACTTTGTAAAAACTAAAAAGAACAAGCGTAGATTTTTTATAATTAGAGAATAGCTGTTGAATTTTTCCGTAAGTATTTCGTGGTATCTAAAATCATAAAACTTATAAATGATGTTGCCTTGTTCGTTCTTTTCGCAGATGCTTATTACATTGCTGTACCTATCCTTAGTGTAATTTACTTTTTCTTTTTTAATTTCATAATCAATACCGGAGGTATTAAAGCTAATTTCATTCATTAGTCTTTCGGCATATTTTTCTACAGATTCATCAACAAATGATTGTCCTAAGCCTGATATGTAAATTCCAACTTTCATGTGTTATGATTTTTAGTTATATCTAAAACAGAAGAAGCATGAATAAATGAAAAATTGATATCATTTTTGAATGATTTATTTATATGGTGCAACAGAAATATAATATGCCTTTTCATTTGAATTGATATTTAATTTTAAAATAACAGGTATCAAATATAAAAAACTATTTGTTATTCAGAGGTTTAATTTATAAAATTAAATAGGAATCAGTTTTATATAAAGTTGTAATTTATTTAAATCAAAAAAATTATGG
>DATCTM010000061.1:0-59106 GCA_036567945.1 Vicingaceae bacterium
GGAGCATTTATGAGTATTATAGGGTTAAAAATTTTAAATCAATCTAAAATACAGCCGAATATAAACTCTCCTGCAGAAGCGTTAAATTATTTAAATGATGAGGTTTATAGTACGATAAACATCCATACGGATGATGAAAATGTGATAAGAGACGGAATGGATATTTCTTTATGTAGTATAAGTTATAAACTTGAAACTTCAAATATTAAATCTGAAACAGTAGCTGTGTTACAATATTCCGGAGCAAATAATCCGCTTTATATTGTTAGAAATGGAGAATTATTGGAAACTAAAGCAGACAAACAACCTATTGGTGCTTACGAAACGGAAAACTCTTTCCAAAATCATGAAATAGAATTGCAAAAAGGCGATATGGTATATTTATTTTCTGATGGTTTTGCTGATCAGTTTGGTGGTTCAAAAGGTAAAAAATTCAATTATAAGCAGTTTAAGCAACTATTGAAAGACGTATCAAACTTACCTGTTGATGAACAAAAAGAAACGCTTATTGATGCTCATAAGGCTTGGAAAGGAAACCAAGAACAATTAGATGATATTTGTATTATGGGTGTAAGAGTTTAAGGCAAAGTAACCATAAACACACCTCTTAACCCTTTATTTAATAATTCTTCTTTAAGGTTTTGAATTTCTGTAGCAGAAGAAGATTTTCCGTAACGGATTTTGGTTAATCCATCTATATTTTCTTTGGTAATTAAGTTGTAATCTAAACCATGTTGCTTACAGAAATTACGCACTCGTGTTTCCGAATATTCTGAAAGAGCTAAAATTTGCACTCCGTATTGTTTTTTAGATGAGGTACTTGTTGGTGTAGGTTTAGGTTTTTCTTCAGGTTTTTTGTAAGTAATTTCGGTAGGTGGAGTTGTTTCTTCTTCAGTTTCTTCTACCACAGGCGTTGAACTTTCTTCCTCAACTTCTTCTTCTGTTTCTTCGATGGTTTCAGCAACAATTTCTTCTTCCTCTTCTTTTTCACTTTCAACAGGAATGGTTGTTTCTTCAGCAGCTTCAGTTTCTTCTTCAACTTCAGGAGTTGTTGAAGCTAAAGTATTAGCACTTTCATTTATGTTGATTGTTAGTGGAGCAAGTGTTACTTTGTCTTTGATTTCGTTACGAGAGTACTGTATGGCCGCAGGAATGTTCAGGCTTTGTTTGTTATTTATAAGAATTATGAATTCAATGTCTATAGCTCCTGACGCAGGAACAGCCATTAAATAAAACTTTAATTGATTATTTTTTCTGTCGGTAAAAAAAGAATTGTTAGGAGAGGCTTTGTAAATATGTTCGTCTGCAATATCGTATTCAATACGAGCAATATCAACATTTTCTAATCCGGTAATAGCGGTTTTCACTAAAAACTCATTAGGTTGTCCGGTAGCTTCAACAATATGAGATGAATTTACCGTTTGTGCAAAAATATTAGTTGAAGTGATCACCACAACAAATAAAAAAATCAAGGTATTTTTTGTCATAATTTAGGGTTTATTCACCTAATAAGTGATTAAAATCGTGGTAAATATATTAAAAAAATTCTGTGTAAAAAATAATTTTAAAATGTTATACTACAGAAATAGTGAACTTGAACTCTAAAAGTTTAAGTTTTTTCCAACCCTTTTTTATAAGTTTCAATAGCTCTTTTTCGGGCAAATTTATGTTCTATTATGGGAGCGGGATAAGTTAGTTCGTTAAGATCTTTTACCCAATTGGTGATATATTTTAAATCAGGATCAAATTTTTTAACTTGTTCGTAAGGATTAAATACTCTGAAATAGGGAGCTGCATCACAGCCTGTTCCGGCAGCCCATTGCCAATTACCATTGTTGGCTGCTAAATCATAATCTAATAATTTTTTAGCAAAATAAGCTTCTCCCCAACGCCAATCTATTAGCAAGTGTTTGCACAAAAATGAAGCAACAATCATTCGAACTCTGTTGTGCATATATCCGGTTTCGTTGAGTTGTCGCATGCCGGCATCTACAATGGGATATCCTGTTTTACCCTTGTACCAAAGCAAAAACTCTTCTTTATTGTTTCTCCAATTTATTTGGTCATATTTGGATTTAAAACTCTGACTAACAACATGTGGAAAGTGAAACAATATTTGCATAAAAAACTCTCGCCAAATTAGTTCATTCAAAAAGATTTCACTTTGGTGTTTAGTGTTATTAATTACTTCTCGGATGCTAATGGTGCCAAATCTTAGGTGCGGACTTAAATAACTAGTACTGTCTATTGCTGGGAAGTTTCTTTCTGCTTCGTAACTCTCTAGGTTTGTTAGAGAATAAGGTTTAACCTTGATAGAAGATAGATTAAAATTTAGAGATGTTATACTTGGGAAAGAAAATTGAGTTTTGGCTAAATTAGTAAGGTGGTTTTCGCTTTTTTTAGCTTCACACAAGGTAGAAGAAAAAGCTTTTAACCATTTGTTTTTATAAGGAGTATAAATAGTGTAAGGCGTTTTATCATCTTTTAAGACATCGTTTTCTTCAAAAATAACCTGGTCTTTAAAGCTAAAAACAGCAACGTTGTTAGTTTTGGCTAAATTGGTAATCTCTGTGTCTCTTTTAATGGCATAAGGCTCGTAATCTTTATTGAAATAGATGTTTTTAATTTTATATTCTGATATGATTTTTTGCCAAACGTCTTTTGGTTTACCTTTTAACACCAACAAGCTACTTCCTATTTTTTGTAATTCTACATTAATTTGCTCCAATTGTTGGTAAATAAAACTAATACGGGCATCATCTTTTGGGAGTTCGTCAATAATATCTGTATCGAAAATAAACAATGGAACAACCTGTTGGTTTTCGCTTAAAGCATGGAATAAAGCAGTATTATCTGATAACCGTAAATCTCTTCTAAACCAAAAAAAAGTGACCTCCATTTTCTAACTATCAATACGTTCAACTTTCTTTACTCCTTCTACTTTTTTAAGATTAGTAATAAGGTTGTTAAGGTGAATGGTGTTTTGAACGAAAACCATTATTGTTCCCTCAAATATGCCGTCATAACTTTCAAATTTTATGGAACGCATGTTTACATGTAGCTCATTAGAAACTATTTGAGTGATGTTGTTTACAATTCCTACATTATCAATTCCGATAATTTTTAATCCTGTTAAGAAGTCTACTTTTTCTTTTTCTATCCACCGAGCTTTTATAACTCTGTAAGCATAATTAGACATTAATTGCACCGAATTTGGACAAGTGGTTTTGTGTATTTTAATTCCCTCAGCAACGGTTATAAAACCAAAAACTTCATCACCAGGAATAGGATTACAGCAATTAGCAAGACTGTAATCAATTTTTTCCATATTATCACCAATTACCAAAATCTCATCTTTTCTTTCAGATTTTGTAGGTTTTTTTCTTTCAAAATAGGTTTTGAGCCTATTAGGAAAAGTTCTTTTTAGCTTTAAAGTACCATTTTTAACTTCAAAATCTCTTAAGTGATTAAGTTGAATAGTGTTTTTGGCAATTCCGTAATAAAAGTCAACGTCAGAAGTTTCTTTAAAGTGTTTTTTAAGTTCGTTTAAGCTAATGTTTTCTCGTTTTACTCCTAAACGCTTAAATTCTTTATCTAACATGGCTTTACCAATTAAAGCAATTTCTTTTCGTTCTTCTTTAAGCGAAGATTTTATTTTAGATTTTGCCTTGTGGGTTTTTACAAAATTGAGCCAGTCTTCTTTTGGTCGTTGATTTTTTGAAGTAAGAATTTCAATTTGGTCGCCACTTTTTAGGGGTGTACTTAACGGTACTAACTTGTTGTTTACTTTAGCTCCAATACATTGTTCACCAATTTCGGTATGTACAGAAAAAGCAAAATCTAATGCACTGGCACCTGTGGGTAAATTTTTCATTTCACCTTCGGGAGTAAAGACATAAATTTCATCAGAGAATAAATCTAATTTAAAGTCATCAACCAAATCTAATGCATTAGCATCATTATTTTCTATTAATTCTCTAATCTGGTTTATCCATTTATCAAATTGACTTTCCTCACTACCTTCTTTGTATTTCCAATGTGCAGCAAAACCTTTTTCTGCAATTTCGTCCATACGTTTGGTACGAATTTGTACTTCTACCCACTTTCCGGTTGGACTCATAACGGTTGTGTGCAGTGATTCATAACCATTCGCTTTTGGAGCAGAAATCCAATCCCTTAATCTCTCAATATTGGGTTGGTAAAAATCGGTAACAATAGAATAAGCTTGCCAACAGTCTGATTTTTCATTTTCGGGAAGTGAATCAATAATAATTCTAACAGCAAACAAGTCATAAACTTCTTCAAAAGGAATACTTTTATTACTCATTTTCTTCCAAATAGAATAAATAGACTTTGGTCGCCCTTTCATTTCAAATTTGAAACCTTTGGCTTCTAAGGCTTTTTTAAGAGGTGCAGAAAAATGATTAATAAACCTTGTTCTAACTTCTTGTGTTTTCTTTAGTTTACTTTGAATTTCTTCAAAAACTTCCGGTTCTTGGCATTTTAATGATAAATCTTCCAATTCAGACTTAATAGCGTGTAAACCTAATCGGTGAGCTAAAGGAGCATACAAAAACAAGGTTTCTGAAGCAATTTTAAGTTGCTTATCTCTTCTCATGGAGCCAATGGTTCGCATATTATGCAATCTATCAGCTAGTTTTATTAAAATTACCCTTACATCATCGGCAAGGGTAAGTAGTATTTTTTTAAAATTTTCTGCTTGTAAAGAAATATTAGCATCTACTACTCCTGAAATTTTGGTTAGTCCTTCAATAATTTTAGCCTCTTTTTCTCCAAAAAGGTTTTTAACATCTTCAATGGTAAGTTCAGTGTCCTCAACCGTATCGTGTAATAAGGCACAAATAATGGACGTTGCTCCAAGTCCAATTTCTTCAGCACAAATTCGGGCAACCGCTATAGGATGGAAAATATAAGGTTCTCCGGATTTTCTTCTAACATCTTTGTGAGCTTCATGTGCAACATCAAATGCTTTGCGGATACGCTTTTTAGTAGCAGCATCTTTTTTAGCATGTACAGCAGATTTTACTAACCCTTCAAAGGCAGCTTCAATCTCTTGTTTCTCTTTTTCTAAATCGATTTGCATAGTTTTTTCAGTTCACAGTTCAATTCTCAAGATGTTAATCTTTATACTCTTTCAATAATTGTTGCATACCCTTGTCCTACACCAATACAAAGTGTAACTAATGCATATTTTTTATTTTGTTTGTGTAATTCTATGGCAGCTGTTTGTAATATTCTTGAACCTGTCATTCCTAACGGGTGACCTAAAGCAATTGCTCCTCCATTGGGGTTAATACGAGGGTCATCATCTGCCAAGCCCATTTTTCGAGTACACGCCAAACTTTGAGCAGCAAATGCTTCATTAATCTCAATAATATCCATTTGGTCTAAAGTTAAACCAGCTCTTTTCAATGCTTTTTCGGTGGCATAAACAGGACCTATACCCATAATTCTGGGTTCGACCCCTGCAATTGCGCTAGAAACAATTCGTGCTATTGGCTGTAAATTATATTGTTTTGCAGCTTCTTCAGATGCGATTAACATCGCAGCAGCTCCATCGTTCAACCCTGAGGCATTACCAGCTGTAACAGAACCACCTTCTTTGCGGAAAGCAGGAGCAAGTTTTCCTAAGACTTCTAAGCTGGTAGTTGGTTTAATGAATTCATCTTGAGCAAAAATGATGGGATCTTTTTTTCGTTGAGGAATTTCTACTACTACAATTTCTTCTGCTAGCCTTCCACTTTGTTGAGCTTTAGTTGCTTTCATCTGACTCCAATAGGCAAACTTATCTTGATCTTCTCGGCTAATCTTATACATATCCACTAAGTTTTCAGCAGTTTGTCCCATTCCATCTGTTCCGTATAATTGTTCCATTTTTGGATTGATGAACCTCCAACCAAAGCTAGAATCGTACATTTTAGCATCTGTTCCGAATGGTTTAGCAGACTTTGAAATAACATAAGGCCCTCTCGACATATTTTCAACTCCTCCAGAAATGTACAAATCTCCATCACCTATTTTAATTGCTCTGGAAGCGTTAATAGCAGCAGCCATCCCTGATGCACATAATCTGTTTACAGTTTCTCCACCAACTTTCCATGGTAAACCAGCTAATAAACCAGCCATTCGAGCCACGTTTCGGTTATCTTCACCTGCTTGGTTGGCACATCCAAAAAGCACATCTTCAATGGCTTCTTGATTTAATGTAGGGTTTCTTTTTATTAATTCAGCAATGACTATTGCCGCTAAATCATCTGTTCTAACCGCGGCTAACGTTCCTCCAAAATTTCCTATTGGCGTTCTGATAGCATCTATTATATAAGCGTCTTTCATTTTAATTAATCATTTTAAATTTTTACAAGGGAATATTACCATGTTTCTTTTTGGGTAAAGAAGCTACTTTATTTTCGAGCATTTTAAATGCTTTTATTAGCTTTTCCCTAGTTTGGTCGGGACGAATAACTTCATCTACATAACCTCTTGCGGCAGCATTGTATGGGTTGGCAAACATTTCGGCATATTCTGCTTCTTTTTCCTTTAATTTTTCTTCAGGATTTTTTGCTGCGGCAATTTCTTTTTTAAAGATAATTTCTGCTGCTCCTTTAGCTCCCATTACAGCAATTTCGGCACTTGGCCATGCAAAATTCATGTCAGCACCAATGTGTTTAGAGTTCATTACATCATAAGCACCTCCGTAGGCTTTTCTGGTAATTACTGTAATTCTCGGAACAGTTGCTTCGCAAAAAGCATATAGCAGTTTTGCTCCATTGGTAATAATTCCATTCCATTCTTGGTCAGTTCCTGGTAAAAACCCTGGAACATCTTCAAAAACTAATAAAGGAATGTTAAAAGAATCACAAAAACGAACAAAACGAGCTGCTTTTTGAGATGATTTTATGTCCAATACACCAGCTAAAAATGCAGGTTGATTAGCAACAATTCCTATAGACTTTCCGGCTAGACGAGCAAAACCAACTACAATATTTTCTGCAAAATCTTTTTGAATTTCGTAAAAAGTATCCGTATCAACAGTATTGTTAATCACATCTTTAATATCGTAAGGTTGGTTGGGGTTTTCAGGAATAATATCATTCAATGCTAAACGACTTTCATCTGCTGCTTCATAAGGAATAGAAGGAGCATCATCCTCACAGTTTTGAGGCATATAAGAAAGTAAAGTTTTAATTCCATTGATACAAGCTACTTCATTAGCATAAGTTAAATGGGTAACACCTGATTTTATAGAATGAGCAGACGCACCACCTAATTCCTCAGAAGTAACTTCTTCATGTGTAACTGTTTTTACTACATTTGGTCCTGTCACAAACATGTATGATGTGTTTTCAACCATCATAATAAAATCTGTTAGAGCGGGAGAGTAAACAGCTCCACCTGCACAAGGCCCCATAATGGCTGATAGTTGAGGAATAACACCACTTGCTATTGTGTTTCTATAAAAAATATCGGCATAACCGGCTAAAGAAACAACGCCCTCTTGAATTCTAGCACCTCCTGAATCATTTAAGCCAATTACGGGAGCACCGTTTTTCATGGCTAAATCCATTACTTTACAAATTTTTTCTGCATAAGCTTCAGCTAACGAACCTCCTAATACAGTAAAGTCTTGAGAAAAAACATATACCAATCGTCCATGAATAGTTCCATAACCTGTAACCACTCCATCTCCCAAATATTTTTGTTCTGCTAAATCAAAATTGGTAGAACGGTGCATCACAAACATGCCTATTTCTTCAAAAGAACCTTCATCTAACAAAAAATGTATTCTTTCTCTGGCAGTAAGTTTTCTTTTTTTATGTTGAGCAGCAATCCTGTCTTCACCTCCACCTAACTTAGCTTCTTCAATTTTCTTATTTAATAGATCTAGTTTTTCTTTCATAAGATAGTTATTATTTTAAGTCAAAAAAATTTGATGTAAAAATAAAAAATCCAAATGAATATATGGAGGGAAATGGTAATTTAGTCAACTAAGAAAAAACGTTATTCCTATGGAAAATCAAGAAAATAATTCGGCAAATGAAACTGCTACTGATAACAAAGAGTTGAAGTTTAGTTTTTTGCGTTCGTTTGTATTACTAATAAAATACCTTAAAGACGTAATAAGTATTAGAGAAGGTGTTGATGTAGAAGGGTCTATTGAAGCTATTAGAAATGATATTGATTTTAAAGGGGTAAATATATGGATTTTAGGAGCTTCTATTGCTATTGCCTCCATAGGCTTAAACGTGAACTCAACAGCAGTTATTATTGGAGCCATGCTTATTTCTCCACTAATGGGACCGATTGTTGGTATTGGTTTAGCTATAGGCATCAACAATTTAAAGATGCTAAAACGATCTTTAATAAGTTTAGGAACAGCGGTACTAATTAGTGTGATAGTCTCTACAGTTTATTTTTTACTTACTCCTTTTGGTGAGGTTCAATCGGAGTTAATAGCCAGAACAAGACCTACCTTACTTGATGTGTTAATTGCTGTATTTGGTGGAATTGCGCTTATTGTTGCCAAAACTAAGAAAGGAACAATTGCCAGCACTATTTATGGGGTTGCTATTGCTACTGCCTTAATGCCGCCACTATGTACTGCAGGTTATGGATTAGCAAATGGAAATTGGACTTTCTTTTTTGGTGCTTTTTATTTATTTATTATCAACTCCGTGTTTATTATTTTAGCTACATGGTTGGTAGTTAAATATTTAAGATTTCCTTTAACGTCTTATATTGATAAAGCTAAACAAAAAAAAGTAACTAAGTATATTTGGATTTTCACCATCATTATTATTTTGCCTAGTTCTTATACTTTTTGGCAATCTATTCAAGAAAGTATTTTTAAAAGTAGTGCAGAAAATTTCATTGCAGAAAATTTTGAATTTGCAGAAAGTGAAGTGATTAACAAAAAAGTAAATTATACTACTGAAGAAGGAACGCCTTTGATAGAAGTTTATTTAATAGGGAAGCCTATTTCTGGTGAAACTAAAAAAATGTTGACTAAAAAAATGTTAGCATATAATTTAAAAAATGCTGAGCTGAAGATTTATCAGTCTGAAGATAACTCTAGTGAATTAGCGAACCGACTTACCTCCGAGGTGAAGTCTGGTATTATTGAAGAGCTTTACAAGAAAAATCAAGAAACAATTGAAGATAAAGATGCAAAAATAAGATTGTTAGAAAACGAAATTAATAAAATGGGATTTAACAAAATTCCTTTTACGTCATTATCTAAAGAAGTAAAAATGCAGTATGAAGATGTAATGGGGATGGAAGTGGGAAAAACAGTTTCTACTAATTTTGAGAATAAACAAGATACTTCAATCACTATTTTAGTAAGATGGAATCCTAATATAGATCCTGAAACCAAAAAAGCTAAGAAAAATTCACTTCAAAAATGGCTTAGGATTAGGTTAGATGATGAAAAACTAAAAGTAGTTAGTTACTAGGAAGAGTACTTAGGAGTACTTAGAAATAGTTAGGAGTTTTGGAGTTAAAGTTTAACTAAATCTTAACAATATTCTCTCAAAAAAGATTGCTTTTTATTTAAGTGTTAAGCTTACTTTTGCCGACTTTTTAATTCAATCCATAAGTAATTTATTATGATACTTTTAGAATATTTTAATTTTAAAGAAATTGCTACAGCAACTATGATTCTTTTTGCAGTAATTGACATTGTTGGTTCTGTGCCAATTATCATTGATTTACGTCAGAAAACAGGACATATTCAGTCGGAAAAAGCTAGCTTAGTTTCTTTGGTTTTAATGATATTGTTTCTTTTTGTTGGAGAATCTATTTTAGGGTTAATTGGTATTGACGTAAGTTCCTTTGCTATTGCGGGTTCGTTTATTATCTTCTTTTTAGCATTAGAAATGATTTTAGGCATACGTTTATACAAGGATGAAAATAATGAAGGGAAAAGCACTGCATCTATCGTCCCTATTGCATTTCCGTTAATTGCGGGTGCAGGAACCATGACCTCTTTACTTTCTTTAAGAGCTGAATATGCGGTTCAGAATATAATTGTCGCCATAGTGGTAAATATTATTATGGTCTATATTGTTTTAAAATCTTCTAAGTTTATAGAGCGAATTTTAGGTCAAGGCGGAATAAATGTGCTAAGAAAAGTTTTTGGTGTAATTTTACTGGCAATAGCAGTTAAGCTATTTAGAAGTAACGCAGGATTATAAAAATGCCAAAAATTACCATATATACTGATGGGGCAGCCAAAGGAAACCCCGGCAATGGAGGTTATGGTGTGGTAATGATGAGTGGAAAACACAAAAAAGAACTTTCCGAAGGCTTTAGAAACACTACTAATAACCGAATGGAATTGTTAAGTGTAATTATTGCGTTGGAAGCTATAAAAGTAGAAAAAGCTGAAGTAGAAATTTTTTCTGACTCTAAATATGTGGTGGATGCGGTAGAAAAAGGTTGGGTATTTGGTTGGCAAAAAAAAGGTTTTAAAGGCAAAAAGAACATAGATCTTTGGCAACGATTTTTAAAAATTTATCCTAAACATCATGTTAAATTTCATTGGGTGAAAGGACATGCAGGAAACTTATATAACGAACGCTGCGATGAGTTGGCAGTTGCTGCAGCAGAAAGTAAGGAGTTGTTGGTGGATGAAGGGTATGAGAATGGAAAAGAATAACAAAGAAAGCCACTAATCTTAGTGGCTTTCTTTGTTATATACTAATTGCAAATTATCTTAAATCAATGATATCATAGTTAGCATACTTTGCTTTATCGAAAGTAAAAGTAGCATCAGTAATAGCAACATTTGGTGTAAAGGTTTTAATGGTATAAGTCATATTGGTACCATCTTTACCATAAACTATTACTTTAGAAATTTCTCCTTTAGCTTTATTAATGTATAACTCCACTCTGTGAAAAGATTTTTCTTCAGGTTTATTTGGATACAAGTTTATCACGTCATTTCCGCCTTCTTCTTTAGCATATTTATATTTGAATCCTTTTTCGTACAAGGTAAAAATAGTTGAAGGACTTATTGCATCTTCTTCACTTTCATCAGGAATAGAATTAATATGTACTTCTTCAGCATCTTTCAATAAGGTATAAACACTTTTACCATCAGAAAAAACATCTTGTCCTTTAATGGATAAATAATACTTATCTCCTTTTGTTTGTAAGCTTCCTGTTTGTTTTTCATCTATTCCTTCCGTTTTGTTATGAATGTGATATTCAAATGTAGTTTTGATAGAAGTATATTTTTTTGTCTTTTCGCTTAACTTATCTAAAATGGCTTTGGCTTTAGCGTCTTCTTGAGCAAAAATGCCAATAGTTATGGTTAAGCTTAATAATAGTAGGGATAATTTTTTCATCATATTTATATTTAAATTATTGATTTATTCTGTTTTCTTGATTCAATCAAAGGTAATTAATTTTTATGGGTTATTCATTCTCGCCACCTTTCAAAAACTGTTCCAAAGTATTCATATCAGTCATTAATACTTGTCTGGCTTTACTTCCTTCAAAAGGACCGATGATTCCTGCTTCTTCTAATTGATCTATAAGTCTTCCTGCACGGTTATAACCAATTTTCATTTTTCGTTGCAACAATGAGGCAGAACCTTGTTGGTGTTGCACAATTATTCTGGCAGCATCATCAAATAAATCATCTTTATCATCACTATCAAAAGTTCCGGAACCACCTGATGAAGATTCTCCAACATATTCGGGAAGTGTAAATACTTCCGGATAACCTCTTTGTTCGCCAATAAAATCACATATTCTTTCTACTTCGGGAGTATCTACAAAAGCACACTGTACACGTGTTAAATCATTTCCCTGAGAGATAAGCATATCTCCTCTTCCGATTAATTGATCTGCTCCACTAGAGTCTAAAATAGTTCTGGAATCAATTCCAGAAGTTACTCTAAAAGCAATCCTACCAGGGAAGTTAGCTTTTATAATTCCTGTAATGATGTTCGCTGAAGGTCGTTGAGTTGCAATAATTAAATGAATTCCTATAGCTCTTGCCAACTGTGCCAAACGAGCAATAGGAGTTTCTACTTCTTTACCGGCTGTCATTATTAAATCAGCAAACTCATCAATAACCAATACAATGTAAGGTAAAAATTGATGTCCATCATTTGGGTTTAATTTTCGGGCAATAAATTTACTGTTGTATTCTACAATGTTTCTTACTTGAGCATTTTTAAGTAACTCATAACGGTTGTCCATTTCAATACACAACGAGTTTAGCGTATTAATTACTTTTTGATTATCAGTAATAATTGCTTCATCTGTATCAGGTAATTTTGCTAAATAATGGCGTTCTATTTTGTTGTAAAGTGTAAGCTCTACTTTTTTAGGATCTACCAAAACAAACTTAAGTTGAGAGGGATGTTTTTTATATAATAAAGAAGTTAAAACAGCATTTAAACCAACTGATTTTCCTTGTCCGGTAGCTCCAGCCATAAGTAAGTGAGGCATTTTAGCCAAATCAAAAACAAAGTTTTCGTTGGTAATGGTTTTTCCCATTACCACAGGAAGCTCCATTTTTGCATTTTGAAATCTATCGGAAGCAATTGCCAAACGCATAGAAACAATTTCCGGATTTTGGTTAGGTACCTCAATACCAATAGTTCCTTTCCCTGGAATTGGAGCAATAATTCTAATTCCTAATGCTGCCAAACTAAGCGCAATATCATCTTCTAAATTTTTAATTTTAGAAATTCGTATACCAGGAGCAGGGATAATTTCATACAATGTTACTGTTGGTCCAATAGTAGCTTTTATGCTCGTAATTTCAATATTGTAGTTAGAAAGTGTTTCTAAAATTTTATTTTTATTGGCTTCTAATTCTTCTTTAGTTACTGTTTGTTGACTAGTTCCAAAGTCTTTTAGTAACTCAATAGGAGGCATTTTAAATGAAGCTAAATCAAGTGTTGGGTCATATTCTCCAAAATCTTTGGCTTTTTGGTTTAGTTCTTCTTCTGAAAGCGTTTTTTCGTCTGGTTTGGCTTCTTCTACAGAAAACTCTACCTCTCCTTCTTTTTTCTCTTCTGTTTCAGGAATGTCTGTTGAAAGAGGAATACTTTCAGTTTCCTCTTCTTCAATTTCAGGAAGTTCTTCAGGGCTCTCATCTAAACTAACAGGAATTGATTCTTCTTCATTATTATCTTCTTCCATTTCGTTTAATGCGGCCTCATGGATCAAGTCTATTTCGTCCGCAGGTTCTTCTTCTGAGGGGCTTTCTAAATCATCTTCCATTATTTTTTCTAATTGAGGAAGTTTAAATGAAACATTAAAATTTAGCACTATAAATATTAATAATGAAAGGAATAAAAGTAAACCAACACCAACACTTCCTACAATACTGGTAAGCCAAACAGTAGATTGAAATCCAAAAGTTCCTCCTAAAATGGGATAGCTTTTAAACACATATGCCATAACTACCGAAAGCCAAACAATGGTAAACAAAGAATAAGCAAAAGCCTTATTAAATGGAACTAGTTTTATTTTAAAAAGTGCTTTAAATCCTACAATAAAAAACAAAAAGCAAAACAAAAAGGAAGCTATTCCGAATGCATTAAAAATAAATTGATGTGCCGCATAAGCACCTAATTTACCTAGCCAGTTTTCAGCTTGTATTTCAGGGTTATTCCAGTGGTTTATAATTAAATTTTGGTCGGCTTTCCAGGTGAATAGATAGGATGAAAATGCCAATAATAAAAAGACAGAAAAAACCAATAACAACAAGCCTGTAATTTGTGCTAATTTTTCATTTTGCACAATACTTTTAAGCTTATTGCTAATGTTGCTGAAAAAAGAAAATCGACCAATTTTTCGCTCTTTTTTAGGGGTCGATTTAGGTTCGTTTTTTTCTTTAATATTTTTTTTAAATTGATTAACTGCCATTTTGTTCTTTACGGTATCAACTAACAAATTTATACATTAGTAAGGCGTTTACTAATCGAAAGAACGCTAATAAATAACAATGGATTGTGAATAAACATAAAAAAAGGAGGTCTATTGACCTCCTCCCATTTGTTTTTTAAATTCTTCCTCTGTCATACTTTCGTAATCGGAAGGAATGGTAAATTCTGCATTAGAAATTTTTTCTTCTTTTACTTCTTTTGCTGCAATGGTCATAGTCATACCTTGATTTTCAATAGTATACTCCATTAAAAAACCTTTTAACCCTTTAAATTGAGCATTGGTTTTTGTTCCTGAAATTTCTTCAGTATAATAAACTATCATTGCTTCCTCCATTTCAGGGTGAGTTATTTCAGCTTTTTTACACGTATAGCCTGCAATTTTTTTGGTTCCATCCAAATAGTTAATTTTTAGAGATTCGTCTTCTTTGTTTTCAGAAGTACTTTGCTCCATGGCTATTTTTTGACCCATCATATTCATTAAAATGGTAACTTTTTTCGCTTTATCGTCTGTAATGGTAGTTGTAGAACCCATAGCAGAGTTTTGTTCCATTCTGCTTTTATCTCCTTTAATTTTAAGCGTCATTTCTTTTGGCATCATTGACTCATACTGTTTCATTTCATCTGGCATATCGGTATAAGTAATACCAAAATTTACAGTTCCTTCAAAAGATTTTTGAGCTACTATACTGAAGGTAATTGCTAAAGTTGCTAAACTGGTTAATACAATTTTTTTCATGCTATTAATTAATTTATAAGGTTAACATTTATTTGAAACTATCAAAGATTTCAGTCATTTCTTGTTCCATTTCGTCAAAAGTAACTGCTTTGTATTCAGAAGGGATTTCAAAAATTTTATCTTTTACTTTTTCAAACTTTACTTTTTTTGCTTCAAAACGCATGCAAATATCGTACTTATCGTACTGATATTCTAACATCACCCCATCTATTGGAGCAAATTGATTACACCAGTTGGGATTTTCTATATTAATATCTTTAGTGTAAAACACAGTAAAAGCATCATTCGTTTCGTTTTTTACCGTTACAATGGCTTTTTTACATACGTAGCCTAAAATTTCTTTGTACTCATCTACAAATTCTATCTGGTATTCAGGAAGATTTTTAAGAGTGTTAGGAATTTCTTCTCCGGTTAATTTTAACACATATTTTTTATTAATGAGTTTTACTAATTGAAAAAATTCGTCTGCTGCTTGGTCGCACACAAATTCTGTTTTAAAGGTTCCCATCCCGGCAGAAACGGTAGTAATATATTTGTTGTCTTTAAAATACATTCTCATTTCTTTAGGCATAAAGTCTAACATAAAATTGGTTTTATCCATTTTAGGATAAGTTACTTTGTACTCTATAACGCCTTCGGATTTGTCTGAAACACTATCTTTACAAGAAGAAAGAATAATTACACCAAAAAGAAGCAAATAAAAATGTATTTTAAGCATACTAAAAACTCTGTGTGTTTTTAATTCTTTTTCGTGATGAATAAAGATTAAAAAAAAGCATATTATATAATTCGTAACAACAAATATATCAATATTTTTGTTTTCTAATTGTTAAAGGGGTTAATTTATACCTAATTTCCCTATAATTTATAAAATTTCTACTTAGAAATTATAAGTATAAATACTTAAAACATAGTTATATGAAAGCCATTAAAATCATTAAAAATCGCTCTGATATTGGTGCCGGAACAAGAGGTTCTGACATGGGTATAGATGCTATTGAAATTGCAGCTATTAATGCTGGAAATGATTATTTTAACAACTATGATTATGTTGAAATTGAAAGTGAAAATGAGGTTGTTTATGAAAAACAACAAACACCTTATGCTAAAAGAATTGGAAAAGTATTGAAAGTCTGCAAACGTTTGAGTAAAGCGGTTAAGGAAACGATTGAAGAAAACTATTTTCCTTTAGTACTTTCCGGAGATCATTCTTCGGCATTAGGAACTATTAGTGGTTTAAAATGTGCTTATTCCGATAAACGTATTGGTGTGGTTTGGATAGATGCTCATGGCGACTTACATTCTCCATATACTACTCCGTCAGGTAATATTCATGGAATGCCTTTGGCTGCTGCTTTGGCAGATGATAATTTAGACAGAAAAGTAAATGAAGTTAAGGAAGAAACTCATGAGAATTGGGAAGGCATGAAAAATATTGGTGGAATTTCTCCAAAAGTATTGCATGAAGATGTGGTGTTTTTTGGTGTGAGAGATACGGAAGAGCCGGAAGATTATTGTATGTCGAAAAATGGCATGAAAAATTACAAAGTAGAAGAAGTTAGGTTTAGAGGTTTGGAAGTATGTGTTAAAGAGGCGTTGGAGAAACTTAAAAATTGCGATTACATTTATATTTCTTTTGATGTGGATTCAATGGATTGTGATTTAATTTCTAAAGGAACAGGGACCCCTGTTTCTAAAGGGTTTGACCAATACGAAGTAAAAAATATTATTAACGAGTTGATAGAAAGTAACAAGGTAATTTGCCTAGAAATAGTTGAAGTAAACCCTACGTTAGATAACAAAGGAAACGTAATGGCAGAAACTGCATTTGAAGTGTTGAATGAGGTTACCAAAAATATTGAAGCCAAATTATCAATGTGAGAGTTTGATAATGTGGGAATGCAAAAACTTGGTGCATTCGTGGAAAAATAAATAAAAAATGGAAGAGTTAATTATACAGGCAGTAGCAAAAGGAATGGCGTCAATTTATGGTGCTGAAGTAGATGTAAATACTATTCAACCTCAAAAAACCAGAAAAGAATTTGATGGTGATTTAACAGTTGTGGTTTTTCCTTTTACCAAAATAGCTAAAAAATCTCCTGAGCAAACGGCTGAAGATTTAGGCAAATACTTAGTAGATAATGTTCCTCAAATTACCAATTTTAATGTGGTAAAAGGCTTTTTAAACCTTAGCATTGCTCCTGAATATTGGCTTGGTGAACTCAATACTATTGCTCAAAATAAAACCTTCGGACAAGCAGCTCCATCAGGTAAAACCTATATGGTAGAATATGCTTCACCAAATACCAACAAACCTTTACATTTAGGACATTTAAGAAACATTTTTTTAGGATTTTCTGTAGCTGAAATTTTAAAAGCTAACGGACACGAAGTGTTTAAAACCCAAATCATTAACGATAGAGGCATACATATTTGTAAAAGTATGTTGGCTTGGCAAAAATTTGGAAATGGAGAGACTCCTCAAAGCTCTGGCTTAAAAGGCGACCATTTAGTAGGAAAATATTATGTAGAATTTGATAAGGCTTATAAAAAAGAAATTAATCAACTTATTGAAAAAGGATTAACAAAAGAAGAAGCCGAAAAAGAAGCTCCTATATTTAAACAAGCCCAAGAAATGCTGCTTAAGTGGGAAAATGGAGATAAAGAGGTGGTAGATTTATGGAAAAAAATGAATGCTTGGGTATATGAAGGTTTTGATGTTACTTACCAAACCATGGGTGTTGATTTTGATGAAATTTATTATGAATCCGACACTTACATTTTAGGTAAAGATGTTGTGGAAAAAGGCTTAGCAGAAGGACATTTTTACAAAAAAGAAGATGGCTCTATTTGGTGCGATTTAAGTGCTGAAAAAATGGATGACAAGCTTTTGTTAAGAGCTGACGGAACTTCTGTTTACATGACGCAAGATATTGGAACAGCTATAGAACGTTATAAAAATCACCCCAACTTAAATGGCATCATTTATACGGTTGGAAACGAACAAAATCATCATTTTAAGGTATTGTTTGCCATCCTAAAAAAATTAGGGTATCAATGGGCAGATGAGTGTCATCATTTATCTTATGGGATGATAGAGTTGCCTGATGGCAAAATGAAATCTAGAGAAGGAACGGTTGTAGATGCCGATGATTTAATGGCAGAAATTGTAAATGATGCTAAACTAATGACTCAAGAACGTGGGCATTTAGATGGATTAAGTAATGCTGAAAAAGACGAACTATACGCTCAAATCGGTTTAGGTGGGTTGAAGTATTATTTACTTAAAGTTGATGCTAAAAAAGGCATGGTGTTTAATCCGGAAGAATCTATTGATTTGAATGGTAACACTGCTCCTTTTATACAATATGCTCATGCCAGAATACAATCGTTATTAAGAAAAGCAAGCGAGTTAAATTATAGTACTTCTTACACTGATGCCGAACTAAACGAAGAAGAAATTACTTTAGTAAAACTATTAAAAGACTTTCCTACAATAATTAAAGAAGCCGGAGAAAATATTAGTCCGGCAACCTTAAGTAATTATATTTATGAGTTGGTAAAAACCTTCAATCACTTTTATCAAAACGTACCAATTTTACGTGAAGAAGATAAAAACAAGTTAGCCATGAGATTAGTATTGTCTCAAAGTGTAGCAAATGTTATCGCTTCAGGTATGAAATTGCTTGGAATAGGTGTTCCTAACAAAATGTAAGTAAAACAAGTTTTTTAAGCCAACACGTTTTCTCTGTAAATAGTTTGAGTTCTATCCGGACCAACCGAAACAATAGTTATTGGCACATTTAATTCTTGCTCTAAATACTCAATATAAGCTGTTAATTCTTGTGGAACATCATTTATTGAGGCTAACTTAGTCAAGTCTTTTTTCCAACCTTTTAATGCAGTATAAATAGGTTTTACTTCTTTAGAAACAATATCATAAGGCATATAGTCTATTTTTTCTCCATCTATTTCGTAATGCGTACAAACCTTAATCGTATCAAAGTCGCTTAAAACATCAGCTTTCATCATAATTAATTCGGTAACTCCATTAATCATAATTGCATATTTTAAAGCAGGAAGGTCAACCCAGCCACATCTTCTTGGTCTTCCGGTTGTAGAACCAAATTCATTTCCGGCTTTTCTAATGCTTTCACCCACTTCATCATGAAGTTCTGTGGGGAAAGGACCACTACCTACCCTAGTACAATAAGCTTTAAAAATTCCCAATACTTTTCCTATTTTATTAGGGGCAATACCCAAACCTGTGCAAGTTCCTGCAGTAGTTGTGTTTGATGAGGTTACAAAAGGGTAAGAACCAAAATCTATGTCTAACATTGTTCCTTGAGCACCTTCTGCTAATATAGATTTGTTATCATTAATAGCATGATTTAAGAAATGCTCACTATCAATTACTGTTAGGTTTTTAATGGTTTCAATACCATTAAAAAAATCATCTTCCAAAGCACTTAAATCGTAACCATAATCGTAAAATTTCAATAAATCTTTATGCTTAGCTACTAATTGGTCGTATTTTTCTTTAAAATCTACTTCAAAAATATCACCTACTCTTAATCCGTTTCTACCTGTTTTATCCATGTAAGTTGGACCAATTCCTTTTAATGTAGAACCTATTTTTCCTTTGCCTTTTGCTGCCTCAGAAGCCGCATCTAACAAACGGTGTGTAGGAAGAATTAAGTGTGCTTTTTTAGAAACGAATAATTGTTTGTTCATCTCAACACCCATATTAATTAGGGCATCAATTTCTCTTTTTAAAATTACAGGATCTATTACAACGCCATTACCAACAATGTTGTTTACTCCTTTATGGAAAATTCCTGAAGGAATGGTATGCAAAACATGTTTAATTCCATCAAACTCTAAGGTATGACCAGCATTTGGACCACCTTGAAAACGAGCAATTACATCATATTTTGGAGTTAATACATCTACAATTTTACCCTTACCTTCGTCTCCCCATTGGAGTCCTAACAATACATCTACTTTCATTTGTTTTATGTTGAATATTAATTTATTGGTTGTTTTATTTTAAGAATAGTTTCTTTTGCTTCTTTAATATTTTCGGCAATGTTAAACACATTGTTCAGCTTAGTAATTACCAATAGTTGGTTTATTTTTTTCGGAATATTTACTATAAACACTTCTCCGTTTCTATTTCTTGTTTGGGTAAGAATTGAAATAAAAACACCCAATCCTGAACTGTTCATATAGTCCATCTTAGCTAAATCTAAAATAATAAAATTTAAACCTTCGTTATAATAAAAATCTAATTCCGAAAGTAACTCTTCGGCTTGTTGTTTATTATTCAAACTACCCGAAAGCGAGATAAGAAGTAACTCTTGTTCTTTTTTTATTTCAAAGGAAAAGTTCATTTTTTTTCATTTTTAACTCCATAAAAATTAAGTGAATGATGTAAAATTTTTACATCAAACATTTCTTGAAGTGTGTTTTTAATAGTTTGAATTCTTGGGTCACAAAACTCTATTACTTCACCATTGCTTAAAATAATATGGTCATGTTGTTTAGAGCCATGAGATTTTTCATATTGAGCAATATTATTGCCAAATTGATGCTTTCTTACCAGATTAGCAGCTAATAATAATTCTATGGTGTTATAAAGGGTAGCTCTACTAACTCTGTATTTTTTGTTTTTCATGGAAAGATATAACTCTTCCACATCAAAATGATCATCGTTTGCGTAAATTTCTTGGAGTATGGCAAAACGCTCCGGAGTTTTTCTATGCTTGTGTTCCTCCAGGTAATTGGTGAAAATTTCTTTTACTTTTTGTTGAGTTTCTTCAGTTGAGCTCATAACAAATTATTAAGTAGTAAAATTAACCAATTTAACTTATTCTTAAAGCAAAATATTTTGAAAGATATTAAGAATTGATAAGTTTCGTTTAAAACTTCCTACTTTAGTGATAAAAATTAATAGAAACATGAACGGAACAATTCATCACATAGAAATTTATGTGTCAGATTTAGAAAAAACGAAGCTTTTTTGGGAGTGGTTGTTAACTTCAAAATTTTCTTACACAAAGTTTCAGGAATGGCAACATGGCATAAGTTTTAAATTTAAAGATACGTATATTGTTTTTGTTCAAACAGAAGATAATTATTTAGATGTTGTTTATCATAGAAAAAGAACAGGATTAAATCATTTGGCTTTTCATTGCGATTCAAAAGTATTTGTAGATAAGTTAACAGTAGAACTGAAAGAAAAAGATGTTACTATTTTGTATGCTGACAAACATCCTCATGCAGAAGATTATTATGCTGTGTTTTTTGAAGATCCGGATAGGATTAAAGTTGAAGTTGTTTGTTCAAGGTAATTTATCTCAGCTAACTAAATCTTTTTTAACCAATTTTTGGTTTAGACTATCTTTAAGTTGAGTAAATTTTTGCAGATATTCTTTTTTAACCGGGTCGGCTGGTGGCGTTTCTTCTTTTAAATGATTTACCTGACTACCATGTTTCCAAAATCTATAACATACGTGAGGCCCTGTTGCTAAACCTGTACTACCAACATAACCAATAACATCACCTTGTTTAACTCTTTGTCCTGTTTTTGCATTTCTTTTACTCATATGTAAGTACTGAGTGGTATAAGTGCTGTTGTGCTTAATTTTTACATAATTGCCATTGTATTTTTTATAGGCAGACTCTACAACTACACCATCGCCTGTTGCTAAAATAGGAGTTCCTGTTGGAGCAGCATAATCTGTTCCTAAGTGTGGTTTGTTAACTTTTTGTACAGGGTGAAATCTTCTCATAGTAAAACCTGAAGTTAACCTGCCGTACTCTAATGGAGATTTTAAAAAGGCTCTTTTTAAACTATTTCCTTCAGCATCAAAATAATTGGTGATACCATCTTGTTCAAATCGGTAAGCGTAATAATCTCTTCCATAATGGTTAAAATTAGCTGCCAATACTTTTCCTATTCCAATAAATTTATCATCTACATATCGTTCTTCATATACTACATTAAAATGATCTCCTTTTTGTATGCTGTAAAAATCGATTGTCCAAGCGTAAACATTTGCCATTTCTATAGCTAAAATAGGACTTGCTTCTTGTTCTACCAATGTTTGGTATAAGGATGAGTTGATAGTGCCTTCAATTTGTTTTATTTTAGTGGTAACTTCTTTTTGTCCTCTATAAATCGAAATAGAATCGCGCATATCAAAAACAACATACTCTGTTTCGTTGGGTTCATAAATAAAACATTGAGCTTTCCCTAACGAATCTTTACTGCAAAGTATGGTGTATTTTTTACCGGAGGCAATTTTTCTTACATCAAAAATATCTCTTGACATTTTTGCCAACATATCAATATCAGTGTAAGGAATATGGTATTTTAGAAGAATATTGGCTAAAAATTGGTTGGGTTGGATAACATCTTTGTAAACAGCAAAAGAATCTATTTCAAAACCATATTCAACAATTGGTTCTTTCTTTTCTTCTTCAATAATTTGTTCTACTATTTTTTCGTCAACATTGTTTTTACCTCCCTTATATTGAGTAAAAAACAAGCTGACAGCAGCTACAACTATAATAAGTATGGGTAGAAATTTCTTCATATTGCAACAAAAATACCATTAAGATACGAATCTCAATGGTATTTGTTTGCCTGTTTTAAACAAACTAATGTTGAATGTTGAAATTTTTTTTACTTTTTTGCAATTGATAATGGGTGAGCTAATCCTTCAGCATTGGTTAATTCTGCTTTTACTGCTCCAATTAAAATTTTTGCTTCTATCATTAATGGAATTTTATTTCCGTCATTAGATACCCAAAAACTTACATCTTCTTCTTTATCGAATATTCTACCTTTTTGTGTTACGGGGTGGAATTTAAGTGCATTGTAGTAAGTTTTTCCAACTTTAACTTTATCTTCTCCCATGTATCTAATTTTTAATGGCCAAACTTCTTCATCTACAAAAGTCCAGATGGTAAAAACATCGCCTTTTTTTGCTTTACTATAATCTAAAGTTCTTGCATAAAAGAAAGAAGAAAGCATATCTTGAATTCCTTCAGGAGTTTCATAAACTTCTCCTTTGTGGGTTTCTACCATTTTTTTAGTTTGTGAAAATTGGTATTTCTGTTTTTTCTTATACCCTCCTTCGTTAATATCCCTAACAAACATCCAAGGGAAAACGCCTTCAACATCCAAAAAAGTTTCGTAACGGTCTCTTACTTTAAAAACCCAATCGAAAGCTCCTACCGTTTTACCTGTACCAACTATATGATAGATTTCTCTGTTAGCAATTTTCTTATCTAGTTTATTCACTTCAATTTTGGCTGTACCGGCATTTACAAATCCGTAGTGTAATCTAAATTCTAGTTTTTCGCCATCTTTAAAAGCTTTATGGTCAACGGTTCTTAGTTTACTATTGCCATCGGTGTTTATGGTAGGAAGGTCGTTTTGTTGGTACGCTGAAAAAGACAATACCAACATAGCAGCAACTATTCCTAATCCTATTTTTGTGGTTCTTAAATTTTTCATAACATAAAAAGTTTTAGTGCGGTGGTTCTATTACAAAACTTATGCCACAGCACTTTATTGTGTTTACTACGGTACTTTTTTAGGAAAAGTTAATTGGGTTAATGAAAATGATTTAAGTGATTTGTATTCTCAATAATGAGCATAAAAAATGTAAAAGTTTTCATTCTGTTTTGTTTTTGTTACAAAATTTTTTCTACTTTTGAAGGAACAAAAAACCCTAGTGCGGTAACACTAGGGCGAAAAATAAAGCTTTCGGACATTTCTAACTGAAGTTGCAATTCAGTACCTTTGCTCCGTTTTACTTGGAATATAAATTGCACAGCACTTTGCTGTGCTTTTCTATTTGTAAAAATAGCTATAACCCATGGTAAAAATAGCACCTTTTAGAGCATTTTTTTATCAACACTAAGATGTGTTATAATCAGTGAGGAGTTGAACTTGTTTTTGGATTTTTTATTAACAACTGCATCTTAATAGCGAAATTATATATATGAATATTAGCATTTAACAGACAATATTGATGTTTAAGATTAAATACTGATATAATTAGTAAAAGAAAATATTTTTTATTTACATCCAAAAACCTAATTATGATTTTTATAGGAAAGGTTAAGTGAGTTTGAATAATCTATTATAGAACATAGTATTTAGATTTACTTAAATTAACCTAACTTCGCCACATGAATGAACTCAACCTTTTTTTAGAAAAACTTGCTGAAAGTTACACTAACAATTCTTTTGTAAAAATTACATTAAGTAAACCGGCTTACAAAAGTGATGGATTATTGAATGTTTATATTCGCTTAGTAAGCATTAAAAACGAGCTTGTTTTTTCTTTTACCTACCATTACCAAACTAACGACCAAGTTAAAAACTATACTTTAGAAGAAACCAATGCCGAGTTAATGGAATTGCTTACTAACAAGTTTAAAATTGCTCGATTATTTACACTTAAAGAGGATGTTGTGCTTCAGTTTTCTAAAAAAGGCAAAGGAAGTTTAAAAACCTTACCCCCTAGTTTTGAAAACAAACCCCCTGAAACACATGATGTACCTAAGAAAAAAAGAGCTGCCTTGGGTAAATACTTAAACGTTTTAGGAATTGCAGATGAAAATGGTCAGGTGTTTCCTAAAATGGCAGGCAAATTCAAGCAAATTAATAAATACCTCGAAATAGTAGAAAATTTACTAAAAGACAACCAGTTTAATGAACCTATTCGCATAGTTGATATGGGTTCCGGTAAAGGATATTTGACTTTTGCTTTGTATGATTTTATGAAAAATCAACTTAAGCTTAATGTAGAGATTAAAGGTATAGAAATACGACAAGAATTGGTTGATTTTTGTAACGATGCAGCAGAAAAATGCGGCTTTGAGCAATTATCTTTTGAAAA
Source organism: Vicingaceae bacterium (assembly GCA_036567945.1). GTDB lineage: Bacteria > Bacteroidota > Bacteroidia > Flavobacteriales_E > Vicingaceae > BRH-c54. The sequence goes on from DATCTM010000061.1 coordinate 24,588, forward strand.
GAGTACGATACAAGATTTAAAAGAAGATAAAATAGACATCTTAATTGCCCTTCATGCTTGTGATACAGCTACAGATGATGCTATTTTTAAAGGTGTTTCAGCTAAAGCGGCTTTAATAATTTGTGCACCATGTTGCCACAAACAACTTAGACAAGCTTCTAAAGGGAAAGAAATTGCCAATCCGTTGTTAAAACATGGCATTTTTAAAGAAAGACAATATGAAATGATTACCGATGCCATGCGTGCATTAATCATGGAAAAACAACAGTACAACACTAAAATTTTTGAATTTATTTCTAATGAGCATACGCGTAAAAATATCATGTTAGTCGCTTCAAAATCAAACAAAAAACCTATGGTTGATAAGATTGATGAAGAAATTAATACCATTAAAAAGGAATTTAATATCGACCAACATTATTTAGAAAGCCTTTTAGATTAATAGTTTTCAAGGTTAACTCATCGTTAATTTTTTGTAATTCTAAGCCACATTTCTTGTTTTGTGCTTAATTTCATAGATATTTGCTAAAAATTGAGGAAGCTTATTTCAATGAAAAAATATTTCGACAGAGAGCTAAGTTGGTTATCATTTAATTATAGAGTACTACAAGAAGCTATTAACCCTTACGAACCTTTAATGGAGCGTTTAAAGTTTTTAGCTATTTATTCTGCTAATTTGGATGAGTTTTATAAGGTAAGGGTAGCATCATTAAAGAATATTCTAAAAATTGAGAAAAAGCAAGGTCTTGAACCAAACCCTTATATCAAAAAACTGCTCAAAAAAATAAAAAAAACTGTTTTTGAACAACAGGCAGAATTTAATCACATATTTAGCTCTAAAATTTTACCTCAATTAGAAGAAGAGAATATCTTTTTAATAAATCAAAAGCAGATAAATGAAGAACAGAAAGCTTTTTTGAAAAACTTTTTCGACAACGACATTCTGCCCTTATTAAAAATTAAAGAAGTTAGTGAAAACACTTCTGTTTTTATTAAAAACAAAGGCTTGTATTTAGCAATTGATGTAATTAATAAAAAAACTTTAGAACACAATTATTTCATTGTTAATGTACCTATTAGAAGAACTCAACGTTTTGTTAGACTGTCTAATGATGAAAATAAAGAAATTATCATTCAGCTTTCTGATGTAATGCGTTTGTTTTTACCTCAGCATTTTCCGGATTATGATTGGGTAAAGTGTTATGAAATTAATTTAACTCGTGATGCTGAGCTTTATTTAGAAGAAGAAATAGCCGAAACTATTCAAGAAAAAATATCAGCAAGTTTATATAAAAGAAAAGTGGGAGCACCGTCTAGGTTTTTATATGACGAACGTATGCCAAAGGAGCTTCAAAAAATACTCAGAAAAAATATTGGGTTACAAAAAGGAGATTCTATTCCCGGAGGAAGGTACCATAATTTTAATGATTTTTTTGCTTTTCCCATGCCTAACAAGCCTGATTTATTTTATCCTGTTTTTGATGTGTTACAACACCCTGAATTAGAGAAAAGTGAATCTTATTTTAATGCGATTTCTAAGAAGGATTTTATTCTTCATTTTCCATATCAGAATTATTGTTACATCACCGATTTTTTGGATGAAGCAGCAGAGGACGAAAATGTGGAAGAAATTAGCATAACACTTTATAGAGTAGCTAAACACTCTAAGGTTTGTCAAGCACTAATAAAAGCTGCCGAAAAGGGTAAAAAAGTAATGGTTTTTAGTGAAGTAAAAGCTCGGTTTGATGAAGAATTAAATTTACATTGGGCAGACAAAATGAAGGAAGCCGGAGTAGATGTTCATTATAGTTTTGAAGAACTAAAAGTTCATTCGAAAATATTTTTAATTACCCGAAAAGAGGGAAACAAAAAGGCAAAATATGCTTATTTTGGAACGGGAAATTTTAATGAAGATACTTCTAGAATTTATTGTGACCATGCCTTGCTTACCAAAAACCCTCAGCTTACCAACGAATTAAGCAAGGTCTTTCACTTTTTGATAAACAGACAAAAAGAAACAATAAGGTTTAAACATTTGTTAGTTGCTCCTTTTAATATGCGAGAGCAATTTAATAAGATGATTGATAATGAAATCAGTAATGCAAAAAAAGGTCTTAAAGCTCAAATGATTCTGAAAATGAACAGTTTGGAAGACCGACAAATGATAGATAAATTATATGAAGCTAGCAATGCGGGAGTAAAAATTAATATTATTGTTCGAGGTATTTGTTGTTTAATTCCGGGGGTTAAGGATATGAGTAAAAACATAACAGTAATTAGTATTATCGACCGTTATTTAGAGCATGGAAGAATTTATTGGTTTTATAATGGCGGCAACGAAAAACTATTTTTAGCTTCAGCGGATTGGATGAAACGTAACCTTACTTACCGAGTAGAAGTTGGTTTTCCTATTTATGACAAACGATTGGCTATGGAGATTAAAAAACTACTTTCACTTCAACTAAAAGACTCTATAAAAGCCCGAAAACTGAATAAAACACAAAGTAATCCCTACAAAAAATCTACTGCTCAGAAAAGAATTAGAGCTCAATTTGATTATTATGAATATCTAAAAAATAAGGCTGAGAGTTAAGTTTATTGAAATGATTTATCCCAATCTTTCCAAACAGGTTCATAATTATTATCTGAAATAAGCGTTGCAATTTGTTCTGCACTTCGTTCATCTGAAATTTCAAATTGTTCTAATGATTCCGGTTCAACACTGTATCCTCCTGGGTTTGTTTTTGATTCGGCACTCATGCTAGTAACCCCAAGTTTGATAATATTATTACGAAATATTTCTGATTCACGTGTTGAAACAGAAATTTCAACATCTTCATTAAAAAGACGGTAAGCACAGATTAATTGAACCAATTCTCTATCAGTAATGGTTTTTTCTGGAACTACAATTCCTTCTGCCGGACGAATTCGTGGAAACGAAAGGGAATATTTTGTTTGCCAATATGTTTTTTGTAAATAATCTAAATGTAAGGCACAAAAAAAGGAATCTGTTCGCCAATCTTCTAAACCCAATAATACTCCTAAACCAATTTTATGAATACCTGCATTTCCAATTCTTTCGGGGGTTTCCATTCGGTAATAAAAATTTGATTTTTTTCCTTTTGGATGATATTCTTTGTATTTATCTTGATGATAGGTTTCTTGATAAACCAAAACGGCATAAACTCCTGATTGCCGTAATTCTTCGTATTCATTTTGATCTAATGGTTGAACTTCTATAGAAATGTTTGCAAAATGTGGTTTTATAATTTCAATAGCTTTTTTAAAATAATCTACATGAACAGTATGGTTGGCCTCACCTGTCACAAGTAAAATATGATTAAACCCACTTTTTTTTATTTTCGTAATTTCTCTTAAAATTTCATCAGCAGATAATGTTTTACGTTTTATTTTGTTATCAAAACTAAATCCACAATACGTGCATATATTGTTACATTCATTGCTTAAATACATTGGAACAAAAAGTTGTATGGTTTTTCCGAAACGCTTTTGCGTAAGTTGATGACTCAACTGAGCCATTTGTTCCAGATAAGGAGCAGCTGCCGGAGAAATTAATGCTTTAAAATCTTCCAATGTTCTGCGATTAGCTGAAAGGGCTTTTTCCACATCTAGTGAAGTTTTATTGTAGATGGTAGCTTTTGCTTCTTCCCAATTTTGTGAATCATATATTTCTTTAAAACTCATATTTTGCTATCTAATTTTATCTTAATCTAAAAAAGAAATCAACGGGCTACTTGCTGAAGCATTGTTTTTTATACCTCCAAGTTTTGCTTTATATCCCATTCTTCCTGCTTCTACTGCTATTTTAAACGCTTTTGCCATTTCTGCCGGATTTCCCGCTACTGCTATGGCTGTGTTTACTAAAACAGCATCAGCACCAAGTTCCATTGCTTTTGCAGCATCTGAAGGAGCTCCAATTCCTGCATCAACGATTACAGGAACTTTACTTTGTTCTATGATAATTTCTAAAAAATCAATAGTTCTCAATCCTTTATTAGTTCCTATTGGAGAACCTAGTGGCATAACTGCTGCTGTCCCTACTTCCTCTAATCGTTTACATAAAACAGGATCGGCATGAATATAAGGTAACACAATAAAGCCCAATTTCACCAACTCTTCAGTGGCTTTTAATGTTTCAATTGGGTCAGGCATTAAATATTTAGGGTCTGGGTGAATTTCTAATTTTAACCAATTTGTTTCTAAAGCTTCGCGAGAAAGTTGAGCCGCAAATACTGCTTCTTTCGCATTACGCGCACCGGAAGTATTGGGTAATAAATTAATATGGGAGTGATTTAAATGTGTTAACAGAGCGTCTGTATCCGTTTCTAAATCTATTCGTTTTAATGCAACGGTTACCAATTCTGAATCAGAGGCCAATACTGCTTGTTCCATCAGTTTTGTTGAACCAAATTTCCCTGTTCCTAAAAACAATCGGGATTGAAATTCTTTATTTGCTATAATTAATTTGTCCATCTAATAATAAATTAAAGTTTTGTATCCATTCTTTTTTTTGAGGATAATGTGTAATTGAACCTGAAACAGCAACACCATAAACACCTGTGTTTATAACACCTTTCACATCATCCATTTGTATTCCTCCAATAGCATAAATTGGGATATAAATTTCTCTTTTTGTAAGTTCATGCATTATAGTTTCATAACCTTTTAAACCTAAAATTGGACTTAAAATTTCTTTTGTTGTAGTAAAACGAAATGGTCCTAAACCAATATAACTGCATTTTTCATCTACTCTTTTTAAAACATCTTCTATACTGTTTGCTGTTCCTCCTATAATTTTATCTTCTCCTAAAATAGTTTTTGCTTCTGCTACAGACATATCTTTTAGACCAAGGTGAACCCCATCTGCATCAACATTTTTAGCTACTTTAACGGAATCATTTATTATAAATGTAGCTTGATGTTTTGAGCAATTATTTTTTACCTGTTGAGCTACCTTAAATAGTTCTTTTTCACCTACATTTTTAAAACGTAACTGTATCCATTTACAACCTGCATCAAGTACCTGTTGAATATTCTCTATTTGTTCTTCAGCTGTAGCTCCTTGTGATATGTATTGTAATTTACTAAACATGATGAACTCCTAATAAATATGGGTTACTCGCTAAAAATTGTTCTACATATTTTTTTGCATGATGACAAGCAGTTGTTAAATCAGTTTCTTTGGCAAGGCTAGCTACAATTGCAGCAGATAATACACATCCTGAACCGTGTTTTGGGTAGATATTGTTTTTCTCTGTTGGAACTATTTTTTCTATTTTATCTTGCATAAATAAATAATCTACCCCCGGTTCTTCTTTATTGTGCCCTCCTTTTAGTAATACATTACAATATTTCGATAATGTTTTTGCAGCTTCTATAGGATTTGTTATTCCCGTTAAAAACTTTATTTCATAGATATTTGGTGTAATTAGGTATATTTTTTTTAGTATCTCAATTAACTGTTCGTTGTTTATTGTTTTATGAAACTCAAATCCAGCACTCGCTTTTATTATTGGATCCCAAACAATTTGTGAAGTAGAAATGGAATTGACGACACCTTCTAATGTCTCCAAATCTTTTATTAATCCTATTTTAACACTTTTCCATTGAAATCTTCTTTGAAGTGTTGAAACTTGCTTTAAAATTTCCGTTGTTTCGAGCCATTTCACATCATCAAATTCAATATCATTTTGGAAAGTGATGGCACTCAGAGCTCCCATTCCACAAACCTTATTTACTTCAAATGTTTTTATATCTGCAAGAATACCAGCTCCTCCGCTTGGGTCGAAGCCGGCAATACTTAATGCACCAATTCGCTCTTCAACCATTTTTCTTTTATTTGTTTAAATTTTTCAACAGGATTGTCACTTTCCCATATAGCTCCGAGCAAAGCAATTCCGGAAAAACCTATTGCTTTAATTGTATTTATTTTGTCTTTATCAATTCCTCCTAGTGCAATGATTTTATCTTTTTTGTTTTTCAATACGTTGCTTACTTCTTTTAAATTTAACTGACTTTTATATCCTGCTTTAGAGATACTATCGAAAACAGGAGAAAGAAAAGCATAATCATATTTTTCTTTACAATTTTCTAGTTCTTTTAATGAATGAAATTTAAAATATTCTTCATGAAGTACAATTTTGCTGTGATATTTAGCAGAAATTTGTTGTTTAAATTCTGCTATTTGTTCACTAGAAAAATCAGGTTTATAAATATGAAAACTTTCTAACCCTTGCTCAAATAATTGATGAATGATTGAATATTCGTTTTTTATTTGTGTTGGGTTAGAGATAACAATAATCATAATTATAAGTAAACTTTGTTTCCTTTTTCTTTAAACTCTTGTGATTTTTCTTCCATTCCTTTTTTCAATGCTTCTTCTTCTGAAGTTTCTATACTAGCAGCATAATCTCTAACATCTTGTGTAATTTTCATCGAACAAAAATGTGGACCGCACATTGAACAAAAATGAGCCACTTTTGCACCGTCAGCAGGTAATGTTTCATCGTGAAATTCTCTTGCTGTATCTGGATCGAGAGAAAGGTTAAATTGATCTTCCCATCTGAACTCAAAACGTGCTTTACTTAGTGCATTATCTCTATATTGTGAACCAGGGTGTCCTTTGGCGAGGTCTGCAGCATGAGCAGCAATTTTATAGGTTATTACCCCGTCTTTCACATCTTTTTTATTTGGTAATCCTAAATGTTCTTTTGGAGTAACATAACAAAGCATTGCTGTTCCGTACCAACCAATCATTGCAGCTCCTATTGCTGAAGTAATATGGTCATAACCCGGAGCAATATCGGTGGTTAATGGTCCTAAGGTATAAAATGGAGCTTCATTACAATACTCTAATTGCTTTTCCATGTTTTCCTTAATCATGTGCATTGGAACATGCCCGGGTCCTTCATTCATTACCTGAACATCGTGTTTCCATGCAATTTTATTTAATTCACCTTGTGTTTTTAATTCAGCAAATTGTGCTTCGTCATTTGCATCTGCAATACTTCCCGGACGTAATCCATCTCCTAATGAAAATGAAACGTCATATGCTTTCATGATTTCACAAATTTCTTCAAAATGGGTATAAAGAAAGTTTTCTTTGTGATGCGCTAAACACCATTTTGCCATAATGGAACCTCCTCTTGACACAATTCCTGTTACTCGTTTTGCCGTAAGAGGAACATAACGTAATAAAACTGCTGCATGAATTGTAAAGTAATCTACACCTTGTTCTGCTTGTTCAATAAGTGTATCTCGGAATATTTCCCAAGTTAAGTCTTCAGCTTTTCCATCTACTTTTTCAAGTGCCTGATAAATTGGGACTGTTCCAACAGGTACCGGACAGTTACGGATAATCCATTCGCGTGTTTCGTGAATATTTTTTCCTGTAGATAAGTCCATCAAGGTATCTCCTCCCCAACGACAGCTCCAAACGGCTTTTTCTACTTCTTCTTCTATGCTTGAGGTTACCACACTATTACCAATGTTTGTATTGATTTTTACCAAAAAATTTCTACCAATAATCATTGGTTCACTTTCTGGATGATTAATATTAGCAGGAATAATTGCACGACCACTTGCTACTTCATCTCTAACAAATTCAGGAGTAATCAATCCTTTTGGTGTATTTGCTCCAAAACTGTTTCCTTCATGTTGTTTTGTTAAAGTTCCGTATTGTTCTTTTAGCTGTTGATTTAATCGCTCTATTTGTTGATTTTCACGAATGGCAATGTATTCCATTTCTGGAGTAATTATTCCTTTCTTTGCATAATGTAATTGAGTAACATTTTTTCCAGGTTTTGCTTTTAATGGTTTATTAAAATGTTCAAAACGTAAGTAATCAAGTGTTTTATCAGCCATTCGCTCTCTACAATATTCTGAACTAAATTCAGGGAGTTGTTCTACATCTCCTCTTTTTAAAATCCATTCTTCTCGTAAACGAGGTAGCCCCTTTTTTAAATCAATAGTATAGTTAGGATCGGTATATGGTCCACTTGTATCATAAACAGCAATTGGAAAATTTTCTTCTATTTTTCCGGTAGAAAGTTTGGTTGGAGAGAGTGTAATTTCTCTCATTGCTACTTTAATATTGTGCAATTTTCCTGGTACATATATTTTTCGTGAGCCAGTTAAAGGTTCTTTTGAAATTACATTTTTTGTGGGAGCTTGTTCTTTCTTCATAATTTTAGTTTTAAGTTTTTTATCCGCCTTGAGTTGCTTTAATAATGAGTACTTCATCGTTTTGATTTAAGAAATGATTTTTCCAATTGTTTTTCTGAATAACATTTCTATTTACAGCAACAGCAATTCCTTTTTGATTTTCAAACATTACATCATCAAGCAATTGTTGAACAGTAGATTGTTCAGCCAAGATTTTAATTTGATTATTGAGTTTGATTTGCATTCCTAAATTTTTTAACAATATAGCTTTAGGAATATTCTCGACAAAGAGAGAAGTTTCTTTTTCCTACGGCAGCGTTATCTGCATCAGGTATTGAGGGTATAATCTCAGTCTGCCAATTGGTGGACACCCCTAAAGTTTCACAAATGTACTAAATAAAAAAATGAGAGTAAAGTAATTTTTTTAAGTAATCAAGATACTGGATATATTTTTCTTAATTCTTCAAAAACATTTGCAACAGCAGGGCATATTTCTGTGTTTTTTAAAGATAAATCTAAAATCTGATAAAATCTTTTTCGGTTAGTATGTGGATATTCTCTGCAAGCTGTTGGTCGGCTTTCGTAAACCATGCAGTAGTTTTCATAATCTAAAAATGGGCAAGGAGCAGTATTAAGTACATAATCACCTACTTCATCTAAATGTAAATATTGAGCTACAAAAGTTGAAGGCTTTATTTTTAGGTGTTTTGCCAATCTGTCAATGTCTCTATCATAAAAAATAGGACTAGTGGTCTTACAACAATTGGCACACTGCAGACAGTCTATTTTATCAAAAGCAGCATCATGAGCTTCGTGTGTATTATCATCTAAGTTTTTTGGTTTGCTTTTTTTTAGCTTTTTAACCAATAGCTGATTGTCTTTTTTATGCTTTTCGGCTTCTTTAAGTTTTAATTTCAGACTACTATTCATGCTGCAAAAGTAGTGAAATTACTCTTTTACAAATTTTAATGTTTTTGTGGTAGCATCATTATTTAATTGCATAAAATAGATTCCAGATGAGAAATTACTTATATCTAAAACTTTTTGTAAGCTGGCATTAGTTGTTAAAATAATTTTGCCCGTTACATCTGTAATAACTATATTCGTATTTCCGTTGGGTAACCCTTTGATATTAAGTTGGTTATTAGCTGGGTTTGGATAAAGCACTACATCAATAAAGTTGTTTAATTCATCCACACCTATTATGGTAGAATTCATACAAATTTCTAATCCCCAACTATCTAAACTTCCTCCATCCCAATTGAAAACATCTTCAACAGTAAGTGTCCATGTTCCTTGAGGGTTTTCTCCATTAAAAGCAGCTAAAACATCTTGAGGTTGGTAAGTTCCTCCACCAACTGGAGGACAAGGTAATGCTCCAGGTGTTGCAGCATCATCAAAATTTACATCAAAATCATTTTCACTATTACAAATTTCCTCCCATAAAGTAACTATTGTTCCTTGTGGACTTTCTAATGTAACAATTAAATCAGCTATCCATGTGTGTGTTCCTATTAAATCAATAACGTTTACATCATTTATAGTTCCTGAATTTGAGATATTTAATGTTGATGTTACAGTTGCTGTACTATTACTAGGAATTGTTACAGGCACATTTGTACTCATAGCTGTAATACAATTACTTGTTGTAAAGGAGTTGCTTGAAGAAAAACTTCCTGAACCACATTGGTTGCTTGGTCTTACCCTCCAATAATATTCCGTATCAGCAGCAAGGGTTGATGAAGTATAAGTTGCAGTGGTTAGTCCTGTAGCATTATCAACTATGTTAGTAAAAGCAGCGTCTGTGGCGATATCAATATCATAAGTTGCAGCATTAGGATTTGCTTGCCATGTAAATGTATAAGGTCCGGAAACATTAACAGCTCCATTTGTCGGACTTAGTAAATTAATAGGTGTAAAATTGTTGGAATAAACATTTAAATTAATATTCGTTGATTGAGTTGCTGAGGTTGCTGTTCCTGTTATTGTGATGTTATGTGAGCCAACCATTGCGGCTGTTATTCCTGAAACTTGAACAGTTACATTTGTGCCATTTGCCTGAGCTGTTGAAGGAGTAAAACTTACTGTTGTTCCCGCAGGGTTTCCTAAAGCAGAAAAAGTAGTGACATCATTAAACCCTAAAAAAGTATTGTATGTAAAAATATAGGTTGATGTTCCTGGAGCACAAATATCATTACTAGTAGCACCAGGTGCAAAATTCATTACAAATTCTGATGCCTGAACAGTAAAATTAGTTGAATTTAATGCATAAAATATATTTCCGGCACCTCTTACCATTACTCTAGCATTGGTAGTTGCACTTCCTGTTGGCACGGTAACATTAGCTGAACCATTATTAGGAACGCCTGTTGCTAAAGTAATAGGGTATGTATATCCACCATCTTGAGATAAGAAAATATCTACATTTGGTGTGTTTACAGCTCCTGTATTTGTTCCGGCAACATTCCATGTAACAGTTTCTGTGCTACCTTCATTCCATGTAACAGCCGTGTTTTGTGAAGTAACTGTAAACGGACCTGAATTTCCATCAACAGTAACTACCATATTATCAATTTTGTTTTGTCCGCCTCCTGAAAGATTATCTCTAACAGTAAGTGAAAAATTCATAGTTCTTCCTACATTGGAAACGGTCTCCCATTGAGTGGTTAAATTACCCGCTATTACACTTGAAAGTTGTGGCATGTATCTGTTTGGAGAAGTGGTGGGTGCTACAGAACGGAAAGCCGGACTTCCGGTACTTGTTGCACTTACACTTGTTTGAGAATTAAAACCGGCATCCCCTTGTTCCCAACAAAATGATAATGAATCTACATCCGGATCTGAACCACTTCCTTCTAAAATAAAAGCAGTTCCTTTTGGAATAGTGTAATTAGGTCCCGCATTGGCTGTAGGAGCTGTGTTTACCATTGCTGTAGAAGTGTAACAACTCTTTGAGGCTATATTAGTAGTAACTTGTTGTATATTGAAAAAATGAAAATAATCATCGCTATGAGGTTGAACATCTGAAGCTCCGGTAATTCCAGCATATCCCATAATGGTTGAACCACTTCCAGGCTCCATTTGAGCTCCTGTTCCCTCACTTCCTCCATGAGTCCAAGTATGATTAGCTCCAAACTGATGTCCAAATTCATGTGCTACATAGTCCACATCAAAATTATCTCCTTGAGGAACAGAATGCGAACTATAACCACTTCCTTTTTGATTGTTTACACATACACAACCTATACAGCCTGCATTTCCATTATTAGAACCTTGATGTAACAAGTGACCTACATGATAATTTGCTTCTTGAATTACACTACTTAGTGTAGATTGTAATTGGCTATTTAAACTATTGGTATAAGGATCTGTTGAGGGATTAGTAAATACCACATCATCATTATTAGCAACTAATTGCATGGTAATACCAAAATCTGTTTCGTAAACACCATTAACTCTTGTCATAGTAGCATTTATAGCTGCCATGGCTAATACTTTTGTTCCTCCGTGCCAAACAGTATATTCTCCTGAAGCGGAAACAGCAGTTAAAAAAGTTCTTAATGTTTGGTCGTTTGCATCCTTATTGTTGGATTGCTTAATTTTTTTCATATCTAGAGCAATGTCATCTGTTAAACATTCAAAAGTATGTTGAGTTACTTCCTCTGTTTTTCTCGAGTACACGGCATAAGAGGTTAAATCAGTAGAATATGGTTCAATAAAAACACTTTTTCTATCTAATCTAAAAAGCATACTACTTAATCCTTTTTGTGGAGAAAAACTAAATCTGATGGTAGAAGCTGTAGAGGTGCTTTTTCCAAAAAAAGATTTAATTTCCGGGTATTTTGCAGCTAAATCTGGGTGAAAGATAGATGCTTCAAATACTTCAAAGTTTTCTATGGTTCCATTACCTGTAGGAAACCCTAAAACAACGGTTGATGTGTTTTGAGAAAATCTTTTCGGAGCTTGGTTTAATAAATTTTGTAAGGTAGCAACATCCAACTGATAAACATCGAAATTTATTGGGAGGGTAGTTGTGTTTATTTTATTATTTACGGCTACTTTGGTTGTTTTGGTCCATAAGTTAGCATGTTGTTGAGCATTAACTGAAACTACTGTTCCTAATAAAAGTAGAGAGAGAAAAGTAGTTTTAAAAAAGTTTGTTTTTCGCATAAAGCAGCAGATTAAAATTAATTAAGCTATAAAGTTAACTTAAAAGAGAGCAAAAAACAATATTATTTGATAGGTAGTATTGAAATCCTAATTTTTTAATTAGGAAAGAAGGTGTAAGAACCAAAAAACCCAACAAACTGTTTTTCAATTTATTGGGTTTTAAAAGTTGTCCGACTAGGGCTCGAACCTAGACTCTTCTGGACCAAAACCAGACGTGTTGCCAGTTACACCATCGGACAATTGGACGGCAAAAGTAATAATTTTTTTTACTTGTACAAATTTTTTTACATTCATTAATTTAGGGTAATTTTTATTCTTTTGTCATCGTGTCAGTTGCTTCTTTATAACTTTTAACAATCATTAACTGTAAATATTATTCTTCATTAGACAAGAATTTCATATTTTCGTGAACTTAAATAATACTGAATAACATGGAATATAAAAAACTGAATAATATTATAGGATGGATAATTTGGGCAATTGCTTCATTTGTATATCTATCAACCATAGAACCAACAACAAGTTTTTGGGATTGTGGTGAGTTTATCGCTGCTGCTTATAATTTAGAAGTTGGTCACCCACCTGGAGCACCATTATTTATGTTAATAGGTAGGTTTTTCACTATGTTTACAACTCCCGAAAATGCTGCTGTTGCCATTAACGCAATGTCGGCATTGAGTAGTTCTTTTACTATTTTATTTTTATTTTGGTCTATAACAGCAATAATCAAAAAAATTGTAGTTAAAACAGGAGAAATGGATAAAGCTGCTATGGTTGCAGTATTTGGGAGTGCTGTTGTAGGCTCTTTAGCTTATACTTTTTCAGATTCATTTTGGTTTTCTGCGGTAGAGGGAGAGGTTTATGCCATGTCTTCTTTATTTACTGCTGCTGTATTTTGGGGAATTCTTAAATGGGATGCAGTCGCTCATGAGTCGCATAGTACTAGATGGTTGGTTTTTATAGCTTATTTAATGGGACTTTCCATTGGAGTCCATTTATTGAACTTATTGGCTATACCTGCAATGGTGTTTTTATATTATTTCAAAACCAGAGATTTAACTGCTAAAAGATTTTTTATTGCATCGGGTGTATCCGTACTTATTCTAGGAATTGTTCAATTTGGAATTATACCGGGAACATATAAGTTAGCCTCTATTTTTGAATTATTTATGGTAAATACATTAGGAATGCCTTTTCACTCTGGATTGGTTTTCTACTTTATTCTTTTAGCAGGATTAGTTGCTTATGGATTATATTATACTCAACAAAAAGGAAAGGTTTTATGGAATACTGTTTTGCTTTGCTTTAGTGTTATTATTATTGGATACTCAACTTATTCGGTTATTTTAATTCGTTCTGCTGCTAACCCTCCAATGGATGAAAATAACCCAGAGAACGTATTTAGTTTATTATCTTATCTAAATCGTGAGCAATATGGTTCTGCTCCATTTTTATCCGGACAATTTTATAATACACCATTAGATAGTAGAGAGCCACTTGTGGAGGGGAAAGTAGTATATTATCAAAATAAAGAGACCGGTAAGTATGAGGCAACTAATAAAGGAGAAAAAGACAAACCTAATTATGATGATAAAGCTTCAGGATTTTTCCCGAGAATGTGGAGTTCTCAAGGAAACCATGTAAGAGATTATAAAATGTGGGTGGATATTAAAGGGAAAAATGTTAGGGCTTCAAATGGAGAAACCATTAAAATACCAACTTTTGGAGATAACCTAGCTTTTCTATTCAATTATCAATGGGGACATCTTTACTGGAGATATTTTATGTGGAATTTTGCCGGAAGGCAAAGTGATATTCAAAACTCTACTCCTAATGAAATAGTTAATGGTAATTGGATTAGTGGAATTAAACCCATTGATGCTGCCAGACTAGGAAATCAAGATAAACTTTCTAAAAGTGTAACTGAAAATAAAGGACATAATCGTTATTTCCTTTTGCCACTTATCTTAGGAATTATTGGGTTGATCTATCAATTTATTAAAGACCCCAAAGATTGGTTAATTCTTGCTTTATTATTTTTCTTTACAGGATTGGCTATTAATTTTTATACTAATCCTCCTTCTCCCCAACCAAGAGAAAGAGATTATGCTTATGTAGGTTCATTTTATGTTTTTGCTATATGGATAGCGTTAGGCGTTTATGCTTTGTATGAAATTCTAGGAAAGAAAATTCAACGTTTAGCAAGTGCAGGTTTGGTAACCACTGTTTGTTTGTTAGCTGTTCCTGTTTTAATGGCTAACCAAAATTGGGATGATCATGATCGTTCAAAAAGATATACTGCAAGAGATTTTGCAAAAAACTATTTAAGTTCATGTGCACCAAATGCTATCTTGTTTACCAATGGAGATAATGATACTTTCCCACTTTGGTATGTTCAGGATGTAGAAGGTTTTAGAACAGATGTAAGAGTGGTTAATTTAAGCTTATTAAATACCGATTGGTACATAGAACAAATGCGAAGAAAGGCTTGGGATTCTGATGGAATACCGCAAATGCTTCCTGACCATAAAATAAGACAAAATACTAATGATTATGTTTATGTATATGATAGAGGAATTGAAGGACATACTGATGTAGATGAAATTATTAAGTTTGTTACAGATGATAGTCCTAAATCTAAAATAACCGGAAACAACAATAAACAAATAGATTATTTACCAACTAAGAAATTTAAAATTTCTGTAGATAAAGAGCTTGTTTTAGCTAACGGTACTGTTTCTAAAGATAAAGCTGATAGAATTTTAGATAATGTAGAGTGGAGTATTGAAGCTAACGGAATCTATAAAAAAGACCTTATTATTTTAGATATACTAGCTGCCAACGATTGGAAAAGACCTATTTATTTTGCTATTACCACCGGTGATGATGCTTATTTAGGATTAACTGATTATTTTCAAATTGAAGGGTTAGCTTATAGATTAGTACCCTATAAAGCACAGAGTTTTGACGGACAAACAGGAGAGGTAAATACAGAAGCAATGTATGAAAACTTGATGACTGAGTTTGAATGGGGAGGAATGAACAAGTCAGAAATTTATATGGATGAAAATAATAGAAGAATGTGTATGAATTTCCGCAATAATTTTGCTCGTTTAGCGGGTGATTTTATTAGACAAGGAAAAAAGGAAAAAGCATTAGAAGTGTTAGATAAATGCTTGGAAGTGATCCCTCATAAAAATGTTCCTTATAACCAATTTATGGTTTCTATTGCAGAACATTATTATAGATTAGAAGCTTATGATAAAGCAAATGAAATTGTGAAAATACTGCTTGATATTTATGAAGATGACTTAAATTATTACATGTCTTTAAAAGGAAAGTACAGAAAATCTGTTGAACGTGAAGAAGGATTTACAAAATACATTCTTGGTCAATTAGTAATGCTTGCAAGAGACAGGTATCCTGCTTCTGGTTTAAACGATGAAATGAAAGAAAGATTTAACTTGATTACTAATACTGTTAACTCAGGAAGATAGAACATTACGATGAAAAAAATAATAAGAAGTATTCTTAGAGCTTTAGGATTATACACTTTTGCCATAGATATAGAAAATAAATTAATAACCCTTATTAAAAAACCTGAACGTAAAAAATTTTACGGTCAGTTTATAAAAAAAGATAGTTTGTGTTTTGATGTAGGTGCCAATAAAGGCAACAGAACAGAGATTTTTTTAGAGTTAGGAGCAAAAGTAGTTGCTGTGGAACCACAACAAGAGTGTTATTTACATTTACAAGAAAAATTTGGAGATAAAATTAACCTCATCACTAAAGGGTTAGGTGAAAAAGAAAGCACCGAAAAATTATATGTTTCAGGTTCAACATTAATCTCTTCTTTTTCTAAAAGTCATGTTGATATGATGCAAGAAGAACGTTTTAAAGGAGCTAATTGGAATAAAACAGTAGAAATTCAGATGACTACTTTGGACAATTTAATCAAACAATTTGGGGTGCCTGATTTTTGTAAAATTGATGTGGAAGGTTATGAATATGACGTGTTAAAAGGGTTATCTCAACCGCTTAAAGCACTTTCGTTAGAATATATTGTTCCTGAAAACACTCAAGTATTAGTAGATTGCTTAACTCACCTTAACAAATTAGGAAATATAGAATGTAATTTTTCTTATGGAGAATCCATGCAATTGAATTTGCCAACTTGGAAAAATGGAAAAGACATGGTAGACTACATACAAACAGATGCTTTTACACAAACCTCTTATGGTGATGTTTATATAAAATTTGTTTGATTTATTCATAAAAAAAGCGGTGTAATGAAAAAAATTATTACACCGCTTTTTTATGCTATTTTTTTAATTAAAATTACTTTACAATCATTTTCTCTACAATAACGGCATCATTTTGTTTAACTTTAACAAAATATACTCCTTTAGCTTGATTTGAAATGTCTAAATTAGTTTGATTTCCATTAGTAATTCTTCTTTCAATAATGTTACCTATAACATCGTATATTTCAATTAAAGCATCTTTAGTATTGTTTTCAATCGATATCTGAAATTGACCTGAATTAGGGTTAGGGAAAACAGTTACTTTGGTATTAAAATTCTCTTCTTCAACACTGACAATGTTTCCGCAAGTTGCAGCTCCCCATGTTGGGTCATTTACATCAGAATTAGTACTACTACCTAAATTTCCAGTATTTCCATTTACCTTGTTTGTAACTAACTGACCAGTTCCTTCATTTAATTCCCAATAAGCCAGTAAGTTTGGTGTAGATGCTGAAAAACCACTATTCATTCCTGTTTGGATTTCTGAAGCTGTACGAGCAACATCCCAAATTCTAACTTCTGAAATACTTCCTTTTAAAGGATCGTTTACACTTGAACCAAAGTCGTGTCCAATCCATGTAACATTACGAGAAGAACTTAAAGATTGGTTAACAGTACTATTATATGTGCCTATTAAAGAGCCATCAACATAAAAAGATAATAACCCTGATTGTCTTGTAATAGCAACATGATGACACGTACCATCTAATATACTCCCATTAAATGTTCCGTTATTAACAAGTAAATGATTTTGTCCACCAAATTGTATGCATAGCATTTTATAATTTGAACTCCCCCAAATATTATGAAAAAACATTACACAACCGTTTGGGAAAGATGGACTGTTAGATAATATTACAGGGTGTGCTTGTTGTTGAGACTCTAGCCCTCTAACCCATGCCTCAATAGTAAAATCTCCAGTACCTATTGTGTTTAAATCGTTAGGAACTTCTACATAATCATTATTCCCATCAAAAGTTAACAGCTGAGCAGTAGAAATTAATGAGCTTAAAAATAAAGTTGATAATAAAGTAATTTTTTTCATATACGCTTTTTTTAAAATTAATATAAACAAAAGTAGATAAAAAAGCAATAGTAAAAATTTTATCTACTTCATCAATCTCAACGCTTCTTTTTTACTAAGTGGACTTAACGCTGTATTTTCGGCAAAAGTTGTTACCCATTCAGGATTTGTTTTGCTATATTCTCGCAATATCCATCCAATAGCTTTATTAATAAAAAACTCTTTATTTCCTAATAATGCGTTTATGGTATTACTAAGCAATAGTATATCTGTTTCTTCTTTGTATTTTAATTGAAATAATAAGGCACAACGTTGCAGCCAAATATTTCCCGATTTCAACCATTTAGTAACATAAATTGCTTTTTGTTCAGGGAATTTTTTAAAATAAGCTCCCATTAGTTTAGTAGCAATAAAATCTACTGTATCCCACCACGATTGGTTAATAACCATAAATTCATACAAATAGATATCTCGTTTTTCTAATTGTTTTATGTATTTAAAAGCTAATTCTTGGGCAAAATAATGGCATTCTCGCTGAGGTTGCTTCCACAGAGTACTGATAATTTCTTCTAGTTCTTTTTTATCCGGAAGCATTTCTTTGGCTAAAAAAGCTTGTTGTAAAGCTCTTCTTTCTATTGTTTTTATACCAAAAAATGAAAATTGATTACGCATGTATGCTGATTGCTCTAATGCAATTTTATTATTTGCATTTAACCTAAATTCTTTTATAAGTGTGGTAATGTATGGGTGCATATAAATAGAGATTGACTCATCAAAAATATTCTTTTTATCAATACAATTTTGCAAAGATTTCAAAATGCTACTGTTTATAACTCCTAATGAATAGGGTACTTTTCTGGTAAAAATACCCCTAACATTGTAATTGATATAAAACCAATTGCCATGATGTTAAAAAAACAATCAATTATAGCCATTTTATGTGTAGGAGTGCTTTTTTCTTGTGTTCCAGCTAGAAAATATGAAGAACTAAAATCTAAACAAACCGCTTGTTTGGAAGAAAATAGTGCTTTAAAAGCTCAAAATCAGGATTTAGAAGAAAAAAATAAAGAATTAATAGCTTCTGTTGACAAGATGCGTAAGGAAAAAGAGGGGATGGAACATGAAATTAAAGTGTTAGAAAAGTCATTAGATCAAATGACTAAAAACTATGACAACGTTAACGAAACATATCAATTGTTGTTAGATAAAAATAATGAATTGTTAGCGGGAAATAAGTCAGCTACAGAGCAACTAATGAAACAATTGCAAAAAACACAAGAAGATTTACAAGCTCAAGAAGATGCTTTAAGGGCGTTAGAAGGAACTTTACAGGCTAAACAAGCTAAATTAGAACAACTTACGGTAGATTTAGAAGCTCGTGAAAAGCGTGTTAACGAATTAGAAGCCATGATTAGCAGACAGGATTCGTTAGTAAATGCACTTAAAAATAAAGTGAAAGAAGCTTTATTAGGTTTTGAAAATAATGGACTTACCATTGAACAAAAAAATGGAAAAGTGTATGTTTCTTTAGATGAAAGTCTATTATTTGCTTCAGGTAGTTATACTGTTGGCGAAAGAGGTGTAGATGCTTTGAAAAAATTAGCTAAGGTATTAGAACAAAATCAAGACATTAATATTTTGGTAGAAGGACATACGGATAATGTGCCTTTAAAAGGCTCTGGAGATATTAAAGATAACTGGGATTTAAGTGTAAAAAGAGCTACATCGGTAGTTAAAATCATAACCAGCAATAGCAATGTAAACCCTAAAAGGTTAACTGCTGCCGGAAGAAGTGAGTATTTGCCTTTAGATACCTCCAATAGTGCAGCAGGAAGAAAGAAAAACAGAAGAATTGAAGTGATTCTTACTCCGAAACTAGATGAATTGTTTGAATTATTGGAGAACTAATTAAGTTTTTTAAATGATATATAACCCTAACATATTTCAATAGTTTGTTAGGGTTATTTTTTTAATGCTGCTTTGTTTTTGTTTGCCAATTGTCCGCAGGCTGCATCAATGTCTTTTCCTCGGCTTCTTCTAACATTAACAATTAGGCGATACCTATCTTCTAAAAATCGGGCAAACTCATCTGTTTTTTTGGCATCTGCTTTCTGAAAATTAGCACCATCAATAGAATTGTATTCTATAATATTAATTTTACATGGAACTATTTTACAGAATTCGGCTAATTCTCTAGCATCTTCTAAACTATCATTAAAATCTTTAAAAATAATGTATTCAAACGTCACTCTTGTGCCTGTTCTTTCATGAAAATAAATTAATGCTTCTTTCAGGGTTGCTAATGAGTTCTGCTCATTAATAGGCATTATTTTGCTTCTTTTTTCATCATTGGCAGCATGTAACGATAACGCCAAATTGAACTTTACTTCATCATCACCTAATTTTTTTATCATTTTGGCAATACCGGCAGTAGAAACAGTAATTCGTTTGGGAGACATTCCCAATCCTTCGTTACTGGTAATTTTTTCTATGGAATCTAATACATTTCTATAGTTTAACAAAGGCTCTCCCATACCCATATATACAATGTTGGTAAGTGGAGTGTTGTATTTTTCTTCAGCTTGTTTTTTAATTAATGCTACTTGGTCAAAAATTTCATCAGCATCAATATTTCTTAGTCTGTCTAATTTACCTGTAGCACAAAAAGCACATGTTAAACTGCATCCCACTTGTGATGAAATACAAGCTGTCATTCTTTTGGGTGTAGGAATTAAAACGCCTTCAACAATATTTCCATCATGTAATTTAAACGCATTTTTAATGGTTCTATCGGAACTTATTTGTTCTTCGCTAGTTGTGATAGCATTAACTACAAAGTGTTCTTTTAATAAAGCTCTAACAGCAGCAGAAAGATTATTCATTTTGTCAAATGAAGTGGTATGTTTTTTCCACAACCATTCGTAAACTTGTTTGGCTCTGAATGCCTGTTCTCCATGAGTTGTAAAGAATTCAATAATTTCTTCTTTAGAAAGGTGTCGTATGTTTTGTTTTTTTGTCATAAGGACTGCAAAGTTAATTTAATTAATTGATGCGGTTTTAAATAAGTGAAAAACATTATTTTTGGAATCCTTTAATATATCTAATGAATAACCAATTGCTTCATAACATAGCCATTACTTGTCTTCCAAATATAGGAGACATAACTGCCAAAAAACTTATTGCTTATTGTGGAAGTACCGAAATGGTGTTTTCTGAGAAAAAAGCGGCATTAGAAAAAATTCCAGGAATCGGTAAAATGAATGTGCAGCATATTTTTAGTAATAAAAAAGTAGCATTAGAGATGGCTGAAAAAGAATTAAAGTTTATTGAGAAAAATAAGATAGTTCCTTTTTTCTTTTTAGATGAAGCTTATCCAAAAAGACTTACCCATTGTGAAGATAGTCCTATAGTGCTTTACACTAAAGGTAATATAAATTTGAATGCTGAAAAAGTAATTAGCGTTGTAGGTACAAGAAACGCTACCGATTATGGTAAAGAATTTTGTGAAAAATTGATTGCTGATTTAACTCCACATCAGCCATTAATTGTTAGTGGACTAGCTTTCGGAATAGACATTTGTGCACACAAAGCAGCTATGCAACATCAACTTCCTACTGTTGCAGCATTAGCCCATGGGTTGGACAGAATTTATCCCAATCAACATGGAATTATTGCTAAACAAATGCAAGAAAATGGAGGCATTATTTCTGAGTTTAAACATGAGACCAATCCTGATAGGGAGAATTTTCCAAAGAGAAATCGTATTGTGGCAGGAATTTCTGATTTAACCATAGTGATAGAATCTAGTAAAAAAGGAGGTTCTTTAATTACTGCCGATTTAGCGAATCAATATAATCGAGATGTTTTTGCTTTACCCGGCAGACTAAATGATGAATATTCTGAAGGATGTAACTGGCTGATAAAAACCAATAAAGCGGCTTTAATACAATCAGCTAAAGATATTGAGTACATTATGGGCTGGCAAGCTACTACTGACAAAAAAAATACCAGTCAAACAAAGCTTTTTGTTGAGTTAAGCGATGAAGAGAAAACCATTGCCAATGTACTTTCAACAACTGACAAAATACCTATTGATAGCATTGCTTTAAAGGCGGAATTTCCTATGAGCAAAACCGCTGCTTTACTACTCAGTTTAGAATTTAATGGTGTTGTAAAATCCTATCCCGGAAAAATGTATAAGTTGGTGTAGTATGTTGGTTGTCTGTCTATCGGTTTACAGTTAACTGACAATTGATAATCAATAATTAATTACCTGTTGTTCCATATTTTTTGGAAGCTCTCGGTTCTCATATTGTTGTGTTCTCAGTTGAGGTTCAAATCCGGCTTCTTTTATGGCTTTTTGTATACCATCAGCAGTAAATCTATGAGGGGCTCCGGCAGCAGAAACTACATTTTCTTCTATCATAATAGAACCAAAATCATTAGCTCCGGCATGCAAACATATTTGTGCTGTTTTTTCTCCCACTGTTAGCCAAGAAGCTTGAATATTTTCAATATTTGGTAACATAATTCTACTTAGAGCAATCATTCTAATGTATTCATCATCAGTAACGTTATTGGAAACACCTTTTACTCTTTTTAATAAAGTTCCATCATCCATAAATGGCCATGGAATAAAAGCAATAAAACCTTTAGCGTCAGCAGGTTTTTCTGCTTGCACTTCTCTTAACCAAACCAAATGCTCAAAACGTTCTTCTATGGTTTCTATATGTCCAAACATCATGGTAGCAGATGTGGTAATATTTAACTGATGAGCAGCACGCATTACATCTAACCATTCTCTTCCGGTACATTTTCCTTTAGAAATTAAACGTCTTACCCTGTCGTTTAATATTTCCGCTCCTGCCCCTGGCAAAGAGTCTAATCCTGCTTCTTTCAAAGCTGTCAAAACTTCTGTGTGTGATAATCCCTCCAATTTACTGATATGTGCAATTTCGGGCGGTCCTAAGGCGTGTAATTTAATATTGGGAAACATTTCTTTAATACCTTTAAAGGTATCACAATAAAATTTTAATCCTAAGTCTGGATGATGACCCCCTTGTAACAACAATTGTTCTCCGCCATAACGTATGGTTTCTTCAATTTTAACTTTATATTCTTCCAAAGAAGTGATATAAGCTTCATCATGCCCGGGAATTCTGTAAAAGTTACAAAACTTACAATTAGCTATACAAACATTGGTAGTATTTAAGTTCCTGTCAATTATCCAAGTAACTTTATTGGAGTTATTTTTTTTTTCTTTTCGCAATTCATTGGCTACCAACATTAGTTCAGCTGTTGGAGCATGTTGAAAAAGAAAAATACCTTCTTCGGCAGTTAAAAATTCTGAACGTAGAGCTTTTTCTAAGAGTTGGCTTGTTTGCATTATTTTGTTTTATTATTCCTAATTTCGCTTTTCAAAATTACGATAAAATTACGATGGAAATTAAAAAAGCGAGCAAATTAGACCTTAAAGAAAACTTGATTTTTCTTATCACGAATGAAAAAGAATTACCAATAACATCTTTTACAAAAGAAGAGCTTTCTTTTATCAAAAAAGAATTAAAAAACGAACAAAAGCAAGTTGAAATCAACAGACTAAATACCTATGTTTTTGTTGTTTTATGTGATAAAGAGAATGATTATAAGGCTGCTGAGAAAACTAGAATTGCAGCAAGTAACTTGTTGACTACACTTAATAGTAAAAAAATTGTCTCTGCTACAGTAGTTGGGGAAACTCATAAAATAACTCCATTTGTTGAAGGTATTGGCTTAGCTAACTATCAGTTTTTAAAGTATTTTTCCGACAAGAAAATAAATACTTTTAATAAGTTAAACTATTACACAGAAAATAAATCAGACAATATAAAAGAAATGGAAGCTTTAGTCGAAGCTGCTAATTTTGCTAAAGACTTAGTGAATGAACCGTTGTCTTTTTTAACAGCCACTCAACTTTCAAAAGAGATAAAGAACTTGGGTAAAAATTATGGTTTTAAAGTAGAAGTTTTAACAAAAGCTAAGATAGAAGCTTTAAAAATGGGTGGCTTATTAGCTGTTAATAAAGGAAGTATAGACCCACCAACATTTTCTATTTTAGAATGGAAACCTACTAAAGTAAAAAATAAGAAACCTATAGTTTTAGTAGGTAAAGGAGTAGTTTATGATACTGGTGGATTAAGTTTAAAACCTACACCCAACTCTATGGATATGATGAAGTGTGATATGGGTGGTGCTGCTGCTGTTATTGGAACTATGGTTGCCATTGCTAAAAATAAATTACCCTATCATGTAATTGTTTTAGTTCCAGCTACTGATAATAGACCTGGAGGAAATGCTTATGTTCCTGGTGATGTTATTAAAATGTATAACGGAAAAACGGTTGAAGTACTAAATACAGATGCTGAAGGAAGAATGATATTAGCAGATGCATTGAGTTATGCTGATAAATATCAACCTGAATTGGTGATTGATGTTGCTACACTTACGGGTGCCGCTGCAAATGCAATTGGGCATTATGGTGTGGTTGCTATGGGAAATACTCCTGAAAAAACGATGAATAAGCTAAAGGAAAGTGGTAATAACACTTTTGAGCGTATAGTGGAATTTCCATTTTGGGATGAATATAATGAACAATTAAAATCTTCTATAGCTGATTTTACGAATTTAGGTAATGGAGCAGGAGGAGCAATTACAGCAGGTAAATTTTTAGAGAATTTTACTAACGCTCCTTATATCCATTTAGATATTGCGGGACCGGCATTTATTAAGAAGCAAATTAATTATTTATCTCAAGGTGGCACTGGTGTTGGTGTAAGATTGTTATATGATTTTATTAAAAATTATTAAAAGTTTATAGACTATGTCACAAAAAACAAACGAAAAAGTAAGAATCGGTATAAGCATTGGCGATATTAATGGTATAGGTATTGAGATTATCATTAAAACATTTACGGATAACAGAATGCTTGATTTTTGCACGCCTATCGTTTATGGTTCTTCAAAAATAACTTCTATACATAGAAAGACATTAGAAGCAACAGAGTTTAATTTTAATAAGATTAATAAGATAGAAGAAGCATCTCCTAAAAAAGTAAACTTGTTAGAATGTTGGAAAGATGATGTAGAAATTGAATTTGGTAAACCAACATCACTTGCCGGAAAATATGCCTTTTTATCGCTTGAAGCTGCTACAAATGATTTGCTTGAAGGTAAAATTGACGCCTTAGTAACTGCCCCTATCAATAAAGATACTATTCAGTCTGATGATTTTAATTTTAAAGGACATACAGAGTACTTGGAGGCAAAAGCGAATGGAGAGTCTATTATGTTGCTTACAAGTGAAAATTTGAAGGTAGGAATTGCTACGAATCATATTCCGGTTTCAAGTATTGCTTCATCATTAAGTGCAGATGCTATTTTTTCTAAGCTTAAAACGCTTAATAAGACATTGGTGCAAGATTTTCTACTAACCTCTCCTAAAATTGCTGTATTGGGCTTAAATCCTCATGCAGGAGATAATGGTTTAATCGGAAGTGAAGAAAAACAAATTATAATTCCTGCTATTAATAATGCAAAAAGTATTGGAATTAATGCTTTTGGACCTTATCCTGCTGATGGGTTTTTTGGATCAGGAAGTTATAAGAAGTTTGATGCTATTTTGGCAATGTATCACGATCAGGGGTTAATTCCATTTAAAACTTTGTCTTTTGGTGAAGGAGTTAATTTTACTGCGGGATTAACTATTATTAGAACTTCTCCGGATCATGGAGTGGCTTATGAAATAGCCGGAAAGAATTTAGCTTCTGAAAGTTCATTTAGAACGGCTGTTTATTTAGCCTGTGATATTGCTAAAAACCGTCAATTGTCTGAAGAAATTAATAGTGATAAGCTAAAAATCAAAAAATAGACTCTAAATGATTGATAATCAATTAATTACAAAACGGTTGATTTCCTGAGTTTTTTCTAAAAATTAATGATAGTACGCTACAAAAGGGTCTTCTTGTTTTAAATCGCTTAATTTTAGCTTATTTTAAAAACAGACGCTGATTTTCTGTTTGAATGTTATTTTTTTGTTTATTGAATCGTTGAAACAGATGATGAGCTATTTTTAATACAGTTAATTTTCTCAGGATAGAATAAAAAAAGCAGAACCAAAATTAGTCCTGCTTTTTTTGTTTCACGTGAAACAATTTATGATTTTGTTTTAAATTTTACCTTCCCATGTAAACCATCAAAACAGAAACATCTGATGGAGAAACACCACTAATTCTTGATGCTTGTCCAATAGTTGAAGGTTTTATTTTGGTCAGTTTATCTACTGCTTCAGCAGATAAAGATCCAAGTTTAGTATAGTCAATGGTATCATGAATTTTAATATCATCTAATCTGGATATTTTATCTGCTACTTCTTTTTCTCTTTTAATATAGCCTTCGTACTTCATTAAAATTTCAGCACTTTCTAATACATCTTCTGTATATAAATTGGTTTCATCTGATAATTTGGTGTTGCATAAACTCAATTCTTTTATAGCAATATTTGGTCTTGTTATAACAGAAATAGCTTTTACTTTTTGTTTTAAAGGCGAAGAATTTTGTTGTTCTAAATACGAATTTACTTCTTTAGGTAAGATAGAAACTTCTTCAAATCGTTTGATAATTTTTTCAATATGTTGTTTCTTTTCTTCAACTTTTTTCATTCTTAACTCAGAAGCTAAACCTAAATTAAAACCTTTTTCGGTTAAACGAACATCTGCATTATCTTGTCTTAAAAGTATTCTATATTCTGCTCTTGACGTAAACATTCTATAAGGTTCGTTTGTACCTTTGTTGATTAAATCATCTATTAAAACACCTATATAAGCTTCGTCTCTATTTAAAATAAAAGCTTCTTTTTCGTTTGCTTTTAAATGAGCGTTTATTCCAGCCATTAAACCTTGTCCTGCCGCTTCTTCGTAACCGGTAGTTCCGTTTATTTGTCCTGCAAAATATAAATTTTCAACTAGCTTTGTTTCAAGTGTGTTTTTAAGTTGTGTAGGTTGAAAAAAGTCATATTCTATAGCGTACCCCGGCCTAAACATTAACGCTTTTTCAAAACCAGGAATTAATTGCATGGCTTTGTATTGAACATCTTCCGGTAATGAAGTGGAGAATCCATTTAAATAAATTTCTACTGTATTCCAACCTTCCGGTTCAACAAATAATTGATGTCTTTCTCTTTCAGAAAAGCGTACAATTTTGTCTTCAATAGAAGGACAATATCTTGGTCCTAAGCCTTGAATTCTTCCTGAAAACATAGGTGATTTTTCAAAACCTGTCTGTAATACATCATGTACATTTTGGTTGGTGTAGGCAATATGACAACTTCTTTGTTTGGTAAGTTTTGTGGTAGTGTCTAAATAAGAAAAAGTACCAGGATTTTTATCACCTGGTTGTTCCTCCATTTTAGTATAGTCTATACTTCTTCCATCAACTCGTGGTGGAGTTCCTGTTTTCATTCTTCCCGATTCGAAACCATAACTTACCAATTGTTCTGTTAATCCTTTTGATGGTCTTGCTCCTGCTCTACCTCCTCCAAATTGTTTTTCTCCGATATGAATTAAGCCATTTAAGAAAGTTCCATTGGTTAGAATTACGGCCTTAGATTTAAACTCAATTCCAATTTGAGTTTTAACACCAACACATTTTCCATCTTCAAAAATTAATTCATTTACCATGTCTTGCCAAAAGAAAACATTAGGAGTATTTTCTAACATTAATCTCCATTCTTTTGAAAAGAGCATACGGTCGTTTTGTGTTCTTGGGCTCCAAACGGCTGGTCCTTTTGATCTGTTTAGCATTTTAAATTGGATAGCACTTTTGTCGCTTACTAAACCAGAATAACCTCCTAAAGCATCAATCTCTCTAACTATTTGTCCTTTGGCTATTCCTCCCATTGCCGGGTTACATGACATTTGAGCAATAGCATCCATGTTCATGGTAATTAAGAGGGTTTTTGAGCCAAGATTTGCCGCAGCCGCAGCAGCTTCACAACCTGCATGACCACCTCCAACTACTATTATATCGTATTGATTGTTCATATATATCAATTATGTTTCATCTGTTAATTTTAATATTTTTTATTAGTCAGATGTAACAACCACTATAGATTTTCTCTTGAAAGATATCATTTTTTCTCGTGGTTGTTTCACGTGAAACATTATAGGGTTTTAAAATATCTTTTATGGGATTTATAAAGTTAATTGTCACTTATTTGAGTACAAAGTTAAGTAAAAATCTTCCTTCTCTGTCATTATTTTTTTATCCTTAGGAGACTTGTCTTTATAGCCTAATAAATGCAATATACCATGAATCATTATTCTAAATAATTCATTATCAGTATTTTGGTTGAATTTTATAGCGTTTTCTTTAACCCTTTCTATACTTATAAAAATATCCCCAGAAACCATATCATTTTCACAGTAGTCAAATGTGATGATATCCGTGAATGTATCGTGCTTAAGGTATTCTTGGTTGATTTTATGGAGATAGTCGTCAGAACAGCATATAAAAGCTATTTCTCCGAGTTTTTTAGTTTCATCGGCAATAGCAGTTTTAATTACAGATTTGATGTGATTTTTATTCTTAACCGTATAAGAAATATCTTCTGTGTGGAAAGTTATAGCACTCAAGGGGTTTTAATTTGAAGATAAACAGAAAGTCAATTTTACAATACTACCGTTGTTTTCAAAAGCGAATTTATCGGCTAAATTTTGCATTAAAAAAACACCTCTACCGTTAGTGTTTAAAATGTTTTCCGGTAAGGTTGGGTCTGGTATTTTTTCGTAATCAAATCCATTTCCTTCGTCTTTTACAATAAACAACACTTCATCATCAGACACTTCGTATTCTATTACTACAAATGTATCCGGTTTGTACCCATTACCATGTTGAATAGCATTGTTTACTGCTTCTGTAAGAGCAATTAAAATGTTTCCGTAGCAATCTTGGGTGATTTCTCTTTTTTCACAAAAAGAATCAATAAACTGCTCTATTTGCAGTACGCTTTCTTTGTTAGATGGTAATTGAATTCTTTTGAGTGTCATTGTTGTTGTCATCTGTTTATTTCTTGAAAATATTGTGTTACCTTATTTTTATAAAACTGAGTTAAGTGAGGTGGGGTTGTTTGCAGTAATTCTACTTCACTCTCCTTTTGCTTATTATACTCAAAAAATAAATTTGGGTTACTATTTTCAACAGTTTTTCCTTCTTTAGATTCTCTTTTATCATCCCATTCTCTTTCTCGCTCTGCTTTTTCAGATTCCAACAATCGGGTTAAAATCTCTTGTTGACGGTTTAATGTCTCTTGTGTGATACGTTTGTTTACGATATCTTTTTCATTTTCTTCCATTAATTTAGACATACCTTCAGTACCTTGAGCTCCTTTATTTTTTAGCTTTTGAAGTTCTTGTCGGATTTTAGCTTGTTGTGCAGCCATCTTTGCTAGCGATTCGCTAGTTCCCATTCCTCCCGGCATCATAGAACCTTCTCCGGGTTTTTGCCCTGGTTTTTTACCGCCCGGCTTTTGTCCTTCTTTCAACGCTTTTTCCATTTGCTCTAATTGTTTGCTCAATTGTTCTTGCATTTTTTTTAGACTACCCATATTTCCAGGTCCTGGTTTGGGTTTACCACTTCCACCCGGATTATCGCAACTTCCCTCTCCTTGCTTTTGAGCTTGTTGTTGCATTTGTTGTAATGCTTCATCAAAAAGTAATGCCAAGTTGTTTAATGAAGTCATAACATATTGCTGACGAGCAGCAGCCATAGGCTTTAATCTTTCACTCATAAACTCAAGTGTTTTATCCATATTAGCATTAATAAGATTGATTTCTTTATTTACAACCGATTGCAATTGTACTACTCTTTTAGAAAGTGCAAAAAGAGAGTCTTCAATCATTTTAGCATCATCTTTTAACTTTTTTTGTTTTTGAGCTAACTTAATGTATTCCGGACTTTGGGTGTTGGTAGTTTTGTAAGTTTCCATTAGTGCTTCTTGTTCGAAAGAAAGATGAACTAAATTATCTAACAACTGACGGAGTGATTCCATATCTTCGCCTTGGTCTGCTGCTTGAGATTGTAATGATGCCATTTTTTCTGACATTTCTTTCATTTTTTGAGCAGCACTTTTCTGACTTTTAGCTGCTTTACTACTTTTTTTATTTTCCAATTGCTCCGAACTTTCTTGCATATCATTAGCAATAGATTCTTTCTCCTCTTTGTTATCTTCCATTCCGTTTGGACGTTCTAGTTCTTCATCCATCTTTTTCAGCTCATCCATTTCTTTAGAAAGTTCATCAAATTCTTTATTTAATTCATCTTGTTTTTCTTTTAATTCTTCGCTGTTGGCATCTTTACTTTCAGATTGCTCTGCTAACTTTTCTTGTTTTTCAGCTAACTCATCCATTTTAGATTTTACATCATCTAACTTTTGTTGAAATTCCATTTGTTTAAAAAGTTCTAACGAACGATCCAGTTCTTTCTCTAAGTCTTTATTAGAAAGCTCCATTTTTTCCAATTCTTCTTCTAATAAGCTTTTATCCAAACGCTCCATCATTTCCTGTAATTTCTCCATCATTTCCTTCATCTCATCGGTCATTAATTCATCAAACAGCTTTTGTAATTGCTCTTGTTTTTGCAATAACTCTTCGTTGTATTGTTTGTATTCGTTTTGCTGCATGTTGTTTTTCTGATTTTCTTCTTCAATTTTTTCTACTCGCTCTTGAAGTTCTTTTTGCTTTTCGAGCAATTCTTTCATTTTTTGCTTTTCTTCCCATCCAATTTCTTTTTTCTCATGTAATTTCTCTTTCAATTTTTGTAATTCTTTTTGGATGTCTTTTGCTTCGGCAATACTTTCGCTTAAATCGGATTTAATTTTATTATTGTTTCCATCAGTAATTTCATCTCTTTCTTTGGTAGTTTTAGACTTGAAAGTTTTTAATGCCGAGCGAGAAGATTTTGCTCCATGTATGCCATCATTATCCCAAATTTCAAAGTAATATTCTAGTTCTTCTCCGGGATATAACCCGATTTCTTTTAAGTTCCAGTAATAGAAAAATTCCTCGCTAACATTGGCTTTATTAAAAGGAATAGTAAATGAGTTGAGCTTATTTCTTTCGGGAAGGCTGTCGTTTTTGGTTTTTATTCTGTAGTTAAAATTTAATTTAGTAAAACCATAATCATCGCTAATTAAGCCTTTAAAGTAGACTTTTTCTTCACTTACTGAATCTCTTTTTTCTTGAATTTCTATGGCTGGATATTGGTCTTTAACCACCTGAAGAGCATATAAAACGGTATCGCTATTTGAAACAAAGTTGTTTTTTGGTAAAAAGCCATATTTTTTAGATTGTGAAGCATTTAAATTAAAAGTTACTTGCTCGTCTTTAATTGCCAAATCCATTACACTATCGCCTAAAATAAAATGTAAAAAATCAGCATCTTCGGTAGAAAAGTTCCATTGAATTTTAGTGCCTTCAGGAACAATTAAATCTCCCGAATTTGAAAGTGTTTCGTCTGTTTTATTAGTATAGTTTGGATAATCTAATTTAATGGTAAAATTGTTTAGCGTAGGATTAGGAATAACTTTTAAGCTAAACTCTTCAGAATAAAATCCAGAGGCATATAGTTTAAAACTTTCTGATGCTTGAACATTTTTAAAGGTGTAAGCAAAGTTTCTATTATCTGTTTTGGATAGCGGATATTTTACGCCATTTTTTTCTATATACACTTTGTGTGGTAATTCATCTCCTGAAAGTAGCACATCTAAATCGAAATCGTTGTTTTTTAGTGCCACTAATGATTTGTTTTCTAGATTAAACTGAAAAGGTGCAACAGGCTGAATGTAAACATTATGGTTAAGCAATCTGTTTGTCCCTTCTGTAAAAATAGTAGGAGAGATTACTCCGATTAATAATGCGGTTAACAAAGGAATGGCTATCCATTTAAGATATTTTTTGTTTTCGCTAAACTGTATAGCGTTAGAAAAAGGTACAGGGGTTAGCTCAACAGATTTTTGCTCTATACTTGCCCAAATCAGCTGATTATTATATTGGTTAATGGCTTTTTGCTCTTCTAATTGTAATACATTTATTAATTTATCTCTTACTTCATCAAAATGATTTCCTATAATGGTTGCAGCTTGTTTGTGGTTAATAATTTCTCCAAATTGGTAAAGTTTTAATAGGGGAATTACTATAAAATAAATCAAAACATACGCAGCGTTCAGCACAAAAGTGTAAAATAAAATGGTTCTGCCGAGGGTATTAAACTGAATAAAATATTCGACTATTGTAATAAAAAGGAAAGCAGCCATTAGCAAACCAAAAGCATAAATCCCGCCTTTAATTAAGCGGTTTTTGTAATACTTTCTGATGAAAGCATCCAACTTTTGAATTAATATGTGGTAGTTGTTTTTGCTCATGTGTTTACCCCAAACGTAAAACTTGTTTTTTTGTTTTGATTTTAAGCTTGTTTAACAAATGCATCTATAGCAAGCTCGTAAGAAGTTAATCCGAAACCGGAAATTGTTCCCCAACAATGTTTGGCCATATATGAATGGTGTCTAAAACTTTCTCGAGCATAAATGTTAGAAATATGCACTTCAATGACAGGGGTTTTAATAGCCGCTACCGCATCTGCTATAGCTATAGATGTATGTGTATAAGCTCCGGCATTTAGTATGATTCCATCATAATTAAAGCCAACTTCATGGAGTTTGTTAATAATTTCTCCTTCAATATTACTCTGAAAATAACTAATAGCTGCCATAGGAAACTTTTTCTTTAGTTGCTCTAGTGATTCCTCAAAAGAGGTGTTTCCATAAATTTCGGGTTCTCTTTTACCTAATAGATTCAAATTTGGTCCGTTGATAATAATCAGTTGCATAAATAGTTGACGTTTGGTAACAAAGTTAGGATTTTTTAAGATAAAAGTTCGCTATCCTCTAAGAGAGACTTTTCCATCATACAAGCCCATTACAAGCGTCATTCCCGAAATTTTGGAGTGCAACGGAAAAATTATAGGGAATCTTAAGGGAGTAGCCAGGAATGCACGAATAAAAGGATGTAACCACATAGATTCATAGCTGCCTGATTTATAAACTATTTTTTTGTATGTTTGGGGAAAGTATAAGTCTGACAGTATTTTAAATTTCATAATATTATGTATGCCTATATTTGGGTTTGTATGTATGATTAAATTATTATAATTATTTGACAGTAATTAATGAAAATGAAGAATGAAAAAGAAATATTAGAATTTAAAAAGCAGTTAGGGAAAAATCTAAATGAAAAATTTCCAACATTTGAAAATCAATGGGATAATGTTGTAAAAACATTGGGGAATAATTTTGTTGGAGTTGTCAGGGATAAATTCAAAGATGAATTACAATTATTTAAAGAAATCTCGAAGTTCCGTTTTTCCATTGTAATTGATAATAATTTTATTTTTGGACAAATTAAAAATGTTGTTGAGAAAAATAAAAAAATTGAAAGTTCATTTGTATATAGGCTGATTAACTCTAATTATATTGACATTTATGGACCATATAAATTGAGAGAAGAGCTTTACAATAAAATAGAAAATATTTTAACTGTTAATAATGAAGTTGCAGCTGAATATGCTGACATGTTATTAGAAAAGATAATAATTAAAGATGCTTACTGGATTGATGAGTGGAAAAAAGCAAATAATCTTATTGGACATATAGACCAAGATGATGTTCCTTATTTAGCATTAGCATTTCATACAGAAAGCCATGCTATTATTTCAAACGATAAAATTTTTAAGAAACAAGGATTGTCTAAATCATGGAATATTCAGGATGCTGATAATGTTATTACATCGTACAATTCGGGATTTATTTCGTTTTGTTTCATTGGAACAGGGATGAAGATATTGGAGATAATTTGGAAAACAATTATCTCAATATTTAAGGTTATTGGAGATCTATTATTGGAAATAATTACTGTTGTTGGAATGTTGGTTGTAGGAGCAGTTGATTTTATTGTTGAAAAAATTCCTACCTGGTTATCGTTATCTGTATTAGCCTCAATTGGTATCGCTACAATATTTTCAGAAGATTTCAGAAATCTTGGTAAAGATATTTTGAAAAAAACAGGAAATATTGCCCACAAAGTGATAATCAAAATTGAAGAATTTATTAAATGGCTAATAAACATGCTAAAAGATTTTTGGGAAATTTTTAAGCCTGTTGGAGTCACAGGGTTAGAATTAGCTGGATATTTTTCATTAGAATATGAACTTATGAATATTCAAGTTAAAAAACTAGATAGTGAAAGAGCAAAATAGTTATTGTCAATAACAAGTATTAGCCATAGGACGGACAGTTAGGATAGGAGCTTCGAAATCCCTTACGAAATCATACACACACCGTTCAAGCAACATGATAAAAGCTACATTTAACCACTTCCCTCACTCCAACTTATCCCATAAGCGTAGTTTTAAGTCTAAATCTAACACCATATCAGTAAGCATTTTATACAATTCAAAATGTTGTACAATTTGGGCTTTATCGTTTAAAGGCTTAGAAATAGAAGGCTCAAAATGGTTTTTATTGGTGTAAATTGCCGCATACATCCTGTTTTCAACAAAAGAAAAAGCAATGTCTTTATTTAGTTTTTCTTGGTACGCAATCAGTTTTTCCATCATGCTTGAAGAAAGTACATAACGCGTTTCTATTTCATCTTCGCCATAAACCACAAACAGCTCATTAAATTTATTGTTTTCTAAAGTAATGATGTGTCCATCATTAAAAAAGGACTGTAATTTCAGCCTTAATTTTCGT
>DATCTM010000062.1:0-21124 GCA_036567945.1 Vicingaceae bacterium
TTTAATGATTTCAGGTGTTTCAGGCTTCCATTTTTTGTTTACTGTTTGCTCATCATAAGTGGTTGGAGCAACAAATAAATAGTCTTCAGCCAGTAAATCATTGATGAAAACGGCTCTTTCTTTCATTAATCCGCAATATTGCGTTAAAAAGCTATCGCTAGGCATAGCAAAACCTTTTGCTGCCACCAATGGCTTAATTAATTCGGCTAACGTTTCATTTGGTTTACTTCTTAAATACTGAGCGTTAAACCATCTCGTTTTTTCAGGGTCGAATTTTGAACCCGATTTACCTACCTTTTCTAATGAGAAAGCTTGAATTAATTCTTCCATAGAAAAAATTTCTTGCGTAGTTCCTGGATTCCATCCTAATAATGCCAACATATTAATAAAAGCATCAGGGAAATAACCACTTTCTCTGTAGCCCGAAGAAATTTCTCCCTCAGGAGATGTCCATTGAATGGGGAAAACAGGAAATCCTAATCTGTCGCCATCACGTTTGCTTAATTTACCGTTGCCATCAGGCTTTAAAATTAACGGCAAGTGAGCAAATTGAGGCATTACCTCTTCCCACCCTAAATATTGGTATAACAACACGTGCAAAGGACCGGATGGCAACCATTCTTCTCCTCTAATTACATGTGTAATTTTCATTAAATAATCATCCACAATATTTGCCATGTGGTAAGTAGGCATGCCGTCAGACTTGTACAATACTTTATCATCTAAATTGGTGGTTTGCACTACTACCCAACCTCTGATTAAATCTTTAAACTTTACCTCTTCGTTTCTTGGAATTTTAATTCTCACCACATAAGGTTCGTTGTTGTCCAATCTTTTTTGTACTTCCTCAGCAGAAAGAGAAAGTGAGTTTTTCATGGAATTTCGGGTGTTGATGTTGTACTGTGGAGCAGCAACACCAGCTTTTTTAAGGTTTTCACGCATTTCCTCCAATTCTTCAGGAGTATCAAAAGCGTAATAAGCATGGCCCGATGCTAATAATTGGTCAACATATTTTTTATAAATTCCTGCTTCTTTTCTTTCAGATTGGCGGTAAGGACCGTATTCTCCACCAACACCAACGCCTTCATCTATAGTTAAACCGCTCCATTTCAACGCTTCAATAATATAATCTTCTGCACCTTTTACATAACGGGTTTGATCGGTATCTTCAATACGTAACAAAAAATCGCCACCGTGTTTTTTGGCAAATAAATAGTTATACAATGCTGTTCTAACACCTCCAATGTGCAAAGGTCCTGTTGGACTTGGGGCAAATCTTACTCTAACTTTTCTTTCCATTTGGCTAAAAATTTAAGGGACAAAATTAATATTTATAGCGTAAGAAAAGCGTATAAAATAGGATAAAAAAAGAATGCGTTATTTGGGTTTTTTTTCATTTTGTTAATAACTCCTCTAAAGTTTTTTGTAAAAATGAGCGAATCGTTATAATTACATTTTTTTGTTAGTTATTTGATACTTAACTTTATCGTAGTATTAATAATAAAAATTAAAATGTTATGAAAACAGTAATTAGAGTATGTGACGAAACTGGTAATAAACATTCAGGTTTCAAGTTATGTAATAATGAAAACATTGTTAAACTATTTCCACATGGTGTTTATAAAGACTTTGAGTTTCAAATAGGAAAATTTGATTATAAAGTAGTTGATGTTTATATTGATGGATTCTATAATGGACTTGGTGGGCAAGGACCATCATTGGATGATTCAAATTATAAACTTGGTACTTTTATTTGGATATCTTGTGAAACAAATGACAAAAGAATAATTGAGGGTAGAAGTGAAGAAGATTTAATTTCTATCGCAAATGATTTAGGTATAAAACCACTTTACCCATACTAATTCTTTGTTTGTCGAAGTGTCCAACATCTATTTCAAGCATTCGCTTGGAATATCTTTAAAATTATTGTTAAGTGAGTGTGCTGTAATGGTAAAGAAAAAGTGAATGTTGAATTAATGATTTAGGTTTAGTTGTTCCAAGCGAATGCTTGAAACAGAGAATTAGTTATACTTGGAGGAGAGTAGGGGTATAAAACAGGATAAAAAAAGAATGCGTTATTTTGGTGTTAGTGAGATTGATTATATTTGTTGGAGAACTTTTGGAAAGTTAAAAAATAAATAATGAACCCAAAATCATTTATAGTACTTGTTTTAATGGTTGTTAGCAATATAACGTTGTTAGGGCAGAAAACTATTGAAGTTTTTGGTGGAGGAAGTTATAATCATTTATTTGATGGAGGAGACTTGTCAAATCATTATATGTCTGAATATAAAAATGGAAATGGTTTTGTGCTAGGTGGAGCAATAGAAGAAATTAAAACAGATTGGATAAAATGGCGTTTCACCTTACATTTTGAAAAATATGATGGAGAATTTAATATTTCAGATGGATCATTAGGAGGGGGTTATACAAATGAAGCAACATTTGACAAATCTATAATTGCTTTAGGGCTATACCCTCTTAATATAAAAGTAACTAAGAATTTACGTATTAATTTTGGAATAATTATTTCGAGAATGATAAATGAAAATATTAAAGGTGTAAGTTATAGGTGGGTCATGAATAAAGGTCTTTGGTCTTATCCAATTGATAACAGTAAAAGATATAGCAACAGAGGAATGATTGGTTTTCAAACACGCTTAGCGTATCAAATTAAATTATCAGAAAATTTTGCCTTACTACCTCAATACCATTTTTACTACGGAGTTTCATCTGAATTCAAAATAACACCTACCAAAGCAATGCGACATTATTTTAATATTGGCATAAGTAAAACAATCAATACTAAGAAAGAGTTATAAACTGAGGTAAAATTACCTTTCCATAGGTTACACCGCCATACTTACGAGTGTAATGCGTAATATGTTTTTGCGTTTGCTAACCATTATGCTTGTGCCGTGTCTTTTCTTTTGGGTAAACAATTGGTTTTCTAACAAATACTGCTGGATTTCTTGTTGCATTTTCTCTAAATCAAAAGCTTCAGGAGAAGTTTCTAAAACCAAGCTGTACACCGATACTTGCTTTTTTATTAATCCCCACCATTTGCTAACAGTATGCGATTGTTGTTCGTTCAGCAGAACAGACTCATCGTTTTCGGCTTTCAGTTTTTTGTTATAGGCTAATTTTCGTGCTGCTATGTTGGCTTGTTCGTTTAGTTTTTTAGAAAATTTGGAAGAAGTAGCTGCTAAAATTTCTTGTTCAAGCGTGTGTTGCAATTCATTTTTTACTTTATAAATATGAATGCGTTTAGGTTTTTCCGGTGTTTTGTTTGTAGATGTTGGAATGGGAACTTTTGTATCGGCAACTACCTCATTTCCTTTGTAAACAATACCTCTGGAAAAAACGTTGGTTGCCCAAACGGTTCCTCCATCATAAGTAAAAGCAATGCCGTGTTTTTTATAATTCTCTGTCAACATGTTTTCATGATGACCAGAAGAACCTTTCCACTGGTTAAAAGCTGCTAACGCCATATTTTTGGCAATTTCTACATAGTTGTTGCCATAAAAACTGTAATTGTACAAACAATTTTCTCCGCCTGAACTGATATACACCTCTTTATCTGCTGCAGCAAAATCTACTCTTTCGCTAGGGTAATTTCCTGTAGTAAATTGAGATAAATTCGTTTGATTCATGTTTTCTCTATGCGTTAAATCTCCGGCAGCCTTCATGTATAAATTATGATTTCTGGCGGCTATCCACATAATTTCATCAAAATCAAGAGTTTGTTTTCGTTGCTGTTTTCGGTAGTTATTCAACAAATGGTGAAACTCAAAAGCAGCCAAACGTTCTATTTTGGCAATGGTGTCAATTTCCACTTGATTTAAAATATTGTCTAAATCGTTGATGGTGTTTTTTTGGGCGTTACCAATTTGTAGCAAACAGAAGATAAACCCAATTGATGTTAGGAAGTTTTTCATGTTTTGGAAATTATTGTGTGAAATACCAAACAAAAAACTTAACTTTTGTTAAAATATTGTTGGACAAAAAATTAATTGTATTACTTCAAAAATGATTAACTTTGTACTGATGTTCAAAACAATAAAATATACTTTTATTTACTTGGCAGCATTTATTGTACTGCTACATCAGCTTGTACCACATGTTCATCAAAGTGAATTATCTGAGCAGGAACATCAACTCGTACACGAAAATGAAACTTCCGATTTTGTTGATGTATTAGCCCTTATTTTCCATGAGTTTACCGATGAAGGTGAAATGGAAGAAATTGTGCTTCGTCAGCAAGATGACGCAAATTTTACAGCTTCACAAGATTTTATACCACTTATTCCTTTTGGGTTAGATTTGTTGGAAACTAATCAACCAACCGTTACCACTACTTTTTTTATTCTTGAAAAACATCCTGTTTTTTCAGGAATACATTCCTCTTGGGGTATTCGTCCTCCTCCGTTTGCTTAATGTTTTTGCCTTTATAGGCATGTCAACTCATTAAGTTTAAACGAAAAAAATCATCATGTTTGAAAAAATTATTGCTTATTCGCTAAAAAATAAGCTTATTGTACTACTGCTAGTTTTAGCATTAATTCTCGGAGGAATATATTCCATGAAGCACTTGGCGGTAGATGCAGTTCCTGATATTACCAATAACCAAGTACAAGTGGTTACTTCTTCGCCAACCCTTGCTGCTGAAGAGGTAGAGCAATTTATTACGTTACCTATAGAAATGGCTGTAGCCAATATTCCTAACGTTGTTGAAGTAAGGAGTATTTCTCGCTATGGGTTGTCGGTTATTACTATTGTTTTTGAAGAGGAGGTAGATATTATGCTAGCTCGCCAATTTGTTAATGAGCAACTTACTATTGTTAAAGATGAAATTCCTGAAGCTTTTGGATCACCTGAAATGATGCCTATCACAACTGGTTTGGGAGAAATTTATCAGTACATTTTACAGGTAAAACCGGGTTACGAAAACCAATTTGACATTATGGAAATCCGTACCATACAAGATTGGATAGTAAAAAGACAATTAGCCGGAATGCCTGGAATTATTGAAGTAAGTAGCTTTGGTGGTTTAGTAAAACAATATGAAGTGAGCGTTTTACCTGAAAAATTATTAGCCTATAATGTTACCATTAACGAAGTAGAAATAGCGTTAACTAAAAACAACAGCAACAGTGGAGGAAGCTACATTGAATCGGGAGAAAATGCGTTTTATCTGAGAACAGAAGGTAGGGCTTCTAATTTTGAAGATATTGAAAACATCATTATTAAAAATGAAGGTTCTCCCGTTAGAATTAAAGATGTTGCTAAAGTAGGTTATGGAAGTCCGAAACGTTATGGAGCTATGACTATGGATGGTAAAGGAGAAGTAGTAGGTGGAATAACATTAATGTTGAAAGGAGCCAACTCTTCTGAAGCGGTTGAAAATGTGCAAAATCGAATGGAATTGGTTCAAAAAGCATTGCCTGAAGGTTTGGAAGTTTATCCTTATTTAGATAGGTCAGTATTGGTTGGTAAAACCATTAATACCGTAACCAAAAATCTTATTGAAGGTGGACTGATAGTGATTTTTGTATTGGTGTTGTTTTTAGGGAATTTCCGAGCCGGATTAATTGTTTCTTCGGTTATACCGCTTTCCATGTTGTTTGCTTTTATTTTAATGCGATACTTTAATGTCTCTGCTAATTTAATGTCGCTTGGAGCAATAGATTTTGGAATTGTGGTGGACGGAGCAGTAATTATTGTAGAAGGTGTATTGCATGTTTTACATCATAAACATAGAGGAAAAACTTTAACAACAGCACAAATGAATACCGAAATTCAGTCCGCTACAGGTCAAATTTACCGTTCAGCAGCTTTTGGGGTATTAATTATTTTGGTAGTTTTTGTCCCAATTTTTTCATTAGAAGGTGTTGAAGGAAAAACCTTTTTACCGATGGCACAAACCGTAAGCTTCGCTATTTTAGGTTCGTTACTTCTTTCCTTAACGTATATTCCGGTAGCTTCAGCTTTGTTTTTAAAGAAAAAGATAAGCGATAAAGATACTTTTTCTGATAAATTGGTAATTGCACTTCAAAAGAGATATAAACCCTTATTGAGCAAAGTGTTAGAACAGCCAAAAAAAGTAATAGCTTTTGCTTTATCAGGATTAATAGGAGCGGTTTTGTTATTTAGCACCATGGGTTCTGAGTTTATTCCTACTTTGGAAGAAGGTGATTTGGCAATGCAAATGGCAATAGCACCAGGGAGTTCTTTAGAGAAAAGTATTGCTACATCAACTCGTGCAGAAAAGATTTTAAAAGACAATTTTTCTGAAATTAACCATGTGGTTTCCAAGATTGGAACAGCCGAAGTGCCTACAGACCCAATGGCTATTGAGGATGCTGACATTATGATTTTGTTAAAAGAAAAGGATGAATGGGAAAATGCCGATAATCGTGAAGAATTAATTGAGTTAATGAAAGAAAAATTGAGTGTGATTACAGATGCTTCTTTCGAGTTTACCCAGCCCATTCAGTTGCGATTCAACGAATTGATGACAGGAGCTAAAACGGATATTGCCATTCAGATTTTTGGTGAAGACCCAGCCACTTTGAAATCACTGGCAGACAAAACAGCGTTAACCATTAAAGATGTAAATGGTGTGGGAGATGTAAAAGTAGAACAAACCGAAGGCTTACGTCAGTTAAGTGTAGCAATAGATAGAAAAAAGCTAGCCATCCATGAGGTTAATGTAGAAGAAGTAAATCAAACCATTAAAGCCGCCTATGCCGGAGTAAAAACAGGAGTGATTTACGAAAATGAACGTCATTTTGATTTGGTAGTTCGTTTGAACGATAAAAACATCCAACAATTATCCCTTAACAAACTTTTTGTGAAAAACTCTCATGGAGAAATGGTTTCGCTAAACCAATTAGCAAAAGTGGAAGAAAAAATAGCTCCTATGCAAATTTCGCGTGAAGATGCCAAACGTAGAATTACCATAGGTGTAAATGTTAGAGATAGAGATATTGCTTCATTGGTAGAAGAACTTCAAGGCACTATTGATAATAATTTAAAGTTACCTGCAGGTTACACCATCAAATATGGTGGTCAGTTTGAGAATTTAGAAAATGCCCTTAACCGATTGATGATTGTTGTTCCTGTAGCATTAATGCTTATCCTGTTTTTGTTGTATTTAGCTTTTGGAACATTTAAAGAATCCATCATTATTTTTATGGCAGTTCCTTTGGCTTCTATTGGCGGAATTTTAGCACTTTGGTTAAGAGGTATGCCTTTTAGCATTTCTGCCGGTATTGGTTTTATTGCGTTGTTTGGTGTAGCAGTGCTTAACGGAATTGTATTGGTAAATGAAATTGTAAAATTAAAACAAACTAATATGGACTTAAAAGATTTAATTATTGAAGCAGCAAATTCTAGATTACGTCCGGTATTAATGACTGCCTTAGTAGCTTCGTTAGGATTTATTCCTATGGCGTTAGCAACCTCTAGTGGAGCTGAGGTTCAGCGTCCATTGGCAACGGTAGTTATTGGCGGATTAATCACCTCTACCTTATTAACTTTATTGGTTTTACCTGCTTTATATATCCTTTTTGATAAGCGTAAAAAAATCAAGATGCCAACTTCAATAGTGTTGTTAATTGGGTTATTAGGGACAACAGTTTCAGTAAATGCCCAAGAAAAACAATTGGGTTTAGAAGAATTAGTAACAGCGGCTCAAAAAAATCATGTTAACATAAAACTAAACGAGCTGGAAAAACAAGTTTGGGAAAACGAAAGCAAAAATGCTTATCAAATTCAGCCATTGCAGATTGGTGTTCAACACGGACAAAATGATGGTGAGCTGATGGATACTTATTGGGAAGTAATGCAAGACTTTGGAGCTCCATGGACAGTAAAAAGAAGGAAGAATGCTACCAAATTAGGCATTGATTTTACCGAACAAAAAGCAATAACCATCCGACAAGAAATTCGGTATAACATCACTGCTACATATTATAATTGGTTGCTTTACAATAAGGCTTATGAATTACTCAGCGAGGTAAAAACGGTCATACTTCAAGCTGAAAAAAGTTTAAAACTAAAGTTAGAAGCAGGAGAAATAAGTCATACCGATTATTTAATGGTACAGCAATTGAATAATGCTGTAAAGCAAAAAATGCAGCAATATTATTCAGGTAAAAACCAACAAGAGCAAGAATTATTATTTTTCTCTGGTTTAGATGGAACAATTAAAGACACCATTTATCAGAAAATCACTTTTCAGGCAGCACCGACACTAAGTACAAGTTTGTATGCTGAAAATCAGCTTAAAATTGCTCAATTAGAGCAACAACAAAAAGTGATAAAATCAGACTTTCAACCTACTTTTCAGGCAGGATATTTTCGTCAGAGTTTAAATCATGTTCAAGGATTTCAAGGATTTAAAGCAGGGTTGGCTATTCCTTTGGTTTTTGGAGGAAGGCGGAATGAGTTAGCCAAAAATCGTTTGCAAATTGAAGCTGCTCAAACCGAAAATGACAACCTAAAAAAACTGTTGGAAAGTGAGTTGCAAACCCTTACTAAAAACATTGCGTTTATGCAGCAAAATGTGGGTGACAATCAGCAATATTTTGATGATACACTTTTAGGCTTACAGCAGTTGCAACAACAATTAACTGTTGGAGAAATTAGTCACTACGAATTTGTTCAGCTCACCAATATTATTATTGAAGGAGCTTTAAGTGAAATGGAAATGATTAACAGCTTTAATCAGGCAGTTATAAAACATCAATTTTTAACAACAACTAAATAAGATAAGTTTATGAAAAATTTAATATATATTACTATTGCCTTGCTAATAGTTGCTTGTAGCGATAACAAAACAAAAGAAACTACAACAACACCGGAAGAAACAGTTGTTGAAACCACCGAAAAAATGGTGGTACCTACCAATAAAAATATTGAATGTTTCGGAACGATAGATGTTCCGCCATCAGCTATTTATGAGGTTTATGCTAAAGCCGAAGGGTTTATTGCAAAATTAAATTTGTTGGAAGGTGAGCACGTAGAAAAAGGACAAGTGTTAGCAGAAATTGAATCACCGGAGTTTGCTCAGTGGCAAAAAGAATTGTTATCAGCAAAAGCAAATTACGATTGGCAACAACAGCATTTTGATAGAAACAAGCAATTGTATAAAAATAAAGCTATTTCCGATAAAGAAATTCAACAAATAGAAAAAGATTATTTGTTAGCAAAATCATCTTACCAAGGTTGGAAAGATCAATTAACAGCTATGGGATTTTCAGAAAATCAATTAATTAATAATAGCAATGTTAAATTACAAATAAGAAGTATTGCCCACGGAACGGTGGTGAAAATAAACACCAAAAATGGCGCGAAAATTTCTGCTGATACACATTTATTTACCATATTAGATAAATCACATTTACACATTGAAATGAAAATAGCAGCTGCTGATATTCAAGGGGTAAAAATTAATCAATCTTTCTTTTTATTACATAACCAAGATACTATTAAAGGGCATGTTTACTTAATTAATGATTTAATTAATGAAGATAATACCGTTAGGGTTCATGGGCATTTTGATAATGAAAAAGATGAGGAAAAATTAATTGTTGGTCAGCAGTTTTTTGTAGAGATAATGAAATAAAAAAAGCATTAAGAATGTAACTACATTCTTAATGCTTTTTTTAGTGACGTGTTAGATGAAGTTAATGGTTAAAGTATGCAATCCATTTTATCACCTTCAGCGATTAATTGGTCATTAGTATATTTTCCTTCGTCAATAGCTTTATCAATGGCATCATTAAATTTATCAACTTCATCATTCAACGCATCATATTCTGCATCAGATAAATGATCTGAATTATCAAGTTGATTGTACAAGTCGCAAAGACAAGTTGCTGCACTAACTAGTTCAGACGCGTCACATTTTTTACTATTGGTAGCTTCGCCACAAGAAGCTAAGAAGATGGCTACAAAAGAACCTAGGATTAATATTTTTTTCATAACATATTGATTTTAAGTTTCGACAAATATATAAAATTATACAAAGGATAACTAATTTATTATATAGATAGGTATTATAAAATAGCATAATTCAGTTAAAACTTTCCAAAAGTTATTTTACTTTTGGCAGTATGAAATAGCCACGTGCAAAAGCACACAACCAGTGATAAAGACAATAGTGCGTATTCCTCCCGATAGCTACCGGGAGACCAATTAAATAAAATAAATAGCTACAAATGAATGTAAGTTTCAAACCCATAGATAAATCGGATTTAGTAGAAGTAACGGCTATCTATAATTATTATGTAGAAAATTCTACAGCAACTTTTCATTTACAAGCTGTTTCAGAGCAAGAAATGGAGCAAACACTTTGTTTAGGACATCCTATTTATCAATCTTTTGT
This sequence comes from Vicingaceae bacterium, assembly GCA_036567945.1. Lineage (GTDB taxonomy): Bacteria > Bacteroidota > Bacteroidia > Flavobacteriales_E > Vicingaceae > BRH-c54. The sequence goes on from DATCTM010000062.1 coordinate 10,394, forward strand.
TATTCTATCTGATGATAAAATTGCTGGTTTTTGTTATTTAGGGCAGTTTCGTAAAAAAGAAGCTTACGATATTTCTGCTGAAGTAACTTTGTATATTAAACCAGAATTTACAGGTAAACAAATTGGGGTTGAGGTATTATCTTTTATGGAAAAACTTGCTAAAAATTTAGAACTAAAAAATTTAGTAGGGGTAATTACTTCAGAAAATGTAGGAAGTTTAAAATTATTTGAACGTTGCGGTTATTTTAAATGCGGACATCTTAAAAATATAGGGGTTAAATTTGGTAGGGCGTTGGATGTGATTTCTTATCAGAAAGAGATTTAAAATAGATAGTATAAATGTTTTTTTGTTTTAATAAATTAATTACTTTTGTAAGTAAATACTAACTCACGAAAATTTAAACAATGAATTTTTCAGATAGACAAATACAAATTATAGAAGCGGCAACCAAACGAATTGATGAATTTGGTATTCAAGAACTTACTATAAAAAATTTAGCTAACGATTTAGAGTTGTCAGAGGCAGCATTGTATCGCCATTTTAAGAGTAAAAATGAAATTATGATGGGAATGCTTTCTTATTTTATTGTTGGTATGAAAGAAAAAATAAATAAAATTACTGCTAATGAATCTAAAATTCCTTGTGAAATTTTGAGGGATGTATTCAATAATCAATTAAATACCTTTGTTCAAAACCCAGCCATTGTAAGTGTGATTTTTTCTGAGGGTATTTTTCAATTTAATAATGAATTGAGCGGTAAACTTAGCGAAATGATGGATTTAATGCATGAAAATATTACAAGAATTATTAAAAATGGACAGGAAGAAGGTTGTTTTAAAAAAGTGTTGAGTCCGAGTGTAGCAGCAACCATGATTATGGGAAGTATGCGAATGGTAGTGCTAAAATGGAAGTTGTCGGGAAACAAATCTAATTTGGTGAAAGATGGTCAAACCATGTTAAATGGTATCTTAAAAATGATGGAAAGAAAACAAGCTCTTGCATAAACTGAAAGTAAATTAAGATGCAAAATATATTAAGACTAATCAACTCAATTGCACTTACATTTTTTGGAGGTTTATCTGTTTTTTTAACGCTTTCAATTATTTTCGATTGGTTTGGCATCAGAGAAAAAGAAGGGAATTATGTGTTGTTTATTGTTTATGCTAATCTAATTTGTGGTATAATTTATTTAATTGCTGCTTATACTAATTTTTTAAAATTCAGAAAGACATTTCTTTTATTATCAGGAGCAATAGGTGTTTTGTTAGCAGCATTTATAGCTTTTTTGTTTTATATAAATTCAGGAGGAATTCATGAAGAAAAAACAATAGGTGCAATGCTATTTAGAATAGGAATTACAATAGGGTTCACCTTATTATCTTTTTACACCATCAATAAAAACAATAAACAATAAACATTTATTTATGAAAAAATCATTACTTATTTTAGGTTCAATAGTTTTTGGATCCTTGGTTAATGTAAACGCACAAAATCTATTAGCCATTCCTGATACGCTTTCGGGTACTACATTTAACTTAAACCTTTTAGATACTAATAAAGTATTTTTTACTGGATTTACTACCAATACTTTTGGAGTAAATACTAATTATTTAGGGCCAACATTATTTTTAAACCAAGGAGATTCTATCCAACTTAATGTACACAACCAATTAATAGATACTACCACTATTCATTGGCACGGACTTCATGTTTCAGCAAAAAATGATGGAGGACCACATATTGTAATTCCACCAGATACCATTTGGAGACCATCTTTTAAAGTCAGAGATCATGCAGCAAGTTATTGGTATCATCCACACATGCACCACATGACTAATTTGCACGCAACATTAGGTGCAGCAGGGATGATAATAGTTAGAGATACTATAGAAGCAGCATTAACATTACCAAGAAAATATGGTGTTGATGATTTTCCTTTAGTACTTCAATCAAAAAGTTTTGACGCGAATAAACAAATTGTTGTTCATGATGCTGCTGATAGCACTATGATGGTAAACGGAACAATAGATGCTTATTTACCAACACCTGCTCAAGTAGTTCGTTTTAGACTGTTAAATGCTTCATCCGAAAGAATTTTAAATATCGGATTACAAGGAAACTTATCTTTTTATCAAATAGCTACAGATGGAGGGTTATTAAATGCTCCAGTTCAGTTGACCAGATTAATGTTATCACCTGGTGAGCGTGCTGAAATTTTAGTAGATTTCTCAGGAATGACAGGTCAAAATATCAATTTAATGAGTTTTGCTTCAGAATTACCTAATGGTATTTATGGAGCTCTTCAGCCTGGTATGGGAGCAGGACAAACCATTCCGGGATATACCTTAAACCCATTAAACGGAGCTGACTTTCCATTAATGAGTTTTTCTGTTGTAACTCCAACTACAAACCCTGTAACCACTATCCCTTTAACATTAACAACAAATACTCCTTGGCCAATAGCTAGTGCTGATGATTTTAGAACATTAACATTTACGCCAGTTAATATGGGGCCAACAGCTATTCAAGGACCTTTTCTTATTAATAATACAAGCTATAATATGGGGGTTGTTAATTACCATATCCCTTTAGATAATATAGAAATATGGACATTAACCAACCAATCGCCCATAGCGCACCCTTTTCATATTCATGATGTTCAGTTTTATATTACTGAAATTGCCGGGGCTGCTCCACCGCCACATTTAGCAGGAAGAAAAGATGTGGTGCTTGTAAGGCCAGGACAAACCGTTAAATTCATCACTAAATTTGAATCATTTTGTGATTCAATGGGAATGTACATGTATCATTGCCACATGCTAACTCATGAAGATGATGGTATGATGGGGCAGTTTATTGTTGATTGTCCTACAACTGTAACTGTTGAAGAAATTAATATTGATAATAGTGAATTACTTATTTACCCAAACCCGGCTGCTGATAAAGTAAGCGTTAAAATGGAAAAAGAGGTAATAATTTCATCTATAGCGGTATATGATTTTTCTGGAAAACGTATCATCTTCGAAAATAATATCAACCACAATGAAACAGTAATTAACCTTCAAGAACAACCTTCAGGGATTTATTTTTTTGAAATTAATAGCAACGATAAAGTATTCCGTAAAAAAATTAGTCTAATCAAATAAAAAAATTATTATGAAAAAATTACTAGTAGTATCAGCCATTCTTTTTTCCTTTATTGCATGTAAGGATGAAGGTCACCACGAAAATCATGATGACCACGAACATCATGATGAAACTGTTGCCCACGAAGAAGATCATCATAATCATGAATCGGAAGCGATTTTGTTGAACAATGGTGAAAAATGGAAAGTAGTAGAAAATATGTCTGGCTACATTCGCAATATGGAAAAAGCGATAAACGAATTTGAAGGAGATGATTATCCTGCCTTAGCAAAAATCATTGATGAAAACATAAGAGAATTAACTTCTAACTGCACTATGGAAGGGCAAGCTCATGATGAATTGCATAAATGGTTATTACCTTTTATAGAGCTTTCTGAAGAGTTTGATGTAGCAACAGAGCTGGAAGAACAAGAAAAAATCTACCGAGAGTTTAAAGCCTCTTTTAAAATATATAATACCTATTTCGAATGAATACTGTAATTAAAATAGCTGCCTTATCTATTCTTTTTTCTGGCTTGCTGCTTTCTTGTTCAGAAACTGGAAAACAACTAGAAGAAGATAATCTATTAGCAATTAATAACCAATCTGTAAATGAGGATAAAGTTCTATCCTTATTAAAAACGAATTGCTTCAATTGTCATAATCCCGACATGGGAGAAAGCCGTGTGGCACCTCCATTGTTTAAAGTACGAGAACATTATTATGATGAGGAAATTACAAAAGAAGAATTTGTGGCGGCAATTATTAACTTTATTAATAATCCCACCGAAGAAAATTCCATAATGCCGGGTGCAGTAAGAAATTTTGGCTTAATGCCTAAAATGAGTTTTAAAGAGGAAGATATACAGTTAATAGCTGATTATTTGTACGATAATGATGTTTCCTCAGATGAATGGTATGCCAAGTGGGAAGAGTTTAAAAAATCTCCTGCAAGTGTTCAAATAGATTTAAGCTATGAAGATTTAGGTAGAAATATTGTTAATGAAACCAAATCCAATATTGGCAAAAATTTGATGAAAGCTGTAAAAGAGAGAGGTACAGCAGGAGCGGTTGAATTTTGTAACACAAGAGCAATTCCTATTACCGATAGTATGGCAGTAGTATTAAATGCAAAAGTAAAACGTGTTTCTGATAAACCAAGAAATCCTATAAATGCTGCAAACTCAGAAGAAATAGCATATATTGAAGGTTGGAGAAAAGCCAAAGCCAATGGTGAAAAATACCCTCCAAAAGTTACAGAAATAGAGAATAAAATGGTAGGATATTATCCGATAGAAATTAATCAAACATGCTTAAAATGCCATGGAATTCCCGAAAAACAAATAAACACTGAAACTTTAGCTAACATCAAAAAATTACATCCAAACGATAAAGCCATAGCTTATGCCGAAGGTGATATTCGAGGAATTTTTGTAGTAGAAATGGATAAAAAATAAATACAATAACATGGACAAACACAGTTATAATATTTCCCTAACATGGAACGAAGGTAGAAAAGGCATCATGGAATCACCAGAATTGCCAACAAAAATTGAGGTAGCAACGCCACCCGAATTTGATAAAGGAATACCTGGGATTTGGAGTCCGGAACATCTTTATACTGCATCAGTGTTAAGTTGTTTTATGACAACCTTTTTGGCTATAGCTGAATTTTCTAAATTAGAATTTAAAAGTTTTGGTTGTGATGCAGAAGGAGTTTTAGATAAAGTAGAAGGCAAATTTTTAATGACAGAAGTAAACCTAAAAGCTCATTTAGTGATAAATGATGCATCTAAGAAAGAACGTGCCGAGCGTATTTTAGAAAAATCAGAGGCTGCTTGCTTAATTTCTAATTCAATAAAAACAAAAGTGAACTTAATTAGTGAAGTTGAACTTAAATAATAAAACTAGTTATTGCAGGATTTAACTAATTATTTTCTTTATAAAAAATTGTTTTAGGAGATAAAACTACTTGACTAGAAGTAGTTTTATCTCCAATTAATTTTATTACTATTTATTTATATTATTACAATTCATTTCGGTTTGAATTCCCCAATAATTAAAAAACTCACCCCCGTAAACACCGGCACCTTCATAACTTTTTCTAATCTGCCCATAAGCCAAATAACATTTACCATCTTTTTTTACAGCTATATCCACATCTAAATATTTGTACAGAGGATAACCAAAGTCATTTTTCTTTACTTGCCAAACAGAAGAAGTAATTACTGCTCTAGAGGGAACACCGGAGTCAACACCTTTTATTGCCATAGCTTCATATTTAGAGTTACTCATTGCCTTATTTCCTAATCTAACTGCATCAATAAGTTCTTGTTCAAATTTTGCTCTATAAGCATCGCACTTACCGCTGGAAACATATTCACTTAACATGTTTTTTTCTTTAGCTAGTTTTGTTTCAATTTGAGTTATTTTTGTTTTATCCTTTAGAAGATATTCCTTTTTATAATTAATAGTTTTTTCAAGTTCTTCCATCTTTTTAAGATGAGATTTTGCATTTAAAAGATAATCCTCTTCTTCACGAGAATTAAGTTTATGTGCATTCTTAATAAGTTTATCTACATTCTTTTCAATATCTTCAAGCTGTTCATAGACTTCTACTTCAAAAAAGTTATCTACTGCAGATATTCTTTTTTGCACATAATCTCCTTTATACTTTTCAGGTTGGTTAGATTTAAAATCTTCTTTAAAAGAATAATAACCTTTATAAGAAGGTTCTAATTTCTCATTTTTCATTTCATAACCCATCGTTACCCAACGATAATAACTTTCTAAATTTTTATCGTAGCTGGCTTCTAAGTTGAATTTCTCCATGTCAGCTGCACGCCTTTGTTCCAAACTTTTATAGCTTTCCTCAAATTCTTTATAATATGTTTTCTTATCTTCACCTAAAGATTTTAATTCATTCAGACCATCTTCAACTTTCTTTAAATCTTTTAATACTTGTTCATTTTCATTTTCTCTACTCGAATTCCAAGCAGTACTATTTAGTGAACTTTCAATAGATTTTAGGTTATCTCTTGTTTTTGAATAAGCCTTATAAACAGGATCCTCAGGATTATAGTCTGGTTTTCCGTCCATTTTGTCTTTTAAGCTATTGGTATTATCACCACTACCTTTCTTTATAGATGTGTTTTTAGGTATTTCAACTTTTGGTTTTTTAAATTTATTTATTTGTCCATTTAGTGGTTGGATACTTAGCCCTGCCATTAGGAAAATAGCAGATAATGTTGAAATTTTTAATGCTTTCATTCTTTATTCATTTAGTGTTAAAAAAATATAATATTTGTGCAAAAATAGTTAAAAAACTATCAAATCAATTAGGGAGAGATGTTTTTTAGTAAATATTTACTAACTATTGTTTTTGCTACTGGTAACTCAATTTTATTATATAGTTAAATTTTTTTATAATAAAATTCTTTAGATTTAATATATATAAATAAATTTTTCTACTTTTGTAAGTGAATACTAACTAACTTTAAAAGTTAGATTAATAAAAAAATTAATAACTCTATTTTTTTGCCTCATTATGTTAGTGAACATTTACATACTAAAATTATTAATACTTACTTTGATATTGCTGTTTAATAATATTAATGCTCAAACCTATTCGTTGCAGCAATGTATTGATACCGCTCTAGTTAATAATAAGAAGTTGCAAATTAGTCGCAATAATCAGCAAATAAGTGAACAAAAACGAAAAGAAGTTCAGGCAAGTCTTTTTCCTAGAATTGATGCCAGTGGAGAATATAAATATTATGTGGATTTGCCTTATCAGCTAATGCCACTATCTACATTTAATCCGTTAGCTCCCGAAGGACAATTTAAAGAAGCACAATTTGGAGTTCCTCATAATATTAATGCGAACTTACAATTGTCTATGCCCTTGTACAACCCACAACTATATACTAATATTTCAGCTACCAAAATGGCAATAGAAATGAGCAGTTTGCAACACAAAAAAACCGAAGAAGAAGTATTCTTTGATGTTAGTAATTTGTACTACAATGCTCAAATCCTTCAAAATCAATTGGCGTTTATTGATAGCAATATCAATAACAATAAAGTGTTGCTAAAAAATATGCAATTATTACAAAGTCAGTTGCTTGCCAAGCAAACCGATGTTGCCAAAATAGAATTGCAATTACAACAGCTTCTTACTCAACACGAATTGCTTTTGAGCAAACAAGAACAAGTTATAAATATGTTAAAAATAATGATGGGAATAGACTTGGAAAGTAACATCAATGTGGAGCAGCAAGTTGTTTTTGAAACGAAACCCGAACAAACATCTACTAACAATATAGATATAGCATTGGTTCAGCAAAAAACCAAGTTGTTGGATATGGAATTAAAAAGCATAAAAAGAAGTCGCTTGCCGACACTAGCTTTATTTGGAATGTACGGAACCACCGGCTTTGGTTATAATGAACAACCCAATGAATTTTTAAATTTTTATCCCATAAGTTTTGGAGGAATAAAATTGCAATATCCACTTTTTCAAGGACTATCAACCCAACGAAAAATTAACCAAAAAAAGCTGGAGTTAACCAATGCCAATCTGCAGTTGGAAATGCTCAACGACCAAACTAATATGCAGACTTTAAATGCTCGTCAGCAAAAAATCATCACACAAAAAACAGTTGAAAATACACAAAAACAAGCTGAATTGGCTTCAAAAGTTTATCAGCAAATTTTGTTGCAACAAAAACAAGGAACAGCCAATTTAACTGAAGTTTTAATGGCAGACAATGCCCTTAGAGATGCTCAACAACAATACCTTTCATCTATTATTGAATATTTAAAAGCAGATTTAGAATTAAAAAAATTAATAGGAAATTTTAATATAATTAAAAATTAGAGACTATCCGTAATCTCTGAGTCTCTTTGGTGTAAAAATGTAAATTATGAAAACAAACTGGAAAAAATACATCGCTATTCTTACTGCACTAGGAATTATTGCTTTGGTCATTTTTAAATTGGCAAACAATAAAAAAACTACTGAAGAGAAAGTCTATCATTACGATAAAACTGCACCAATTGAAGTGAAAACCATAAAGGTAATCCCTCAAAAAGGGACAGCAGAATATACCTTTTCCGGAACTTTTGAAGCCAATAAAGAAGTGAAAATCAATGCCGATATTCAAGGTAAAGTGAATGAGGTTTTAGTTGATTTAGGTTCGCTGGTAAATAAAGGTCAAGCGTTGGTTCAATTAGACAAATCCTTGTTGGAATTACAGTTGCAAGAAGTAAATGTTCAAATTGAAGGCTTAGAAAATGATGTGAAACGCTATAAAGTGCTTGCTGAAGCCGATGCTATTCAAGGAGTCCAATTGGAAAAAGCAGAACTGGGCTTAAAGTCGGCAAAAATTAAAAGAAGTACTCTTTTAGAACAAATTTCAAAAACTAGGATAAAAGCTCCTTTTGATGGTGTCATTACAATGAAAATGACTGAAGTAGGAGCTTTTGCTGCTCCCGGAGTCCCGCTAGTTCAGCTTACCGAAATACAACAATTGCGTTTTAGCATTTTTATTTCTGAAAATGATTTGAATACGTTCAGCTTGGATGAGAATTACAGGGTTATTCCAGATGCACAAACTCAACTAAAATTGAATGGAAAAGTGATAGCCATTGGCAGTAAAGCTAATCCTGCCGGAGGTTTCCCAATTCAATTTTTAGTGCAAAACACCAAGGGTCTTTCCATTAAAGCCGGGATGTTTGGAAAAGTAGACCTTACTTCTTCAAATGAAGAAGAGGGCATTTATATTCCTGCTGCTATTCTTCAGGGTGGTGAAGAAAATCCATTGGTTTACCTTATCAAAAACAATCAAGCTGTTTTAATTCCAATTGTCATTAAAAAAAGAGTTCAAAACCAAGTGCTTATTGAAAAAGGGTTAAATATTGGCGATGAAGTAGTAAGCAAAGGGTTTATCAATTTATTTGATGGAGCGAATGTGGAAATTAAGAATTAGATATTAGAGATTATCAGTGTCATCTGTGTCTCTGTGGTTTAAAATTAAAGAAAAATGAACATTACATCCATATCCATTAACCGACCTTCACTAATTATAGTGTTGTTCAGTGTACTTATCCTTTTGGGGTACATTGGGTTTACCAACTTAAGTTATGAGTTAATGCCCGACTTCAATCAACCTGTTGTGGTGATAAAAACGGCTTATCCCGGAGCTGAACCCGAAGAAGTGGAAACATCGGTAAGTAGAAAAATTGAAGATGCCTTGGCGAATCTCGAAGGAGTTGATTTTTTGGTAACCAAATCGTTGCCAAATGCTTCCATAGTCATTGCCAACTTAAAATATGGCACCGACTTGGATAAAACCATGCAAGATGCTCAACGCTACATCGACAACATTAAAAAAGACCTGCCTGAAGAAATTTTAAGTCCTGAGATGAGTAAGGTTTCTCCTAACGATTTGCCTATCATGTCGATTAGTGCTACAAGTGATATGGAGCCAAGCGTTTTTTACCAAAAAATGAAAGACGAATTTTTACCTCAAATTCAACAATTAAAAGGAGTTGCAGAAATTACGCTGTTGGGTGGCGAGGAACGAGAAATTCAAGTAAACATTGATCTAAATCGTTTAAAACTGCATAAAATTTCGATGTTGCAAGTGGTAGAAGCCATTAATCGCTCGGGCTTGGATTTGCCTGCAGGAAAAGTGCAAACCGACAAAGAAAGTAATTCGGTTCGGTTAACTGGGAAGTTCAACACCTTAAAAAACATCGAAAATGTACAAATTGCTATGTCAGTTCAGGGCAGCCCAGTTTATGTTAAAGATGTGGCTATGGTTAAAGATGCTCATGTTGAAATCTCTTCCATCAGCCGTTACAATGGGAAAAACGGTATTGGTTTATTACTTAAAAAACAAGGAGATGCCAATGCGGTTGACGTTTCTAAGTTAGTAAAAGATAAGTTTAAAGTAATTGAACAACAAAATGCTTCATCCAACATAAAATTTATTATTGCCGATGATAGTACTGATAACACCATTGCTGCAGTAAATTCGGTAGTTTTCGATTTGATTTTAGCTGTAATATTGGTTTCGTTGGTAATGTTGTTGTTTTTGAGAAGTTTTAGAAACTCCATCATCGTTTTGATTGCCATTCCTACTTCCTTGGTAACTGCTTTTGCAGTGATGTGGATGTTGGGTTATACTCTAAACTTAATGACCTTACTAGCCATGTCGCTGATTATCGGAATTTTGGTTGATGATGCTACAGTGGTGCTCGAAAATATTCAACGTCATTTGGATATGGGTAAAGAAAAAAAGGAAGCAGCTATGGATGGGCGTATGGAAATTGGCTTTTCTGCTCTATCCATTACCTTGGTAGATGTAGTGGTTTTCTTGCCGATTTTGTTCTTGCAAGTATTTGTTGCCGATATGCTTAAGCAGTTTTCAGTGGTGGTAATTACTTCAACTTTAACGAGTTTATTGGTAGGTTTTACGCTTACACCCTGGATGGCTTCTCGCATGGGAAAAAAAGAAGATTTACAGCCGACTAATTTCTTTAATAAATTTTTGATTTGGTTTGAACATCAGTTGGATAAATTCACCAATTGGTATGGA
>DATCTM010000063.1:0-23453 GCA_036567945.1 Vicingaceae bacterium
TAAGCTCCTGCTAAATCTAAAATTAAAAACCAAGTTGGTGCAGGCAACATGTAAGCATTTATGGCTCCTCCTAAAAAGAAGAAAGCTCCAATGGCTAAAGCAAATTTAATTTTGTTGGTAGCAGCAATTTTAGCAGCCACAAATGCCCCTACTAAAGTTCCTAAAGCATGGGCTAAAAACGGAAAAATATAATGCTCCGGACCAAATAAGTGCATGGTGCTTTTCAACCCTTCCATGGTGGTAATATCTGCTCCGTTTGGTGGTGGAATAATAGAGCCACTTATCATAATAATTCCCATATTGACAGCACTACCCACTACTAAACCAAGTACTACGGCTAAAATATTTCTAAGAATAGGATGCATAATTTTTGTTTTAAATTAGATACAAATATATTGATTAATTTTTTCTAATTTAAAGAAGTTGGTTAGCGCAATTATTACTTAAAGCCGTCCCATTGAATATGAAAAGAACAATATCATAAACGAAAACCCTAATGGAATACCAATAAGTAAGGATAACAACATACTTTTTGTACTTTTTAGGTATTGAAATAAAATGAACAGCAAACAACTTAACACATAGGTTGGAATAAAATAAAAAACTAACACCACTAAATTACCTGTTTGAAATAAATCTGCAACGCTATGTGTTTTTCTATCTAAATAAAAGAGTCCGAAGCAAGCTAATACAACAATTAACGCGCTAAAAAAATAATAGTAACGAGCGAATGAGAGATTTATACTATTCATGGAGTTAATTTTTTTTCACTTAAACGAAAATGTTACTTTTTTTATTGCTGATGATTAAAACAATATCAAATTTTGATTGTCCTTAATCAAACAAAAAAAAGACGGAACACCTGTCCGTCTTTTTTTGTTTAGGTTGTGAAAAATTATTTCTTTCCGCCTAACATGAGTAATTCATTTACTACTACTTCGGTAATGAATTTTTTATTACCTTCTTTATCTTCGTAGCTTCTACTGGTTAACTTACCTTCAATAGCTACTTCGTTTCCTTTAGTAAGGTATTTTTCTACTATTTCGGCAGTTTTTCCCCAAGCTACTAAGTTGTGCCATTGTGTTTCTTTAACTGTTTCGCCTTTAGCATTTTTATACGATTCGTTGGTGGCAATAGCAAATTTGGCTAGTTTTTTACCGCTTTCTAAGTTAATAATTTCAGGTGCATTACCTAAGTTTCCAATTAATTGTACTTTGTTTCTTAAATTGTTCATAATACTAAAATTTAAATGGTTTATAAAAAGTTTTATTTAGTAATCCTGATTCGTTCAGAATTGATGGTGCAAAGTAAAGACGGCTCTAAAAAAACACTCGGTTTCTAATTAGTTACTTTGGCAACTATCCCTTTAAATACAGAAATGAATTATTATTGTTATTTTTGAGTATGAAAAAGAAAAAAATAAAGAAAAAAGAAAAGTATAGTGATAGAAATTATAGACGTTTCGAGGAATATAGACTACATGCTTTACAGAATATGTTTTATTCTATACAAAGAACTGATTTGATAATTATTTCTGTTTCTACCGGAGGAATAATAATTTTACTTTCATTTATTGATTCTTTATATGAAAATAAAGAAGTGTTAGATATTGATGGAAAAATATTAGTATTCTCAAGTATAATAAGTTTTGTTGGTACAATATTTATAAATATATTTAGCCAATTTACTGCTAAGAAATATCATGATTTAGAAGCAAATTGGGCATTAGAAGAAATGAATGAAATGAATAAAGTGGAAAAAGAAGATGTTAAAGACGGTAAATGGTATGATAAATTGACAATTTGGGGTAACAGAGTTTCTTTTGCAACTCTTTGTATTGGAGTAGTATTATCTCTTATCTTATTATATAAAATTATTTTTTAGGTTTTGTAGGTCTTCCCCCACCTGATGGAGAACCTTTAATTATATCGGGTTCATCCCCCCCTCCTAAATCTTGCTTTGCCATTTTATTACTTTTTAGTTGGTCTTTTAGGTCTTCCTCCACCAGAACCTGCTCCTTTTGGTCTTCCTCCACCAGAACCTGCTCCTTCAGTTAGGGGTTTCGGTTGGTGAGTTGGTTTGGAGGTTGGTTTAGACTGTGGTTTTGATTTTGCCATTTTACTTCTTTTTAGGTTGTTTTGGTTTTCCTCCCCCTCCTGTACTAGCCCTCCCTACCTCTTGAGTTAGTTTAGTTGATACACTGCTTCTTTTTCTTATGTCAACCTTTTTTCCCTTTACTTCTGATTTTTTATTTGAATTAGATTTAGCCATCTTTAATACTTTATAAAAGCAAATATATAAAATATATGTACTCATATTATAATAACTACAATATTTTTAAATGATTATATATTAATATTTTATTGTTAATAATTAACATAAAAGTTATTTTTATATTATATATAATATATATCTTTGTACCATACTTATGGGACTAAAAGAAAAAAAAATATTAAATTCTATAATTTTTTTCGCTGCCAAATCATCTGGTAAAAAAATCAATCGGCTTAAATTAATGAAATTATTATGGATAGCAGATAGGTTGCACTTAAATAAGTATGGCAGATTAATTCTAAAAGATTCTTATTGTGCAATGCCACATGGGCCTGTTCCTTCTGAAACATTAGATTTAGTACAGAGTACTCAAGAAGGTTTTTTTAGTGTAAAAAGTTTTGATATAACTGCTGATAGTAATTTTAATGAAAAATATTTTTCTCATTCAGACCTTGAAATAATGAATCTAACTTGGGATGAATTTGGAGATAAAGACCAATTTCTATTACGAGATTTTTCACACAAATTTCCAGAATGGAAAAGATTTGAAAAAGACCTTAAAAATAATAAAAAACCTAATAGCTACCCTATCCTTATGGATGATTTTTTCTTGAAGCCATCAGAAGATTTAGAAAATTTCAACTATCATAATAACGAAGAGAGTGTATTATCTAAATTAAGATACCAGGAATATAACTCCATTCAAGCTAAACTATTATAAAAATGGTGGATTTACCACCAGAATATATACTTTCAACTACTCTAAAAGTAGGTATTGTATATAAATTTTCAGCGGAAGAGTATATTAATTCAGATATACCGCATTTCTTTATTGTTGTAGCTATTGATGATGATGAAATATATACTGTAAACAGCACATCTCAAAAAAATAATAAAATCAAATTTTTCGATAAAAAAGGTTTAGATTATTCAGGACTTGTTTTTATAAAACCTGATACTGATAATGGGTTTACTCACGATGATAATTGTGTAAACTGTAATGATTATTATAGTTTCTCAAAGCAATCATTATTAACAAAGATAAATTCTAATAATTTTGAAATTGCTGGAACAATTTCTTATAATCATTTTGACCAAATTAGAAATGGAATTTGTAGTAGCCACATAAATGATTTACCTTGTGATATGCTTATTCATCCTGATGATGATTTGGCGTGAGTATAATATTTATAACCACTTACCTTAAATACAGAAACAAAGTAAATTAATTAACTTTACCCCCTATAAAGTTGATTAATGAACCTATCAGAAGAAGAAAAAATAGAAGCTGTTAATTCATGTATTGAAATCTTAAACTCATCTTTTACAAAATATGAAAAAGAAGTTTTTAGTAACTACTTAAAAGTAATTGGAAAAACAGATATAGAGTTTTTTATGATTGGTTTAGGTTTTACTTATGAAAACAATAATCGTCCAGAAGTAGATATAATTAAATTATCTATTTTTAGCGAGAAACTTCTTGAACCTCTATCTAAAGAAGAATTGAAAGTTGTACATGATTTTTTCTTATTAACTCCATCAATACTTTCTGTTTATGCAGAGTTTTTTAAACGAGAGAGGGCTTTATATCCTTTGTTATATCTTTATGAAGGATATTTAAATCACTACAATAAAATAATTGATAGATTTTTTCTTTCGAGCATAGATGAGGATAGTATTGAAACTCGTAATCTTATTACTGTATGGATAGAAAATGTTAAAGAACGAATTGCTGATGTTAAAGAACAAATTGCTTTTACTGAAGCACAAGCAGAAAGTGAACAACTACAATATGAAGAGCCACAGCTTATTCCTAAATTAATTTGGAATGAAAAATATGAAGGGAGGTTAAATAAAATATCTAAAAAACTTTATAGACTTAAATTGACCGATAAGCCATTGTCCTTTGAACAAGCATTTAGAAAAAAAATACCCGCCAAATGGAAAGGAACTCCCCAACTTTTAGCTTACCTTCTATATTCTATAAATCAAAAATCTACAACCGATACCATAATTGAAGGTTCTGATAATTATGGATATATGAAAACTGCATTATTTTATTTTACCAACTGCGATAGCGATTTATATTTTTCCTTAAATATTAATCTTAATGACCTTTCATATAAGGTTCGTAATTCTAAAAAAAAATACAATGAAACTAAGGATATTGTTGATGATGTCCTCAAAGACGTATCTTTTTATATACCGCCAAAAACTGCAACTGAGGTACAATAGCAAATTCTTAATCGCAGTAAATATTTTATCGTTTCACGACCCCAAACTACCTTTGTACTTTGTAAATCATTTTATGAGGGGCGTTAGTGTAGTTGGTTAACATACAAGTCTTGACACCTTGTGAGACGGGTTCGATTCCCGTACGTTCCACCATAAAATAAAAAACCCCTAAATAAATCAGGGGTTTTTTATGGTTATTCCGATAAGCGGAATACAAGTCTTGACACTTATGCAAATTTACTAAATATACTATTATGAACATCATTGAAATTCAAAAAAAATTTAACACTAAGGAAAAATGTATTGCATTTTTAGAAAAAAAGAAATGGGGCAATAAGCCTCTTTCTCCGTTTACAGGAAAAGAAAACGTTACTAAACGTAAAGGAACTATTTATTATCATTGCAACGATACTAATAAAGATTTTACCGTATTGAAAGATACTATTTTTGAAGCTAGTAAATTAGAACTGCCAAAATGGTTTGTGTTAATTGGTTTAATGCTGTCAGCAAAAAAAGGCATTTCAGCATTACAAATATCAAGAACCATTGGGGTAAGTTATAAAACTGCTTGGTATGCCTGTATGCGAGTACGATGTGCTATGGTGGACGATATGGAACTACTTAACGGAATTGTAGAAATGGATGAAACTTATATTGGCGGAAAACCCAGAAAGAAGTATGTAAAAGTTTCCCCTAGTATAGCAAATATGAGTGAGGTTTCGGAAGACCGGAAAGAAGTTACAAAAAGTAAAAATAAAGTAGCCGTAGTAGGTATTGTAGAAAGAAGTGGTAAAAAAAGAGTGGTTACAAAAGTTATGGACGGATTAACATCTAGAGATATGTTGGCAATGCTAAAAAAGTATGTAGCAATTGATAAATCTATAATGATGACAGACGAATTTAGGTCATACAAAGCATTTGACAACTATTTACAACATTTAACTGTAAATCACTCTAAAGAATATGTAAGAGAGAAAATAATACACACAAATACAATTGAGGGGTATTGGTCTATCATAAAAAAGGGAATAAAAGGAAATTATAATGCTTTAAGTAAAAAATACTTGCCTTTTTATTTAGTGGAGTTTGCTTACAAATACAACAACAGAAGCAAGAAAAGTACTTTTAACCAAACCATTGAAAACGCCATTATTGAAGATAAATGTACGGTCAGCTATAAACCGAAAAAGAATGTTAAGAGAATTGTATATAAACCGAAAGGAAAGGTGCTTAAAAAGGTAAAGAAAGGGATTAGGAAGAAGTCGTGTTAAGATACTTGTTGTATATGTGGACTGTAGAACCTACACTAATTCTCATTAAATTTATTTAATGTTGTTTCCGTCATAAGAGTGTAAAGTATTTGTGGAGATTTTTCAAACTCAGATAAAAAATACCTATAATTTTCCATCTGTTTTTTTGTTAGTCTGTTTTCTTGTTTAGATATTATTTTTCTAATTAACCTAAGATTAATCTCTTTAAATACCTTTTTAGATGAAAATTTATACTGATTATTGTTTTCAAACACCGAGGTTGTAATTGTATTGTATATT
Source organism: Vicingaceae bacterium (assembly GCA_036567945.1). Taxonomy (GTDB): domain Bacteria; phylum Bacteroidota; class Bacteroidia; order Flavobacteriales_E; family Vicingaceae; genus BRH-c54. The sequence continues at coordinate 6,060 of DATCTM010000063.1, forward strand.
GAAGACCTTTGAGATTGCTCTCTTTTTCTCTTATTATCTTTGTCATCTACTTGTCCTACATATCCTACAAATTCTTCTGGATTTTCATCTAAGTAATCACGCATTATTAAAATACACTCATGTATTATGGAATAAACAGTCTTTAATGAAACTGCATATCCAAGTGATTTTTCTCCTCTAAATTCATACTTTTTAGGATTTTTCTTTAAATGAAAAGGATAAAATTTAACTAATGCAAATCCTTTATACCTATGTATTTCAATAATTATTTTTTTTGGTTTATCCTTTTTAGTTACAATTGGTAAGGTGTAACTGTGTATTTCAAATAATCCATGAGGAAAATTAATTTGATTTATTGTGTCATCACAAGTTTTCCTTTTTACATTTCCTTTTATGGCAGAAATTTTTTTCACTGATTTTTTTACATAAAAAAAAGAAGAGGAAGTCCTCTTCTTTTTTATGAAATATTTTATTTCTTATAATGCAAATCTTGTCGCATAGTGAGGTATAGACTCTTTATTCATTTCTAATTTAGAGGCATCTCTCCACTTAAAAGCACTTATCGGCTTATATAGTTTGTTTTCATTTTTAAAAATAGAATCATTATTAATTTTTAAATTAGAATTATCTTTTAATTTATTTTTAATTCTATTCCCCATTATTAGTTGTTTTAGTTGTTTATTTTGCTTTTAAAATAACGACACAAATATACACTTATTTTTAAATTCCAAAACTTTTCCAAACTTTTTCCAAACTTTTTCCAAACTTTTTCCAAACCTATTCCAAACCTATTCCAAACCTATTCCAAACCTATTCCAAATATTTACCTATAAGTTCTATCACAACTATTATACCTATTATTATAATTGCCAAAATTAAATACCCCTTAATTCTTTTATCTAAATTCTTATTGTAATTGTATTAGCCTTTGTAATCTTTAACAATATTTCATTTACTCTGACGCTAATTTTTGTTTTAATGCAACTGATTTATCGACCATCTGCCCTGCTAATTTAAAATCCTTATTACTTAAAGCAGTTTGTCTGGCTTCGGAAAGTTTTTCTATTTCATCGAGTATTAGTTGATTAAATTCTTGTGTATTGTCTTCAAACTGACTTAAAAATTGCTTGGATGCTTTTATAAACTCAATATTTTCAGCAATAAGTTCTAATGAGTTTACATTATCGTTCCAATCTTTAATGCTATTTTTTAATTCATTTCTAAGTTTAGGTAAATTACTTTTAGCTCTAAATTTTTCAGCTAATTCATATTGTTGATTTTTTATTATTTCTGCTCCCTGATTTTCAATAACTGTTATTGTTTCTATTTGTTTTAAAATAGCATTTCGTAATTCGTTGAAGGTTGGTTTTTGCATGGTCTATTTTTTTGAGCAATTTAGTTAATATTTTATTTATTACAAAAAAAGCCAACATTAATTTGTTGGCTTTTTTTTGTTTGTTTTCATAACGAAATAAAATGATATAATTATTTAAAATTCGTAAGACAGGTGTATTTCTACATTTGTTATTCCTGTATTTGCATAGAGTATTTCAGGAAATCCATTAGTGCTACTATACGATTGAATAATACTTGTACCCATACTTTCATCTGTTCCTAAATCGCTGTCTTCTACCGTTATGGTGTATGATGTATTAAGCGATAAATCAAAAGGGAATTGATTTAAGTTATCTTGTGTAATAGCATAAGATTGGTTATAATTAGCATCCCAAATGGCGGGTAATCCAAATTGAAAAGAACCCGGTCGGGGAGTTCCTTCATACAATTGAATTATTACATCTGGTCGGTAATCTCCATAATCGCAACAATCGTCCCATGTTGTAGTTCCCGATTTAAACTGATTAAATGAATTTAATACCACTTTAGTAATCTTAATTCTTGTTGGTGTTTTTTGTTGGTCGCAGTTAGCACCTGTATATCTACTATCCTGACAAACATAAACAGTTTGGGGTTCTGGTTGTGGCGTATCCTTTTCCTTGCTACAACTAATAAGAAAGCTTGATAAAAGGATTGTCAATGTAAAAAAATTAATTGTTTTCATATTATATAAATTTAAAAGTTCGGGGTAAAAATATAAAATATATTTCATAAAAAGACCAATTGGTCTTTAATTTTTCATATTAATTATATGACCTTTCCATTTTTATAAAAGTTTTTTTTAATGAAACAAGGGGTTGATATAGAGCTTTTAAACAAGATTGCTTTAAGAATTAAAACACTTAGAGAGGAAAAAAACATTACACAAGAAATTTTTTATAACGACACAGGAATAAATATAGGTAGAATAGAACGCTCTAAAAGAAACTTCTCTGTTTCTACCCTTAAAAGAATTTGTGAGTACTTAGAAATAACCCTTGAAGACTTTTTTTCAAATGGATTTTCTTAAAAAAGATTGCAATCTGTTGAAAATTAATTAAGTATAACTACTTAATCATCTAAGTATTTATACTTAAAACGATATAAAAAATTGAATTTTTATTTCAATTTTTAGCAAATTACAAAAATTATTTCTTTTATTTGCCCCTAAATCGATACATAAAGCCTATAAGAATTGCGTTAATTGGTGTTGTCGTTTTTTGCCATTGGTTTAATATGATTTAATTGATTAACGACATTTAAGGCTTACGAAAATTCCCAGCCCCCTCAGGCTGGGTTTTTTTGTCAGTGAAGTCTCTATTAAAGAGACTTGGGCAATAGTACCGCCAAATTGAAGTGTACGTAAAGCGTAATTCTTATTATGTATCGATTTAAGAATGGTAAACGCCAGAAACTTGTTTTTTGTCGCTACAAGCGTGATAAAAACGGGAAGAAAGTTTATCCTAAAAAAGCGAAATTTTTTCGTTTCTGGGTTAACTGTTAGTGAGGGCTAATAGTTAGACCAACTGGAGGATGTGAGGGCATCCTCCTTTTTGATTAAACGAAACCACTTCTTTTAGGTTTATCTTTAAATCATAAAAATTATTAATTTTGTAATACCATAAGTCGTTTTTGGGCGTTTATCAAGGGCATCTCATCGAGAATAAACCATTGACCTTATGAAGCGTTATTTAACTTTAAGGCTTATTGTGTAAGCCTATGATTTTATTCCTTTTGTTATTTTAAAATAACCTTAAAAAAAGCAGGAGGTTTTAGCTTCTTGAAAGAAATAAAATCATCTTTTTTTGAAAATTTACTTTCAAAAAAAATAAAATCAAGAAATTTTTTAATCCAAATCATTCATTTCTGTATTTAAAGGGATAGTTGCCGTTACTTTGGCGACTATACCTATAAGTACAGAAATTGAATAAATTAGTTATTTTTGTAAGGTAACGAACCTTATTTTAATGACTTTTAACCCTAAAACACAAAAAAGAAAAAGTTTAACTCTGTATTATTTAGAAGAGGATGAACAACAATTTATTTCTTATCTGTGTTTTGCTATCTGTAAAGCAAACTCAGGGAATAAAATACCCGCAAGGGTTATAATGAAGCTTTATGAACTACACGACAAAGCATCAACAAAACATTTAACAAAAATATTTGAATTAATTCAAAAGACTTTTGACTTTTTTAATAACAGATATTATAATTTTAGTGGTAAATGGACTGTTGAATTGTTTAAAGCTGATATTTATGACCTTGACAAACCGAATAATTTATTAGATAAGTTTACTCATAAAAACTATAAATATGGATTGTTAGAAATGATTACTACTGTTGTTTCAGATACCTATCCAGAACATCATGGAAAAATTAAAAAAATACATAAAGACGATTGTTTTATAGCTATTTACGATGCTATCGAAAGTTACATTTTAAATTTTTGCCCTAAAAAAGTAAATAAAATTCTTACCACTTATAAAAAACAAGTTATTGCTGCTTATATAGCTACTCTATATGGTTATGACTTTGTTGAAAAAAAGAAGCTATCCAAAAAAAATTTATTTCAGAACACAAGGAACTCCCTAAAAAAAAGAGGTAATAACAATAGTTAATTACCTCTTTTTTTGTGGTTTCATTTGACACTTCAAAACTAGTGAAAAAATCCTTTGTTTTTTCACTAGTGAAAATTTAGTCGTTTTTTTTACTAGTGAAAAATTGTGTGATTTTTACACTAGTCAATAATTTTAATACAGAAACATCATTATTTAGTTTTACAAAATCAATTAGTTGGGGATATAGCTTAATTGATTAGAGCGGTTTCATTTGACAAGAAGCAGGTGTCGGTTTGAGTCCGATTATCTCCACATTTTTAACTAAAAAATACCGTTATGAATATTATTGAAATTCAAAAAAAATTTAACACTAAGGAAAAATGTATTGCATTTTTAGAAAAAAAGAAATGGGGCGATAAGCCTATTTCTCCGTTTACGGGGAAAGAAAACGTTACCAAACGTAAAGGAACTATTTACTACCATTGTAACGACACTAATAAAGATTTTACGGTACTTAAAGACACTATTTTTGAAGCGAGTAAATTAGAACTCCCTAAATGGTTTGTTTTAATTGGCTTAATGCTATCAGCTAAAAAAGGACTTTCTGCTTCTCAGATTGCCCGAACTATTGGAGTTACATACAAAACAGCATGGTACGCTTGTATGCGTGTTAGATGCTCTATGGTGGATGATATGGATTTACTTAACGGTATTGTAGAAATGGACGAAACCTATATAGGTGGGAAACCTAAAAAGAAATATGTAAAAGTATCTCCTAGTATTACTAATATGAGCGTAGTTACTGAAGACAAAAAAAATATTACCAAAAGTAAAAATAAAGTGGCGGTTGTAGGTATTGTAGAAAGAAGCGGAAAAAAGAGAGTGGTTACAAAGGTTCTTGATAGCTTAACATCAAGAGAAATGTTAGCCATGCTTAAAAAATATGTAGCTACCGATAAATCTATAATGATGACAGATGAATTTAGGTCTTATAAGGCGTTTGAAGACCACTTACAACACCTAACAGTAAACCACAAAAAAGAGTACGTTAGAGAGGGTATAATACACACTAATACAATTGAGGGATATTGGAGTATTATAAAGAATGGAATTAGAGGACAGTACCATGCTTTAAGTAAAAAATACCTACCCTTTTATTTAGTTGAGTTTGCCTACAAGTACAATAACCGAAATAAGAAAAGCACTTTTAACCAAACTATTGATAACGCTATTATAGAGGATAAGTGTACGGTCAACTATAAACCGAAAAAGAATGTTAAGAGAATTGTATATAAACCGAAAGGAAAGGTGCTTAAAAAAGTAAAGAAAGAGGTTAGAAAAAATAAATTAATTTAATCTAACATTCGTAGATATTTCATTTTTATCGTACTTGACTGTTTTAAACATTTAATTAGTTTATTGAATAAATTAGGTTTCATTTTCCCAAAAAAATGATAGTCAACCCCATCAACTCTATAAACATCTAGTAACATATTCATTTTATAGTCTTCAAGTTTATGACCATATATGTAAGTTTGAATAGGGAATTTTTTACGACATGTAGTAACAACTGTTTTGTTACATATTGCAAAACAATTTATTTTTATATCTGACAACTCTATACATCCGTTTGATTTTGATTTATCTTCAGGAACTAATAATCCTCTAGTAGGTAGTGAAGCTAAGATTGTATCGTCACCTTTATTTCTTAAAACTAAAAAATATTTTGGCTTTGCACTTGATTGTCCATTTGGAAAATAAAAAGGGTCAAAATATATTATATTACCCTCTGAATATAAATCATTAACCATTGTCTTTTTTAATCTTCAACGAAGTCCATATATATTTGTTTCTTTCTCTCGTCATTACTGATTAAATCTGATAAATCTATCATGTAATCAGTATCTCCAATCACTTCGTTTTCGAGAAGTTCTAAAACACCATTTTCTTTTGCAACTCTATACCATAAAGAGCCTTTTCTATGAGTGTAAGAAACTAGTTCAGTAGAATTCATTCCCCCAAATTTATCAACAACTTTTTCTAATAATTCAATATCATTTTTTGAAAATTCATCATCACAAAAATCAACCTTTGGAACGATATAAGTATTATCATCCGACATACTTCTTTCTACATATTCTTTTAAAATAGTGGGAGAACTTGATAGTTCTATAAAAATATTTTTTGAAACTGGTCCAAATTTCCAAACTTGATACTGTAAATTTAAAAAGGGAATACCACTTTTCTTAATAGACTGCTCATCTAATATGTAAAGCAGTTTTAACAATTTGGTTTTTGACAAGTCATCAATTTTACTTGCTAAAAAAATTATAGTATTTCCGATTTTAGATATTTGTTCAGGAGAATATTGCTTGTGCAATTCATTCATAATTTCATCCTATTTAATTAAAAAACTTTTTTAAATAAAAATAGTTTACTTAATTATTTTTGTCAAAAGTATTAATTTTTAAATTACCATCAATTAAATTAAATTAAAAACTTTCATTTAACTGATGAAAAACTTTTCTTTACTGGTACGAACATTTTCTTTTAAATGTTACCTATTACTTCTATCACAAGTATTATACCTATTATAATAATTCCCAAAATTAAGTAACCTTTAACTCTTTTAGAGAAGTTTTTATTATAATTATCATAATCTTTCATAAACCCTATGTTAAACCTTAAAATAACCTTGTAAAAACCTTAGTTTAACCCTATGATTAACCTTATTAAGCCCAATGTTTACAGAATGTTTACGATTATTATACTTTTTAGTTTCTTTTACTTAACTTTGCATTGTTGTAGGTCGTTTTTGGGCGTTTATTAAGGATGCCTTTCAGGACAACATCATTAACCCTATAATGCGTTCATTCCCTTTAAGGCTATAACGTGAGCCTATGGTTTTTATTTCTTTTGTTATTTTAAAATAACCTAAAAAAGCAAAAGGTTTTGTCCTTTTGAAAGAAATAAAATCATCTTTTTTTGAAAATTCACTTTCAAAAAAAACAAAATAAAGGAATTTTGAAGCTTAAATTAGGTTATTCTGTATTTATAGGGATAGTCGCCGTTACTTTCGCTTATTATCAATTGTAGTCGTTTGTAAATGATTTTAATTATTGATTAACAATAACTTAGGTGTTTTTTTTTAAATTATGTTATTTTTTTGAATTAAAAACTATGTGGTTAATAAACTGTTTTAACATTTGTAACAAATGTTACTGTAGGTTTAAATATTCTTGTTGAACTTTGTATCATAAAAAAAATATAAACTTTTAAATTTATAACAATGAGTTACTATTATACAAAAATTACTGATTATGGTTTTGATGAAGCCATAGAAAAAGTTACTGAAGAGCTACAAAAAGAAGGTTTTGGCGTGCTTACCGAAATTGATGTTACTGCTACTTTTAAGAAAAAAATAAATGTTGATTTCAGACCTTATCGAATTTTAGGTGCATGTAATCCTCATTTTGCTCATCAGGCGATACAATCTGAAGAAAAGATTGGTACCATGCTGCCCTGTAATGTAATTGTCCAGCAATTAGATAATGGAAAAGTAGAAGTATCAGCAGTTAACCCAATGGCTTCTATGATGGCTGTAAAAAATAATTCGTTAGAAGATATTGCCTCGCAAGTAAGTAATAAACTAGAAAACGTAATAAAACAACTTTAAAATCCAACTGCTATGAACATCGAGCAATTAATTTCAGAAAATAAAGGTACCATTATAGACGTACGTACCCCTGAAGAATTTATGTCAGGAAATCCTGTAGGTTCTATCAATATTCCGCTACAAGAGGTAGTAAGCAGAATAGACGAAGTAAAAAGCTTACCTCAACCATTAATTTTATGTTGTGCCTCCGGTAACCGAAGTGGCATGGTAGAACAATTTTTATCTCAAAACGGTATTGAATGTTGTAATGCCGGTTCTTGGTTAGATGTAAATTATTATCAATCTAAAAACGTTAAATAAGTTATGCTAAATACATTAAAACAGTTGTTGGGCTTCGGCCCGGCAACAGATTATGCTGATTTAATCAGGCAAAATGCCATTATTCTTGATGTAAGAACAAAAAATGAATTTAAATCGGGCAACATTAAAAAATCTATCAACATTCCTGTAGATGTATTACATAATAACTTAAAGCACCTTAAAGATAAAAACAGACCCATTATTACTTGCTGTGCTTCCGGAGCAAGAAGTGCTATGGCAAAACGTATTTTAAAATCGCAAGGTTATACACAAGTTTATAATGGCGGTGGTTGGCACAGGTTGCAGTCTAAAATTTAAAGTCTCAATTAAGGATTTTTTCTACACATAACCTTATAACCTACCCAGCACTTCATTCACTTTTTCATCTAGGCTTAAATTACCATCTATCCAATTAATTTTAAAGCCGTTTTTTTCCATTTTTCTATACCAAGTTGCTTGTCGTTTAGCAAACTGGTGTATGGCAATATTTAACTGATTGAATAGTTCTTCTTTACTTATTTCGTTCAATAAATAAGCGGTTATCAATTTATATTCTAATCCGTAAAACTTAAGTTTTACTGTAGAAACTCCTGCTTTTATCAACCCTTCTACCTCTCCTATCATATCTTCATTTTCCAGACGTTGTTTTAAACGAGCGGTAATTCTTTCTCTTATAATTGGTCTTTCAAAATGAATTCCAAATAAATGGTAATTAAATATTGGGAAATCTTTTATTAAAGCCTCATTTTCTTGCTGAAAAACAGCAATTTCAATAGCTTTAATTAATCGCTCTTTATCTTCTGTATCTGTGGTATTATGTAGTTGTTTGTATTTTTTAAGAATTTCCACCAATTCTTCATTGGTTTTTAATACTAATTCACTTTTAAGTTGAGTATTTTCAGGGATAGCCAGCATTCTATAACCTTTTAAAACAGCTTCGAGATACAAGCCTGTTCCTCCGCATAAAATAGCTTGTTTATTTCTATTTTTTATATCCTCAAAAGCAGCTAAAAAATCCTTCTGAAACTCAAACACATTATACTCTTCTCCTGCATTTTTTATATCAATTAAATGATAAGGTATAGATTTTCCGTTTACTATGAAATCATTCAGATCCTTTCCTGAACCTATATCCATACCTTTATAAACCTGACGAGAATCTGCACTAATAATTTCTCCATCAAGCTTTTCGGCTAAATGAGCTGCCAACTTAGTTTTTCCGGTAGCAGTAATGCCTAATATCACAATAAGGTCGGTTTTATTCATTTTTTTAATTGTAATGCTCTATATTTCAACAGCAAATCTTTCATCGATTGCTGTTCTTCTAAATTAATAGTTCTTAAAAGTACATTGACAGCTTCATTTATTGGTTGATTTTGGTAAAAATTATCTCTACAAAAATGTAAAAATTTTAAGGTTTTAAAAGCATTAAACCATTTAAAAAGTAATTCTTTAAAGCGTTTTGAATTGGTAGCATTCGCTCTAATTTTCTTTAAATTACTTTCAAAATCATTCTCTTTTAAAAATGCTGATATGCTCTTTGGTAAAGGAATTTCATCATCGGAAAAGAGTAATTCACTAGTATCAAAAAATATTTTCAACTCTTTAAAAGAATTAAAATTATAGGTAAATAAAGTTTCATCATTATTATTTGTCCATTGCTGCATGGCTCTTCCTGTCCCGAAAGGTACTCGCTCTGAAATTCTGGGAGAAGGAAAAACTATGGTAGTATTTATTTCTGTAAAGTTTCCCAATGGGATTACTTTTTGAAGAAAATAAAAATCCTCTCCGGCTTTCCGTTTGTTCATCCCACCTTGTTTATGATAAATAGCTGCTCTAACCGCCATGCTTGAGCCAACAGTATGAAAGGCATAAGGCAATCCAACATAATGCAGTGCTTCTTTGTAATAACGCAAATGAAGTTCATACTGGATAATTCCATCATAAATTCGCTGCGGAAACTCATTTCCATCTATAGAATGCTCGTAATAAATGGAGCACCCCACACTCTTAGGGTGTCCATTAAAATGGAATTCTATCGCTGAGAGGTAATTTTTAGCACACGTTGCATCTGCATCAAAGCAAACAATAATTCCATCTGTTTTGCCAATAGAGACCAATCTATTGTATGCCTCATCCATTCCTATTTTTCGAGCTAAGCCAACACCTGCATCTTTTTTTGGTAAATCAGTTGCTTCAATAAATGAAAAATGAATTTTATCTCGTTGATGAGTGGATAACCAAGCCAAAGCTTCATTTAAGCTATATTGATTTTGTTCTAAAACTTCTTTTGAGTCTGTTTCTGAAGAATTGATTACTGTAATTACCTCCACATTTGTTTGTGTCGGTTCACAATCGTAAAGACTTTGAAGACTTTTAACCAAATTGGGTTCGTTGTAGCAAGGTATTACAACTATTATTGTTGTTGATGGATGAATAGGAATGTTATTGTGATGTTGCACTTTTATTTATTTTCATCTGTTTATATTTATTTGTTATGGTTCATTATAAACCTCTAACCTAAATATGCTGATACACTTCTGCTACAAGCTTCTCTTGCGAGGGATAACTTATTAAAATTCCTTTTTGGGCTCCTTGGTAAACAAACATACTACTTGCTGCGACAGCACTTGCTCCATGTTGTACAGCTGTTAAAAAGTCTGACGCTTGTTTCGCTCCTCCACAAATAACTAAAGGTAATGAGCTTGCTTCTGATATTTTTGAAATTAATGAATAATCATATCCTGAAAAAGTACCATCTAAATCAATAGAGTTGATAAATAACTCTCCTGCTCCACTTTCTTCTATTTGTTGTATAAATGCTAATAGTGGTGTTTTTACTTTTTTACTTCCGGAAACGGTATAAGCTTGTTGTTTGCCCAACCAATCTTTTTTTACATCTATAGAAGCAACAATACTCTGCGAACCAAAAATGTTAGCTGCCTCAGTAATTAAATTCAAATTAGTTGAAAGTGCCGAGTTAATAACTACTTTTTCTATACCTAATTTAAAAAGTTTTTCTATTTGGGATAAAGAATTTATTCCTCCACCATAAGCAAAAGGCATAAAAGCTTCTTCAGCAATTTCTTCAATTTTTTTATAGTTGGGGGTTCTTTTTTCTTTAGTAGCAGTAATGTCTAAAATTACAATTTCGTCAACTTCTTTTTCATTAAAAATTTTAACGGCATTAATTGGGTCACCAATATAATTAGGATTTTTAAAACGAATGGTTTTTACTAACTTTTCGTTTTGCAAGGTAAGTACCGGTATAACTCTAATTCTTCGCATTGGTTTATAGGTTAACAAAGTTTTGTAATAACCTCATACCAAATTTATGGCTTTTTTCAGGATGAAATTGTACTCCAAAAATATTTTCTTTTTCTACTGCAGAAACAAATTCGTAACCATAATTAGATTTGGTTAACACATCATTTTCATTTTTAGGTTGCATGTGGTAAGTATGCACAAAGTAAAATCTAGCTTCATCTTCAAGCCCTTCCATTAGCATCGATTTTTTACTAACAACAACTTCATTCCAACTCATATGAGGAATTTTTAGTTGCTCGGTCATCTTAGATTTATCAAATTTAACAATATCCATATCTATCCAACCCAACCCTTTTTCTATTCCTTCTTCACTATTATTTCCTAACAACTGAGCTCCCAAACAAATGCCTAATATAGGCGTTTTATTATTAATAACTTTTTCATTGAGTATCTCAATTAAGCCGGATTGTTGTAGATTTTTCATGCCATAGTCAAAACTACCTACTCCAGGTAATATAAGCTTATCAGCTTGAGCAATTTCTTCAGCAGAAGAACTGATAATTGATTTAGCTCCAATACGCTTTAGCATATTTTGAATAGACTTAATATTTCCAGCGTTGTAGTTAATAATAGTAATCATGAACAAAATCTCTTAGAATGCTGCAAATGTACATGGATTTATTCAAATTAGATGGTAGACTCACTATAAATTAACGTACTACTATCTTTTCAGATAAAATGGTAGTAGGAAGTTCTATTCGATAGATGTAGATTCCTTTGCTTAAAAAAGATAAATCAATATTATTTTTTTGAAGTTGTTCATTACTATACACCACTCTTCCTGCTAAATCAACCACCTGAACGCTAACATTTTCAGTGCTTGCCGATAAATTCAAAAAATTTTCATGATAATACACCCCCACTCCATTACTTTCATTCTTAATAGCAATAATATCAGAATAACTATAGGTTCCGTCAAAATCTGTTTGTTTTAACCTATAATAATTTATTCCTTTATGAGGATATTCATCAACAAAACCATAATCTAATACACTATTACTATTCCCTGCTCCTTTAACTTTTCCGATAACTTGAAAAAACTGTGCATCCATACTTCTTTCTATCGTAAAAAAGTTGTTGTTAATTTCTGATGAGGTTACCCACTCAAGTAAATTAGCATTGTTAGTTAATTTATTTCCTGTAAAAGATAGTAACTTAATAGGTGTTGGAATACTTGTACTCAACGTAATGTCATCTACAGCAAAAGAAGGGTCGCTGGCAGAACCATTTCCATCATTCACCCATCTAAAACCTATCCTAACATTAGGATTATTATCAGCCGAAGCCGGCAACAATCCAGAAAAAGCAGTCCACAACCCTTGCCCTCCTCCACAAGTTGATGTTTTAGGCAATGCGTTTATATTATTCCAAACAGCTCCATCAAAATACCACAAAGTAGCATCATCATTCGTTCCTTCACCATTTTCAATGTAATTAAATTCTATAGTAATACCAGATTGACCAGTGCAATTAATAATTGGAGATTCACACCTAATATTAGTTGCTTCATCGGGACCGGAATCATCATAAGCTGCTCCACAATCTCCTGAAGGACAAAAAACAAATGCTGCAGCAGAAGTTGAAACATTTCCAAGATGGAGAGATTGATCTGCACCACAACCGCTACCACAAACACCCGCTGAATTTCCATTTTCTTGACAAGAAACATAGAATTTATTAGCATTAACACCATTTACACCAACATTGCTAGTTGTCCATGCAACAAAACTAGGATCGCAACCTGACCCTGCTACACAAACAGAACCATCAAATGTTTCTGTATAAAATATTTGAGCGTTTGCTATAGTTACCAAAAAAAGAAAAAATAATATCAGCACTATCTTCTTCATAACTCAAAGTTTAACCCAAAGTTAATCAATAAGTTACTCGTTTCTATTTCTATTTTTTTGAATTATTTCAGTTCTAAACTTAATATAATTAGCTACTGTACTATAATTTTATCTGATAAAATAATGTTAGAAAATTCTATTCGGTAAATGTAGATTCCTTTGCTTAAAAAAGATAAATCAATATTATTTTTTTGAGACTCACTATTATATACAACCCTTCCTGTTAAGTCTAATAGTTGTAAAATATAAGATTCTTCTGACTGAATGGTAAGTTGATTATCATAAGCAAAAACACTTAATTGATTATCTTTTTTTCTTGAAATGGCAACCATATTAAAATATTCAGACTTACCATCAAAATCAGTCTGTTTTAGTCTATAATAATAAGTTGATATTTGCTCTTTAGGAAAAACATCAATAAAATTATAATTTAATATAATAGAAGAATTTCCAGAACCTGTTACAATAGCTATGGTTTCAAAATTGATGGCATCAGCACTTCTTTCTAATGTAAAATAATCGTTATTTATTTCGGTTAACGTAACCCATTTCAACATGTTGGAATTATCATCATATATTTCACCTGAAAACTCTACTAACTCAATAGGAAGTAAAGCTGTTGGTGTGCATCCATCATTTTCATAAGTTGGATTGCCTTCAGCATCAAAAGCAACATAAGCACCGTCAGTACTAGACAATAAACATCTATCATAACCTACTGTATCAATACAATCCGAACCAAAATCTACACTTAAATACCTTATAGAACAAGTAGCATTATAGTTTGCAAAACGGCCTGATGTATTTGTATTATTTGCAAATACAGCATAATAAGGTCCTGTTCCACATAAGCCACTAAAATCGAAGTTGAAAGTAGGATTTGCACCTGTAAATACAACTACATCAGCTCCCGATGGTATAGGGTCTGCTTCAACAAAAAGTCCTGGACAGTTTGCCCAAGAATTTAAAGAGTCTACATAATTTGGATTAGTAGTCCATGTTTGAGTTCCACACCCTGAATTGCAAAAAGCACCTCCATTAGGGAAATTAACAGTAAGGCTATCCATATATAAAGCATCATCTCCATTTGTAAAAGTAAAAAATTCGTTTATTCCTTCTATCGTTCCTCCACAAGCATCCACTAAAATCCCTGTAATTTCTGAACAAGTACATGTTGCTGTTAACTGATTACCTGTTAAAAAACTCATTGTTAAATAGTTTTCATCACAATTAGAGTTTGTTCCATTGTATTCGAAAATGGCAAAATAATAAGTAGTATTTGTTGACAACCCTGTAATTGTAACTGTATTTCCTGAACCATTATAAACAACAAATTCACCAGATGCAATAGTACTACCTGAACCAAAAACTGCATTTGCGATATAATTTGTTTGATCGGTAGGTGTTCCTGAAATTGGTGAAATAGATGCTACTACAATTCTATTCGCTCCATTTCCACTCGTCCAATTTAAATCCATAGCATAACAACCTATATTAGAAAAATTAATTGCACTTGAATTTACAGTAGGTTCTGAAGAAGGGGAGCAAGTTATTAACTCAGTAATATTTACATCATCCAAACCACAATTTCCAGCACTTTTAGTGTAAGTCCATCTCACATACCTTGTTGTTGATGTTAACGCCAAACTAATATCATCACAATCAGTAAATGTTGTGTTTCCCGGTCCATAAGTTCCTAAGGTACTCCAAACCAAACCATCAGGAGATTCTTCTACCAAACAAAAAGAAGCAGCATCCATTGATGCACTTTTTAATTTAAAAGTCAAAAGATTAGGTGTTCCTGAAAAAAATACTTGATAAAAATCTCCACTGGAATTAAGTTGTCCCATATCAGTAGTTGTACATGCAAAAGATGATGTATATGTACCTGTTCCGCTGTCCGTCCAACCTAAAGGAGCTCCCGCACTCCATGTTGTTCTGGATACAGGAAGAGCGGTTTGGGAAAACCCAATAAGTGCTGTAAGTAGAATGATTATTAGTATGATAATCTTCTTATACATTTTCTAAAAAGTTGAATTTAAAATGGTTTAGGAATATCCGTATAGGTAATCACTTTAAATTCTATAAACAAATTTACGTGTGATTATTGATTCTAAAGCTATTTATTATGTTATAAAACTATTAACTTTTAAACAGTTATTTAACAAAAAATTGTTATTTGGAACAATTTTGAACAACCAACTAACTCAAGAGAAGTCAGTTACCTAAGTAACGTAACCGAACCTTTAACAACCTCTCTTTTACCTCCTAAAAAAGTAACATCAATCAAGTAAAAATAAGTACCTGTTGGCACAATACTTCCTTGATAAGTTCCATCCCAACCTTCATCTATTTCTTTCCATGAAAATAACTGCTCTCCCCACCTATTAAAGATAGTTGCTTCAAAAAAATCAAATTCACTGCCTTTTATCATAAAGACATCATTATTATTATCATTATTAGGCGTAAAAGTATTGGGAACAAAAATAGTTGGCACTAAACATTCGTCTCTGGTAATTTCTATTTGATCTTCAGAAGTGCAACCATTATCAGTAGATGTAACGGTATAAATTCCTTCAGTATAAACAATTATAGAATCAACTCCTGTTTCTCCTGAACTCCAAACTAAATTAGCTCCTCCAACGGCATTTATAATAAAACCTGTTAGTAATTCATCTCTGCAAATGGTGTTGTTGTTTTGCACTATATTTACTTGGCTGGTAGCAATAATGGTTAAGTTGGTTTCAACAATACTATCACACCCTAAAGAAGTGGTAAGTACATCTGTATAAACACCTGTTAAAGCATAAACATTTCCTCCTACTGCTATACTGAATCCGGGACATTCAGTAAAACTCTGAGTGCTAAACTTTGTAGGATTGATGTTTAACGTAGTCGTAATAATGCTATCACAACCTACACTACTTCCACCAACAAGTGTATCGATATAATTTCCAGCTGTAGTTTGAAAAGCACCTGCTAGGAAAATACTATCTCCTTGGCAAATAGCTACGCTTGTTGAACCTGTGGTAAAATTATTTACCGCAAGGTTAGTGGTAATTATACTGTCACAACCTGATGCTGCTCCACCAATAAGTGTATCAATATAAGTTCCTTGAGTATTTACCTGACTTCCTCCCGGCAAGGTATAACTTTGTCCTTGACAGATATTCGCATTTTGAGTAGCTGTAGCTGGTGGGTTAATAGTAATTAAAATACTATCCGTAATAGTTCCACAAGCTGCCGAACCTTCTACATAAATATAAAAATCTGAGGTATCGTTCATTGAAGAAGTATAAGTAGTGGTATTGCTTGTTGTTGAACTAAAAAATCCATTGCCACCGCTCCAAAGTAAATTTTGTAGTGAACTACTAGCATTTACTGTTAATTGAACATTATCTCCCGGACAAATAGTAGTTGGTGACAGTGCAGTAATACTAACATTAGCAGAAATAAAAGGGGCTTGACAAGCAAAATTATCATAGGTTACGTTACCTTGCCAGTCAAAATTAGCTAATGCTCCATCTCTTATTGCTGATGCTCCACCAATAGTTCCATTTTGATTAACCAGTAATGTTCTGTCGTAAGTTACTGCATCTGAACATCCACTTGGAGATGAAAATGAAATAGACAAAGTTCTCATTCCCGGAGAAGTACTCCAATTAGCAAAATGCCCCGCAGTATTTCCTGCACATTGAAAAATAACATACATCGTATCAGCCAAGTTGGCAAAAGAATTAGCATTTACATCAATAGCGGTACTTGTTACAAGCAATACTCTAGCTCCTGCCGGTAAAATTCCATTAGTTGGTTCGAGTAATAGTCCGCAACCCTGTACGGTAGCATTTAATGCACTAACAGCATTTGCTGTAGTAGTATTCTGGCAAGTGTTTAACCAAAGGTTAGAAGAGTTAGCCCAACTAACATTCATATTAGCTACATTAAGAGGAGTATTACCTACAACAAAACGAACCATTTCATTTTCCCCTTCGGGAGAACCACAAGCATCTACAAGGATACTTTCTATTTCAAAACAAGTAGTTGGGGTTTGTGCTTTAGCATTTAAAGCTAGAAAAAATATTATTATTAAAAATAAAGTTTTTAATCCATTAACTTTAAAAATCATTACTCATAAAAGTTGAATTTAAAATGGTTTAGGAAAATCCATGTAGGTAATCACTTTAAATTTCTATGCAAAAGTAAATCTAATCTTTTGATTAAATTCAGTTTAAAAGTTATGAAAATGTTAATCTTTCAACAGTTATTTAACAAATGAGATGTGAATTGATATTTGTTATTCGTTGTTCAT
>DATCTM010000064.1:0-44173 GCA_036567945.1 Vicingaceae bacterium
TCAGGATGACATATGAGGTGGAAAGGTGTAGGGGAGTTAACCTAAAATAGTTTACCTTACAGCTAAAATAGTATACTCATTTCCATTTAAAGAAAAGCTTTCTTTCTCTTTTTTGGTGAGCAATAACTTGCCGATAGGAGAAGCAGGAGAAATAGCAAAAAAGACTTCGTTTTCTATGGTTACTTTACCAATACTTGCCGCCATGTAAAAGTTACCCTTATTAGTGTAAACCATACTTCCTAATACTACTGTGTTGTTGGTTATAGTGGGGTTGATTTGAGTTAAATTTTGTTTGATGTTAAGTGCTTCACTCAGTTGGGCAGTTAGTTTTTCCGTTTCTAATTGAGCCATGGCTCGTCCGGTTTCATGTTTATCTCCCGCACTACTTTTGGTTTCGTTATTGGCTGCTTGCTGTGCTTCTTTTAATATGTGTTGTAAGGATACAATTCTATCTTCTGCAAGCGTTAAACAGCGCTGGTGTAATGCTTTTTTTATGGAAGGTAGGTCTTGCATGTTTTCAATTACTTTTGTTTTTCAGTTTCAGTTGTTGGAAGAAGCTCAATTTCTTCATTATTCAATTGTTCTATCGGCATTACTACAAGACTTTCATCCGGTTCTTCCCAATAGACGTTTTTCTTTTTGATAATTTCAATCTCATTTGCTTTAAATATTTCTTGAAATTGAATTTTCCCTCTAAGGTTGCCGGAACTTGTAGTTACCGGTAAATAGTAAATTAAAGTGTCAGCATTAATTTTTGATTCACACATCATGAAAAAAGCAAATGTATCATCCGGATAAACGAATCGTAAAAAATACCTGTCTTTATAAGAAACAATCTTTGGTGATTCTTTAAAGTACGTTTTATCATTATATGATGAAATACTTTTCGTTGATACGCATCCCGTAACAGTTACCAGTACAATTATGAGGTAAAATATGTTTTTCAAAATCATTGTAGTTATATACTCAACCTGTCCGTAGTTTGGAGCCAAGCTTTGTTCAATACAACTACGGACTTTATCGTTTTACATCTTTCAAATGTAGTAATTTATTATTTATTATTTTACCACAAGTGTGGACGCTTGCGGCAGCGGGGGGAGGAGTATTTTTTTATTTGTCGTTTTCAAGTATCATTTTTTTAATCAATGAAAGTTGTCCGAGATGATAATAGCTATGTTCAATAATACCCTCAATATTTCTCAAATACGTTCCATATTTTTCATCCACAAATGGTTTATCTAATTTACTATCTGCTATATTTGATACTTCTTTGACAAATTCTTCAGAGTTAAGTAGAAATTCATTCATTAATCTTTGCCAGTCAGCTTCTGATTCAATAGGTTGAATGTCAAAACTGTATTTATCTCGAATCTCGAGTTCGCCACCTTTAAAAACATTTAAAAGTCCAGCCAAATAATAATTTACATGAAAAATCAGGGAAGCAATTGTATTTAACGATCCAATTTTAAGGGTTGCTTGTTGCCATGTTACACTTTCTATTTGTGATTTGTAATTCGTGTTCGCAATCCAGTACCCATTTAGTAGAACTTCATTCAATCGATTTGCGAGATATTTATTTCTTTCCATTCTGGGGGCTTATATTTTGTATAATTTACAAAAACAAAAATAGTAATTTATTATTTATCACTTTACCACAAGCGTGGACGCTTGCGGCAGCGGAGGGGCATTACTACAAGACTTCCATCCGGTTCTTCCCAATAGACGTTTTTCTTTTTGATAATTTCAATCTCATTTGCTTTAAATATTTCTTGAAATTGAATTTTCCCTCTAAGGTTACCGGAACTTGTGGTTACCGGTAAATAATAAATTAAAGTGTCAGCATTAATTTTTGATTCGCACATCATGAAAAAAGCAAATGTATTATCCGGATAAACGAATCGTAAAAAATACCTGTCTTTATAAGAAACAATTTTTGGCGATTCTTTAAAGTACGTTTTATCATTATATGATGAAATACTTTTCGTTGATACACATCCCGTAACAGTTACCAGTACAATTATGAGGCAAAATATGTTTTTCAAAATCATTGTAGTTATATATTTAACCTTTCCGTAGTTTGAAGCCTCCGCTGCCGCAAGCGTCCACGCTTGTGGTGTATTTGCCATGCCATGCATTTTTCTTAAACCAAACATAAATTTACCAATCCTTTTTCATTACAAAAATCTTTTGCACTACTATATTTCCAATCTTGAGGTTTCTCAACAAAACCTGCTACTACAGGATTGTTATGTACGTAATCAATTTTTTGGTCAATTACAGCGTTACTCCATAATTCTATTGGTTTATTATGTTGTTGCCAAAACTGATTAATGGTGTTATTTGAATTATTTAGTGCTGCTTTTTTAAAAGCATTCAACATCCATTCTTTTCTGCTTTCTTGCGGATGATTGGTAATTAATGAAATTAATTCTTTTGAGGTATATGTTTTGAAATCTCGTATTAATTCTTCTGGTTTTAGCTGTAAAGACTTAAATATTAGATGAACATGGCTTGTCATTAAACACCAAGCATAAATTTCCATTCCTTTATTAGCTACGCAATAGTTTAAATTCTTTACAATGCTGTCTGAATATTCCTCTCTTACAAATACATCTATCCAAAATACTGTTGCAAAGCTTACAAAGTAAAGTCCTGTTGGATTATGGAATTTGTAGTTCCTACTCATAAAAACAAATGTAGTAATTTATTATTTATCATTTTACCACAAGCGTGGACGCTTGCGGCAGCGGGGGGGCTTTTTAGTTCTTATTTGGCAAGCTTTGGAGGAGTTGGCATAATTATTTTTCTCCAATTTTTTCTCCTTCTACAGCATTCAGTTTGACTTCGCTTAAATAACTCAAAATTTTGTCTTTGGAATCTACATTTCCTACAAATCCAAATTTAGGAGAGTAGAACAGAAAATATTCGTTACTTTTTTCCTTATCCTTATTAGTCAGTTGTTTACAATGTACTTTAATACAGTTTTTATATTTTTTAGTTGGTGTTTTAAATTTCTGTTTGTCTGCAACAACTTCATAACTCCAACTTTTATCATTTTCCATCCAATTATCTCCAAGTTTTGGGTTTATTGGAAGAATTATAGATTCTTTAAGAGTCTTTTTGTCAATATGGTAATAATTGTCTATCCCTTTTCTGTAGTAGTTCGTGTCAATATCTCCCCAACTATATTTTCTGTATTTAACAAAGTATTCCTTTTCGCCAATAACTTCTTTGTCATTATTAAAAAATTCGATATAATAACTTTTCCCATATTTGTAGTACTTAGCACTATTTGAATTTTCAAATAATGTTATATAACCACTAAATTTCATATAAGTGAAAGAAAGTAATGTTATTGATAAAATTATAATTCCAATTATTTTTCTCATATGTTTTTCATTAATATTACATAACACTCCCTAACTGTCAGTAGTTTGAAGCCAATCTTTTTTCAATACAACTACGGACTTTATGGTTTTACATATTTCAAATGTAGTAATTTATTATTTATCACTTTACCACAAGCGTGGACGCTTGCGGCAGCGGAGGGTTATTTTTTCTTTTGTAATAAATCTGCTGGATTAATTACCGGAAGAAAATATTTATCTCGATAACAAGTAGGACTAATTTCTGTTGCTAATAATGCACGAGAATGAGTATATGCAATACCATACAATTGGATTAATAATACATCTGGAAAATCATATGCGTCTGCTTCTTTATTGTATGTTTTTTCTAGACCTTCGATAAAATAGACTGTTCTACCAGTATGTTCAACTAATGGTTCTTTTGATTCGGTAACAAATAGTTTTGTATGAACATCTATATTAATAGTGGTTGTTTTAATATCAATATTTAATGAAACATTAATGTTAATACCTAAGCCTTTTGGGTCATTAGTCAATTTTATTAACTTATTTTCTTCAATATCAGTAAAACTAAATTTGGTAGTTTGAATTTTGGTTATTTTATAACCCAACTGTATTTGTTTTTTATTTGTCATTACTTACAATATAAAAGTTGATTTGTCCCAACAAAATCGTGAGAAATGTTATTCTGAGCTGTAATTGAAATAACTTTTGCTTCTTTAGGTTTTTCAATCACATTTTTTAAGTCAGAAAGTTGATTAATATTATAATTTATAAATATTTCTTTAACGTTAGAAATCATTTTTTCTTTTTCTAAAAATTCCTCTTTATTCTCAAATTTAAAAACAGGAACTTTATCAAGTTTAAGAGCAATTTCAATTACTTTTTCCAAACTAAAGTTTATATCTCCATTATTCAATATTTGAGAAACTCTGCCAGGGCTAATGTTAAGATGTATAGCTAAATCTTTTCTTTTCATGTTATGTTTTTTCATGTATGAAATAATTGTATCATACAAATCGCCATTAACACCTTCTACCCAGTACGTAGGGTGGTTAAAAATTAGTTCTCGTAATTTATTTTTTCTCATTTTGATAATCTTTAATCGTTTTTACCGCTGATTTAATATCTTTCTTCTGATGGGATTTCAATCCTCCCAAAACAATTATTCGACCATTATGTTCTTCGTGAAAATGATAGATTCTAACACTACCATATTTAGCTTCATATAGTTTACCATTTATATCATAACCTTTTAGTTCTCTAAATTTAGTTTTTGGTAACATTTTCAAATCTGCTGCTAATTCTAAATTTCTAATTGCTCCAAATAAATCACTATCTAAATTACCTTTTTCAAGTATTTCATCAATAAATAATTGAAACAAACTACTGCCATTAACACATAATTCCAAAACAGATATTATTGTGTTACTTGAAGTATTAGGTGACAATATTAAGGAATATTTTGACAAAAGTTTAGTTATAGCTAAATTTATTTGAAATTTTTAAGTTTTTTTAAGATTATATTTATAGTTGTGGCTTTTACCCGAATTGTTTATTCCTTTCTATTGGTTTTGTTTTTGTAAAATCGCTTTTATCCATTATTTTAATAAAAAAAAATTTCCTCCAAATATATCCAAAATAGCCTTATTAACTCATTAGCTGTTAATAACTTTAATAACTTTAACAAAAAAATCCCTGCTAATTGCTTAACAGGGATTTTAGGTTAACTATTTATTATGAAAAATTATTTGTTGTTATCGTCAGTGTCAGTTACTTCTTCAAAGTCAACATCGGTAACTTCATCGCTACCATTTTCACTAGAAGTGTTTTCTGCACCTTCAGCACCTCCGGCTTGTTGCTGTGCGTTATACATCTCTTGAGAAGCAGCTTGAAAAACGGTATTTAGTTTTTCAATTCCTGCTTTACAAGCGTCAACATCTTTGGCTTCGTGTGCTTTTTTCAGTTCAGCTAATGCCTCTTCAATAGGTTGCTTTTTGTCAGCCGGCAATTTGTCGCCATAATCCTTCAATTGTTTTTCTGTTTGGAAGATTAAGCTATCCGCTTGGTTCATTGTCTCAGCAATTTCTTTCGCTTTTTTATCTGAATCAGCATTTTCTTCCGCCTCACGTTTCATTCTTGCAATTTCTTCTTCACTTAATCCGGAAGAAGCTTCAATTCTAATGCTTTGCTCTTTACCAGTTGCTTTATCTTTAGCAGAAATATTCATAATTCCGTTAGCATCAATATCAAAGGTTACTTCAATTTGAGGTACACCTCTTGGTGCCGGTGGAATGTCAGTCAATTGAAATCTTCCTAATGATTTGTTGTCAGCAGCCATTGGTCTTTCTCCTTGTAATACATGGATATCTACCGCTGGTTGGTTGTCAGATGCTGTAGAGAAAGTCTCCGATTTTTTAGTTGGGATAGTAGTGTTGGCTTCAATTAATTTAGTCATTACACCACCCATGGTTTCAATTCCCAACGATAGGGGAGTAACATCTAACAACAATACATCTTTTACTTCTCCGGTTAATACACCACCTTGAATGGCTGCACCAATGGCAACTACTTCATCAGGGTTTACTCCTTTAGAAGGCTCTTTTCCGAAGAATGATTTTACTGCTTCTTGTATAGCAGGGATTCTGGTAGAACCACCAACTAAAATTACTTCGTTGATGTCTTTTGCACTGTATCCTGCACTTTTTAGCGCAGTTTTACATGGCTCAATAGTTCTTTTAATTAACTCGTCTGCCAATTGCTCAAACTTAGCTCTCGATAAGGTTTTTACCAAGTGTTTAGGTCCTGAGGCAGTTGCGGTAACATAAGGTAAGTTAATTTCTGTAGAGCTGGTGCTAGAAAGTTCTACTTTAGCTTTCTCAGCAGCTTCTTTTAAACGTTGTAATGCCATTGGGTCATTTCTTAAATCAATTCCTTCAGCAGCATTAAACTCGTCAGCTAACCAGTCAATGATTACTTGGTCAAAATCATCACCACCAAGGTGTGTATCTCCATCAGTAGATTTTACTTCAAAAACACCGTCACCTAATTCAAGAATAGAAACGTCATGTGTTCCACCACCACAGTCGAACACTACAATTTTCATGTCTTGAGATTTTTTATCTAAACCGTAAGCTAAAGCAGCAGCGGTAGGCTCGTTAATGATTCTTTTTACTTTTAATCCGGCAATTTCTCCTGCTTCTTTGGTAGCCTGACGTTGCGCATCGTTAAAGTATGCAGGTACAGTAATTACTGCCTCACTAACAGATTGTCCTAAGTAATCTTCAGCGGTTTTTTTCATTTTTTGCAATACCATTGCTGAAATTTCTTGCGGTGTATATAATCTGTCGTCAATTTTTACTCTTGGCGTATTGTTTTCCCCTTTTACTACTTCGTAAGAAGCTCTTTTAATTTCGCTAGCTACTTGGTCGAATGAATTTCCCATAAATCTTTTAATAGAAGATATGGTTTTGGTTGGGTTGGTAATAGCTTGTCTTTTGGCAGGATCTCCAACAGTTCTTTCTCCGCCTTCTAAAAAAGCAACGATAGAAGGGGTAGTTCTTTTTCCTTCAGCATTAGGGATAACAACCGGCTCGTTACCTTCCATTACAGAAACACATGAATTGGTTGTTCCTAAGTCTATTCCTATTATTTTACTCATGATATTAGTTTTTATTAGTTTAAAAATTATTTTCGAAAAGGAATAGTCAAAGGATATGCCATTGGTTTTTAACAGCATTTTCTTGAAAATATGTCAGCCATTAACCGAAATTACCGATTAATGGCTGACAATTTTATGACAATAAGACAGAGTTCAGGTTCAAGGTTTCAGGTTCAAGCTTTGAGGTTGATCACATAACTTCCAACATTAAACTTGCAACTTTTAACCCAATCCAGCTTACTTACTCAAAATCTTAAATTCTGTTCTTCTGTTTTCTTGGTGAGCAGCTTCTTTATCTTCTTCAAACTTAAGTTTAGCTATTTCTGCATCAGTAATAACCAAACGAGATTCTCCGTAACCTTTAGAAATTAATCTGTCGGCAGCAATTCCGTTTTTAACCAAATAGTCTACACAAGATTGAGCTCTTTTTTGAGATAAGTCTTCGTTGTATTTATCTCCACCTCTTGAATCGGTATGTGCAGAAAGCTCAATTTTAATGGTTGGGTTTTCGTTAAGCAATTTAACCAATCGGTCTAACTCATTTTTAGAAGCGTCTCTAAGTGTAGCCTTATTGTAATCGTAGAAAATGTTTTTCAAGACAATGATACTTCCGATATCAATTTTCTTAAGTTCAATGTTTCTTTCTACTTCTTGGTAAGCTGCAGATTCAGGAATGTTAAAGTTCTCTGAGTGGAATAAGTAGCTTTCTTTTCTGATAATTAAACCATAGTTTTTCCCGGAAGGAAGAGAAACTAAGTACTTACCGGTACTTTCGTTAGATTCAAAAGTAGCTAAAGTAACGTTTGCTTCCACATCAACTAACTCAATGCTTGCACCAAGTGGTTGTTTGGTTTTTTCATCGCTGATAATACCTTTAAGGATAGTAATTTTTTTAGCATCGGTATTTACTGCTTTTTCAATTACTTTTTCGCTTACAGGTTTAGCAATAGAGGCTAATAAGTTATCTTCAGAGCTAATTTGCATCGGTTTTTCAGGACCTAAGAAAGTAATCATGTAAATATCTTTCTCACCGTATCCATCAGATTTAAATGAAGAATAATAACCTCTTCTTCCACTTGAGTTAATAATGAAGAATACATCATCATCAACCGTATTAATGGGGTAACCTAAATTTTTTGGTTCGCTCCAACTTCCGTTGGCTTGTTTTTCTGAAACAAAAATATCGTAGCCTCCCATGCTTTTATGTCCTTGAGAAGAGAAATATAGTGTTTTACCATCTGGGTGAATTAACACAGATTCTTCATGGTATTTGGTGTTAATGGTTGGTCCTAAATTTTGAGCAGGTCCCCAATCTTGTAATTTTTCGTCCCAATTAGTAACATAAATATCTCTGTTACCAAAACTGCCATCAGGTTTGCTGCTTACAAAATATAAGGTTTTTCCATCACTAGAATAACTGGCAGAAGATTCGTGGTATTTAGTATTGATGTTTTTATTCATTTTTTTTGGTTTCGACCAAGAAGAACCAATTAATTTGGTTTCGTAAAGATTTCCATCACCTTTATCATCAATATAAATTATCATGCTTTGAGCATCAGGAGCAACAGCAACAGTAGCATCATGTTCCTCTGTATTTACAGGACTTCCCAAATTTTCCGGACTAGTCCATCTGCCATTTAATTTTTTAGAAATATAAATGTCTTCAAAGTACTCATTTAAACCAAGGTCTATACCACCGCCAGTAGTGGTATTTCTTCTGGAAGTAAACATCATAACCGATTCATCTGCATTAATGATAGCTCCGTATTCGGGATATTTTGAGTTAACAATACCTCCCAAATTATCTATAAACACTCTTACAGGGTTAGCTACTAATTCTTTAGCGGTTTTACATTGGTCTATTCTTCTCATTAGATCTTCCAACTCAGCAGGGTTTTTAGCTGCAACAGCTTTGTGTTTTTCAAAAGCAGCAATGGCTTTATCAAAATTCATGGTAATGTGATAAGCCCTTCCTAAATGATAGTGAATATCAGGAGCCACATTCGGATTTAATTTTAAGGCTTTTTCTAGGTGAGGAACACTTTCTTCTTTATAAACAGAAGAAACCAAATAACATCTGCCAATTTTATAATTTAGTTGAGAATTATTTGGATTGAAACTATTAGCTTTTACTAAGAATGGTAGAGCTTCTTTGTAGTAGCTAATTCTTACTTTATAGTCGGTAGAATTCTCATCTAAATATTCAGGCGACATTAAAGTAAAGGTTTTTTCACCTATTTTAAGATTTTCTTCCGCTTCTTTAAAAGCATCTTTTTGTTCTTTAAATAATTTTTTATCAAATGGAGTGTCTTGTTGTGCTTTTACTGTAAAAGTGAAAATAACAACTAATAAACTGATAAATATATGTTTCATAAGATTGTTTTTAATTTGAGAGGTGTAAAATATGTTTTAAAAAAAGATGAATTAGTTACAAATTTGTTGAGAAAAGGCTTTGCCATTTTTTAGGCCTAGTTCAGCAGCTTTGTTCCAATCTTCGCATGCTTTATCTTCTTTTCGTAGCATTTCGTAAGCAATACCTCTATTGAGATAAGCAGCTGCATAATTTTTATTTAATGAAATGGCTTTATCGCAATCTGCCACAGCTCCTTCATAGTCTTTTAATTTATATTTAGCCGAAGCCCTATTGTTAAAAGCATAAGCATATTTTGGATTCAACATAATGGTTTCATCAAAATCTTTAATAGCATCTTTATAATCGCCTTTTTCTAATTTTGCCAAACCTCTGTTGTTGTAGGCAATAAAGTAATCTTCTTTTAAAAAGATAGCTTTTGAATAGCTTTTGATAGCCAATTCGTATTCGCCATTGGCACGGTAAGCACTACCTAAATTGTTATGAACGAAGCTAAGTTTTCCATCAACCATCAATGCTTTTTCATAATCCTTTATAGCGCCTTTAATGTCGTTTAATTGCTTTTTAGCACTTCCTCTATCATTAAAAGCATAAGCGTAATCAGGTTTGTTTTTTATAGCATTGTCGTATTCAGCAATAGCCTCTTTAAATTTATTGTCAAGAAAATAAATTGTTCCTTTATAGTAATAAGCATCTGCATGTGTAGGGTCAATTTCTGTAGCTCGGTTAAAATCTTTTAATGCTGCTTCAGAATTTCCTAATTCGTAATAAGAGCGACCTCTTAAAAAATGAGCATTGGTAGAATCAGGATTTATTTCAACGGCTTTATCGAAATCTAAGATTGCATTTTTATAGTCTTTCAGTTGAAATTTTACAGAACCTCTATTAAAATAAGCTTTTTCAAAATTTGGAAAAAGCTCTATAGCTTGGGTAAAGCTTTCAATCGCACCATTTAAATTATGACTGTTAGCTTGGTTAATTCCACTGTTGTAAAGTTCCATTGCTTTTCCTTCTGAAAGTGCTGATGTGTCACCAACAACTACATCCTGTGCAAATATGTTTGCCGATAGGAGTATGAAAGCAAACGGAATAAATAGTTTCATTTTTTTCATAGATATTTTTTTAATGTTTTATAAAAAATAAGTAGCTAAAATTATAATTTTTATGCCAATTTTACAAAAAAATAATGACAATGAAGATTTCCTCCAATGAATTAGGCAGTGCGGTGGATTATTTTAAAAGTGAATTGGCTTCTTTTTACAATAAAAGTGAATTGGAAAGTATGCTTTATATCCTTTTTCAGCATTATTTTGGAGTTACTAAAACAGATATTGTAATCAATAAAGACAGAAAACTTTCCGAATCGGATTTATTGTTGGTGATTTACGCAGTTAAGGCATTAAAAAAATACAAACCTTTAGCTTATATTATTGGTGAGTGGGAATTTTTTGGATTATCTTTTTTTGTTAATGAGCATGTGCTTATTCCTCGACCCGAAACAGAAGAATTGGTTCAATTAATAATAAATGATTATGATAATCATCCTCTTAATAATATATTGGATATTGGGAGTGGAAGTGGTTGTATTGCGTTGAGCTTAAAACATCATTTTAAAAATGCAACGGTAACTGCTTGGGATATTTCTGATGAAGCTTTAAAAGTTATTGATAAAAATGCGAAGAACTTACAGCTAGAAATTCAAATCCATAAAATAGATGCGTTGTCTAATCCGGATGTAAATGTAAAATATGATGTAATGGTGAGTAATCCTCCTTATATTATGAATAAGGAACAAGCACAAATGCACCTTAATGTGCTTGATTACGAGCCTCATTTGGCGTTGTTTGTTCCTGATGAAAATCCGTTACTTTTTTATGAGAAAATTGCAGATATTGCTGTTAAACATCTTGCTGAAAATGGAAGTTTATACGTGGAAATAAATGAACAATTTGGAGAAGAAGTGGCATTACTTTTCAACAAAAAAGGTTTTGAAAAGGTTGAGATAATTAAAGATATTAATAATAAAAATAGAATGGTTAAAGCAGTATTAATCTGATTGAAAGCCGAAAATGACATGCTAATTAAATCTACATTAATAAGTTTTTAATAAAATCTTGTTTTTTGTATTTAAAAGTCATTTTATTTTAAGTTGATAATGCTTACTTTCGTAACTTGAATTTTAGAAATAATTAATATATAAATTTTTTAAAGAATAGATAATGAAAATAATTGTGTGTATTAGTAAGGCTCCGGATACCACATCAAAAATTGCTTTTACGGATGGTAATTCAAAATTTGATGAGAATGGAGTACAATTTATTGTTAATCCTTATGATGAATGGTATGCTTTAGTAAGAGCATTAGAGTTGAAAGAAGCAAATGGAGGTAGTGTTACTGTATTAAATGTTGGCGATGCTTCAAATGATGCTATTATTAGAAAAGCGT
This sequence comes from Vicingaceae bacterium, assembly GCA_036567945.1. Taxonomy (GTDB): domain Bacteria; phylum Bacteroidota; class Bacteroidia; order Flavobacteriales_E; family Vicingaceae; genus BRH-c54. Next base: position 11,846 of record DATCTM010000064.1, read on the forward strand.
TAGCTATAGGTGCTGATGATGCTGTGAGAATTGACACTCCAACGCAAGATGCGCTTTTTGTTGCGAAACAAATAGCCAATTATGTAAAAGAAAATAATGCAGACATGGTGTTGTTTGGAAAAGAAACGATAGACTATAATGGTTCTCAAGTGGGAGGAATGGTTGCTGCAATTTTAGATATGCCTTATGTTTCATTAGCTAGTAAATTAGATATGAATGGAACAACAGCTACAATAGAAAGAGAAATTGAGGGTGGAGTAGAAGTGGTAGAAACATCTACACCATTTGTGTTAAGTGCAGCTAAGGGGATGGCAGAGGCTCGTATTCCGAATATGAGAGGAATTATGGCTGCCAGAACAAAACCCTTAAATGTGGTTGCTGCTATTGCTGCTGATAATGCTACTGAAATAAAAAGTTTCTCGTTGCCACCAGCCAAAACAGGTTGTAAGTATGTTGATGCAGATAATGTTGAACAATTAATAGACTTATTACACAACGAAGCTAAAGCTATTTAATAAATTATTTAAACCTTAATAAAGATATGTCAGTTTTAATATATACAGATTCCGCGGACGGAACACTTACAAAAAATGCTTTTGAAGCAGCTAATTACGGTGCTTTATTAGCCAAAAAAGAAGGTAAATCAGCTACCGCAATTGTTATTGGAGAAGCTAGTGATATTGATAAGTTGGGAGCTTATGGTGTTACTAAAGTATTACATGTAAATGATGCCGCATTAAATAATTTTGATCCACAAAGAAATGCAGCAATTATTGCTCAAGCAGCGACTAAAGAAAATGCAACAACAATTATATTTTCTCATGATTATTCGGGAAAAGCAACTGCTCCAATGTTGGCAGCAAAATTAGATGCAGGTTTAGTTACAGGTGCAGTGGCACTTCCTGAAGGAAATACAGTAAGAAAAGCGGTTTTTTCAGGAAAAGCTTTTGCAGATGTAGAAATAAAAACAGCAACAAAAATCATTTCTGTATTACCAAATGCAGTAGATAAACAAATAGGTGAAGGAAGTGTTGCAGTAGAAAATTTTTCTTGTGAAATACCAACAACGAGATTAACAGTAAAAGAAGTGAAAAAAGCTTCAACAGAACTATCACTAACGGAAGCAGATATTGTAGTTTCAGCAGGTAGAGGACTAAAAGGTCCTGAAAATTGGGGAATGATTGAAGAATTAGCTCAAGAATTAGGAGCTGCTACAGCTTGTTCTAGACCTGTGGCTGATATCGGTTGGAGACCTCATCATGAACATGTTGGACAAACAGGAATTGCTATCAGACCAAACTTATATATAGCTGTTGGTATTTCAGGAGCTATACAACATTTAGCCGGAGTAAACGGAAGTAAGACTATAGTAGTTATTAATACTGACCCGGAAGCTCCTTTCTTTAAGGCAGCGGACTATGGTATTGTTGGAGATGCTTTTGAAGTAGTACCTAAAATGATAGCAGCAGTTAAAAAACTTAAAGGCTAATTTGTGAACTTTAACAAGAGGATAGTTTTTTATATTATCCTCTTTTTTTATTTTACCAGATGGATAAGATTGAACTAGAAATTATTGGACTTTCATACAGTCAAACTCAAACAGGAGCATATGCGCTAGTGTTGGGAGAAACAGTTGGCAATAAAAGAAGACTGCCAATTATTATTGGAGGATTTGAAGCTCAGGCTATAGCTATTGAGTTAGAATCTATGACTCCTAGTCGCCCACTTACACACGATTTGTTTAAAAATCTCGCTGATGCTTTTGATATTAACCTGTTAGAAGTAATTATATATAATTTAGTAGAAGGTATTTTTTATGCTAAATTAATTATTCAACAAGGTACAGAAACGATAGAAATAGATACCAGAACTTCAGATGCTATTGCTTTAGCAGTTAGGTTTAAATGCCCCATTTTTACTTATGAGTTTATTCTTTCCAGTGCAGGAATTATTTTAGATGAATCTCAAAAAGATAAAGATATTGATGATGATAGTGATGAATTTGATGATTTAGAAAAGGAATTAGAAGATATAGATCCAAGTAAACCTCTCGATTATTCAAAAATGTCAATTACAGAGTTGAATAAAGTACTGCAAAATGCTATTGAACACGAAAACTATGAAGAAGCTTCGAAAATAAAAGCTGAAATAGATAGAAGGAATGCTAATTAATATTTTTGTTTTAAATTAATTTATGCTCACAACCATCACCTTTACATCAATCTACAGAGGAATTATCGGGATGGTAGTGTTGTTAGCTATTGCGTGGTTATTTAGTAGTAATAGAAAAGCCATAAATTGGAAATTAGTAGGGAAGGGATTGTTAATTCAGTTGGTTTTTGCCATTTTGGTTTTAAAAGTAGATTTTGTTGCTTACGGGTTTGAAATAGTCAGTAAAATTTTTACAAAAATTATAGGCTTTACGCAAGAAGGAACCATGTTCTTGTTCAAGAATTTTGAGTCTGGAATTATAGAATCAGCACTCATTAATTTTGTAGTAATGGTCTTGCCAACCGTAATATTCTTTTCGGCATTAACTAGCCTTTTTTATTATTGGGGAATTCTTCAGAAAGTAGTATATGCATTTGCTTGGGTAATGAAAAAAGTGATGAAGCTTTCCGGAGCAGAGAGTTTGGCAGCAGCAGGAAACATTTTTTTAGGACAAACAGAATCTCCATTATTGGTAAAGCCCTACCTTAACAAAATGACAGATTCCGAGCTGATGTGTTTGATGAGTGGAGGAATGGCAACTATTGCAGGTGGCGTTTTAGCCGCATATATAGGTTTTTTAGGAGGTTCAGATCCTGTACAGCAAGTATATTTTGCGAAACATTTATTAGCAGCATCGGTAATGTCGGCACCCGCAGCAGTGGTGGCAGCAAAAATGTTGGTACCTCAAACAGAAAAAGTAAATGAAGATTTAACCTTACCTAAAGAAAAAATTGGAGCAAATGCTTTAGAAGCTATTGCTAATGGAACAACCGATGGTATAAGGTTGGCAGTTAATGTTGCCGGAATGTTATTGGTTTTTATTGCTCTTTTAGCAACAGGAAACTACATCTTATTTAAAGTTGGCGATTGGACAAGCTTAAATCCTATTATTGCTGCAAATACCGCTTATGATGGATTAAGTTTTCAACTTATTTTGGGTTATCTTTTTGCTCCACTTACATGGTTAATGGGAGTTTGTAAAGAAGATATGGTATTGGTTGGTCAGTTGTTAGGAGAAAAAACGATTTTAAATGAATTTGTAGCTTACGTTTCCCTGGGTGAATTAAAAATGCAAGGAAAATTTGTTGAAGAAAAATCTATTGTAATGGCTACTTATATTTTATGTGGATTTGCCAATATTGCTTCTATAGGAATTCAAATAGGTGGGATTGGAGCACTTGCACCACAAAAGAAAGCTACTTTGGCAAAGTTTGGCTTTAAAGCACTTATAGGAGGAACTCTTGCCTCTTTGTTCACAGCGGTTTTAGTTGGGATACTTATCTAAACTATTAGCAAAATAGAAAATTATGAATCCATTTTTAGTTATAGGCTTTGTTTTAGGTTATTTCTTGTTGCTAATGATTATTGCAAGAATAACTTCTAAAGGAGCTAATAATGATGCTTTTTTTATAGGTTCCAAACAATCACCTTGGTACTTGGTAGCTTTCGGTATGATTGGAGCTTCACTTTCTGGAGTAACTTTTATTTCAATTCCCGGTTGGGTGGGCGATAGTGCTTTTTCCTACATGCAAGTAGTAATGGGTTATTTTTTCGGTTATGTGGTTATTGCTACCGTGCTGATGCCATTGTATTACCGACTTAATTTAACTTCTATTTATTCTTATTTAGAAACCCGATTTGGGTATTATGCTTACAAAACAGGAGCTTCTTTCTTTTTACTATCGAGAGTTGTAGGAGCTTCTTTTAGGTTATTTTTAGTAGCTTCTGTATTACAATATTTAGTTTTTGATACTTGGAATGTTCCTTTCTTTGTAACAGTAGCCTTGTCTATTATTTTTATTTGGCTTTACACTAATAAAGGAGGTATTAAAACCATTGTTTGGACAGACTCTTTACAAACCTTATTTATGCTGGTTTCTGTTGGTATTGCCGTTTATACTATTAGTTCCGAATTGAATCTTACTTTTTTTTCTATGATAGATGAAATAAGCAACAGTGATTACGGACAAATCTTCTTTTTTGATGATTTTACCGATAAAAAACATTTTGTAAAACAATTTGTTAGTGGAATCTTTATTACTATTGTTATGACTGGTTTAGACCAAGATATGATGCAAAAAAACTTGAGTTGTAAAAACATTAAGGAAGCTCAAAAAAATATGTTTTCATTTAGTGTTGTATTAATCTTTGTTAACCTGTTATTTTTAGCATTGGGAGCATTACTGTTTATTTATGCAGCAGCTAATCAAATTGAAATACCTGAAAGAACAGACCATCTTTTTCCATTAATAGCTACCAACCATTTACCTGTTGTTGCTGGTATTTTTTTTATTTTAGGATTAATTGCTGCAGCATATTCCAGTGCCGATTCCGCATTAACATCTTTAACTACTTCGGTTTGTGTAGATTTTTTAGATATAAAAAGCAAAGTAAATGGAGATAGCATTAGAAAAAAAGTACATGTGTTAATTTCGTTTTTGCTATTTATTGTAATTCTTATTTTCAACGCTATTAATGAGGAGAGTGTAATTAGTGCTTTATTTACAGCAGCAGGGTATACCTACGGACCATTATTGGGTTTATATGCTTTCGGCTTGTTTTTAAAAACACAGGTGAAAGATAAATTAGTGCCTATAGTTTGTATTCTTTCTCCAATAGTGAGTTATGTTATTCATTTAAATTCTGAACAATTTTTGTGGGGTTACAAATTTGGTTTTGAGATTTTGCTCGTAAACGGATTATTAACTTTTTTAGGATTGTTGATTATTCAGAGAAAGGAATCGTTCACGAATAACTAATAATAATTAACCACCTTTGTTCAGTAACATTTTAAAAGAAAGTAAAGGAATTAATATAGGCTGAAACTCTACACCTTTGTTGGTGCTAACATCATTCCAAGCAATAGGCATAACACCAATTCCAATCGACATATTTTCTCTAATGGTAATTTTTATTCCTGCACTTCCTGTATAAACCTGATAAGTAGGAAAATACATTACATCAAAACTAATAAATACCCGTTGGCCAATTTGTCTGTGTCCACCAATAAAGAAGTGAAAGAAAGGTAACTCGTCTTTATTATTAGCAAAATTGAAAGTTCCTTTGGCATAATAAAAAGCTGCTCCAACAGTGAAATTATTTTGAATGTTGCCTAGTGTTCCCATGATACTACCACCACCAAAAGCAATAACAGAATCTTCATTTATTGCTAATAATTGTCCACCTGAAAGACTTGCTGCTATAGTCATTTCATTATTTACAGCAAGACTTTGTTTAATGGAAGGAATAAACATTCCAAAAAGTGCTGAATTAACAGAAATGGTGGTAGAGTTGGTTAAACCATAGCTCGCTTTTGCAAAAATAATGTCTGATGAAGCCAACCTGATTTCATCTTTTTTCAAAGTTAATGAAGTGGGGGTTAAAAAATGATTAGTATAATCGGGATTGCTGATGCCATATATGATTGTTGCATCACTATCTATACTACGTTTTTGTTTTGGAGTAGTTGTTTTATCTTCATTCACGTAATCATCATCAGTTTGTGCAAAAGCAGTAACAGAAAATGAAATGCAAATAATGATGAAGAAGAGGTTCTTCATTGGTTAGATAATTAATTTAAGCTTGGATTTTCAGGGAACTGAGTAAACATAGCATGTTTGCCACCTTTTTTCTTTAGTACTTCTTTCCAAAGATTTTTTTTATTAAAGATTTTAGTATTGATATTAGAAATCAGCCAAGAATCTTCATTTATTTCGTTAGTTAATTGCTCTTTAGACCATCCTGAATATCCTGTGAAAAACATAATTTCCGTAGGAGCCACTTCATTGTTGTTAATCATTTTTTTAAGCTGTTCAAAATTACCTCCCCAAAATAAATTACCGGAAATATGCTTACTTTCTTCCAAAGTTGTGCCTAAGGTATGAATAAAATGCAGTGTAGAAGTTTCTACTGGTCCGCCCAAATATACAGCAAATTTATCGTTATTAATTTCTGAAGGTAAAATTTTGTCAAGTGTAGTTTGTAGGGGTTTGTTAAGAATAAAACCTACGATATCATTATCGGAATAAGCCGCTAAAAGCACCACCGACCTTTTAAAATAAGAGTCAGCCATAAATGGTTCAGCAATGAGTAAACGACCCTTTTCGGGTTCAATTTTATTCAAATCTGCAATTTTATAATCTAACGGGTTTAAAATCATAACTCTAATAATTTTGCGAGGTTAAATTAAAGAAAAAAATTACTATTAACCTATGTTTTATTGATTAATTTTGTTTTAACACTTTATTAAAGTGTAGTTATATATGGAAGAATTAAAGAATTTTGTAAACTCCATTAGGAGAGATTTTGCAGGAAAACCCTTGAATGAAGATAGTGTGGATGCTAATCCATTTAAACAATATCAGGTTTGGTTTGAAGAGGCAGTTAGTGCTCAAGTGGTAGATCCTTATGCCATGTCTGTTGCTACCGTAGGAAAAGATATGCAGCCCTCATTACGATTAGTTTATTTGAGAGATATTTCTGAGAATGGTTTTGTTTTTTATACTAACTATGGAAGTCAAAAGGCAGAAGATATTGCTGAAAACAACAAAGTAGCTTTGAATTTTTATTGGGTAGAGTTAGAAAGACAAATAAGAATTCAAGGAAAAGTGTTTAAAGTAAGTGAAGAAATGTCAGATACTTATTTTAATAGTCGACCAAGAGAAAGCCAAATAGGTGCTTGGGCTTCTGCACAAAGTACTGAGCTTACTTCACGACAAGTGTTGGAAGAGAAAGTAATTGAACTCACCAAAAAATTTGAAAATCAATCCATTCCTCGACCAAAACATTGGGGAGGATATATTGTACAACCTTCTAAAATAGAATTTTGGCAAGGCAGACCTAACCGTCTGCACGATAGATTAGTTTATACCCGCACTGAAACTAACGATTGGGAAATTTCTAGGATAGCTCCGTAGTGGAGAAGTTTGAATCTTGAGTGTCTTTTGATTTATAAAAAAAACCTTTACTCTTACAATGAATTTTCGGCAGCTTGTTCTATCAGTTGTTCGGAAAGTTCTTTACCTAAATAATTGTTTACCAAGTAACGTCCTAAATAAATAAGGGGAGTTAAAACTATGGCAATAATTAATTTAAAGGTGTAACCTGTAAGTGCTGCATTCACATATTCACTTGTACTCATTTTTCCGGTTAGCCAAAAAGCGATACCTAATACAATAAAGGTATCTATTAACTGAGAAATCACAGTAGAACCTGTACTTCTCAACCAAATCATTTTTCCACCAGTTTTATTTCGCAGCAACCAAAAAATGAACACATCTACAAACTGAGAAACTAAAAAAGCAATTATGCTGGCAAAGATAATCCACATGCTTTGCCCAAAAACTGCTTGAAATTGTTCGTCAGTAACAGCAGAAACACCTTTGGCAGCGGGAATGTTCATAGAGAAAAACAATACTATAAAAGCATAAGCAATAAGTGAAGCGGTAATGAAAGTAAGTTTTTTGACTCCGTTTTTCCCATAATATTCATTGATTAAATCAGTAGTAAGAAAAACTACCGGCCAAGGAATAATACCTATACTCATAATAAAGGGACCTAATTGAATTATTTTTCCGCCAATTAATTCTGCTACTACAGCATTGGTAATGAAAATACCCGCTAAAATGGTGAAAACAATATCTCTTTTGGTTTTAAACATTAAAGACAAATTTATTTTTAAAGTTCTCCTTTATCTAATAAAATTTTGGTTTTTAAAATCCCTGCGACAGAAAGACTGTCAGTAATATCTCCATTCATTACCATGTTAAAAGCTTCATCAAAACTTACTTTTTTAAGTTGAAGTACTTCATCTTCGTCTGGTTGTGGAGCAGAAAAAGTTAACTCTTTAGCAATATAGATAATTCCTAATTCATCAGAAACAGAGTTGCTGAGGTGCATTTCTAGCAAAGGATTCCATTGTTTGGCGGTGATGCCTGTTTCTTCTAATAACTCTCTTTTGGCAGCTTCTAAAGGAGGAATGTTTAGCTTTCCACCACCTTCACAAATTTCCCAACTGTATTGGTCTAATGGGTAACGATACTGACCAATCAACCAAGTATTATTTTCTTCGTCTAAAGGAATAATACCAATAGCTAAATTTTTAAAATGAACAGTACCATAAATTCCCTTGTTTCCTACTGCGTTTATCACTTGATGTTCGGTAACACTAATCCAATTGTTGTCATATTTCAGTTGACTTTTTAGTGTTTTCCAAGGGTTGTTCATTTTTTTGTTTTGATGCGTTTTTTGATAAATTAGCTACCAAATACTTTTTTCAAAAGGTCAGTTACTCTTGCAGCAGGGTTTTTTCTAATGTTGGCTTCTTCTTTTTGTATCATTAAAAATAAACCTTCCATTGCTCTTGTTGTAACGTAATCTTCTAAATCCGGATTTTGTTTTTCAATAAAAGGAATTTTGTTATAAGTAGTAATAATTGGATTCCAGTATTTAGTTACTTCCACTTGTTCAATTGCATTTTTTACTATTGGATTAAATTTTATTTTTAGCTGAGCAGAAGTTTTTTCTCTTAAATAGTTGGTAGCAGCATTGTCTTCTCCTTTTAAAATAGCAAAACCATCAGAAATGCTCATGTTTCTAATAGCATCAATAAAAATTGGATCGGCTTCTTTACTAGCCGTCTCGGCAGCTCTATTAAGTGTTAATACAAAGTCATTTACTTGGTTTTCCATACCCAACGCTATTACTTTTTCTTTTACTTTAATAGCTTCCGGAGGGAAAGGAATAAAAATTTCGGGATTTTTATAAAAACCATCCATTTTAGAAGTTAGGTCCGTAGATTTATTTGTGCCAACGGTTAATGCTTCTTTTAAACCACCAATAACTTCTCCGTTGGTTAATGGAGCTTCGCCAGTGGTTTGTTTGTTTACTTCTTCTAAAACGTTGGTCATTTCAGCACAGCCTAACACTAAGAATGAAGCTGTTGCAAATACTAATATTCTGTTTTTCATGTGGTTATTTTTATTTTATTAATTCGGTCATATGTAACTCCCTAAATAATTATTCCCTTGTGTAAGAAAATTTTACTTATGGTCGTTTTATTTAATTTGTTTTTAATAAAGATTTTATACTATCCAAAACTACATATTTTTTTAAGTTGAAAAAATAGATTAAAAAATATATTTTATTCCTAATACAATTTGATCGTGATTGGTTTTGCTGTTAAAAATATGTGCTGAAGAAATGTGGTTAAATCCGGCAGAAAGTGAAAAATGTTGGTGGATAGGTTTTGTTAAATAAAATCCTTGAGAAAGATTAAACCCTTCGTTAATTCCATCGGTAGAATTTTTCTTACTTTCAGCCCAAACTGTTCCTATTAAAAATTCAATATACCACTGCTTAATAATAAGAAAGCTAAATTGGAATCCTGCGCCTGTAGTAGCACTTCCTTGGTCGCTTAAATTAAAAAGAGCTACAGGTCTTATCAGAAAAAGTCTGTTATTAAATTCTCCTTTATTAGCCGTTGAGTCATTAAAATTGTTGGCGTAATCTACACTCCATCTAAATGGAAAATAAATAATAGATGAAAAACCAAAACCATCACCAAAATTATTTTCAAAAGTAATTCTATCTCTGTAGGTTGATCCGTATAAAGCAATGTTTAGTTGGTTGATTTCCATTTGCATTTCGCCTTTATTATTTTGAGCAACAATATCTTCTGAGAAAACATAAATGAAAAAAGTTAATATGGTTAATACTGTTTTAATCAAAATAAATTTGAAGGGTTTTAAAATGGAAAAAAGTATGGAATTAAAAACGAAGCTAATATCCAATAGATAATACTTAAAGGAAGACCTGTTTTTATAAAATCTCTAAACTTATAAGCTCCGGCACTATATACCATGGTATTAGTTTGATAACCTATTGGAGTTATGAAACTTGCTGAAGCGGCAAACATAATGGTCATTAAAAATGGTAATGGGTTTAGTTCTAAGTTTGAAGCGGTAACAATGGCTATTGGTGTTAATAATGCTGCGGTAGCATTGTTAGAAATAAATTCTGTAGTGATGGTGGTTAGTAAGTATAATCCTGAAATAATGGCAATTGGTCCCCAAGCTCCTAAGTTATTAATTATGGCGTTGGCAACTTTATAATCTAATCCGGTATTTTTTAATGCAACTCCGAAACTTATTGAACCGGCAAGCAGAAAAACAATTTTCCAATTAATGGCTTCATACATTTCTTTCATAGAAAGACATTTTAACAGAATTAAGCTAATTACTCCAGAAATAGCTCCTGTCATAATATCTAACACATTAAAAGAAGCTAAAGCAACTACAATTAAGATTACACTTAGTACGATGCTAAAGTTTTTCTTGTCAAAATCAATAATATTGTTTTCTGAAAGTAAAACAAAAGGAGCATCTTGCTGTGCTTCTTGTTTTTTTAGTTCTTTAATGTAGTGGTTTTTAATTTCGGCAAGAATAACATCTCCCGACTTTAATTTTGTTCGATAAACATCTTCATTTACTACATCTTCTCGGTGCATGATAGCTAAAGGAATACCTCTAAATCTTCTTCGGAAATCGACATCCTTAAGGGTTTTTCCATCAAAATATGAGTTAGAGGTAATAATTAATTCCACCAGGGTAGAGTTTTTTTCTTTTAAGTCGTTATCACCTATCATTAAAGGCGACTCGCTCATAATTCTGACTTTATCTTTAAGTGATTTAATCTTTTCAATATTGCATCTTATCTTTAGAATATCGTTTGCTTGTAAAATAAAATCTCCGGCAGGAAGCATAAAACTTTCTCTGTTTCTACGAACCTCAATAATGTCAATATCAATTTCTTTTAAAAGAGAAGATTCCATAATAGATTTTCCTACTGATTCGGAGTTGGGCAATAATTCAATTTCTGTAAGGTAGTTTCTCATTCCAAATTTTGCCTCTAAATCTTTTTCGTTAACTCTTGTTGGTAACAATTTTATTCCAACCAATAGCATATAAATAATTCCTGAAAATAGTAGTATTAATCCCATAATTGTCATGTCGAACATTTCAATAGGAGGAAGGCCTTCTTTTTCTGCAATTCCATTTACTAGTAAATTGGTTGATGTACCAATGAGTGTACAAGTTCCACCAAAAATAGAAGCAAATGAAAGTGGAATAAGCATTTTAGTAACACTTTGGTTAGAAGCACTTGCAATTTGAAGAATAATAGGGATAAAAATTGCTACTACAGGAGTGTTATTTACAAAAGCAGAGAAAAATGCTATTAACAACATCATTAATCCCATACCGACATAAAAGTTTTTTTTAAAAATAGAAGAAAGTCGTAGTGCTAATACTTGTAAAGCCCCCGTTTTTAAGAGAGCAGCACTTAGTACAAACATAAAAGCAACAGTAATGGTGGCTTTGTTGCTAAATCCGCTAATACCTTCTTCCGGAGTGATAACACCAAACAACACAAAAGCAGCCATAATAAGAAGAGCAACTAAGTCTACCGAAAGAACTTCTGTAATAAAGAGTATAAAAGCTCCTAAAAGTAGAACAATGGTTATAATGGTATTGAAATCCATAATTGTGTAAATAGAAAACAAAAATACATACTTAAATGAATTAGGCTAAATAAAATAGTTGTATTTTCAATGATTGTGATAAAAATAGAAGTTCATGTGAAAAAAAACCAATAAATCTTATAAATAAAAATTAGTTAAATTCTGAGTAAACTTGTACTTTTGGCTTTTATGGAATTTTCAGCAGAACAAATAGCAGGCATACTTAACGGAGAAATTATAGGTAATTCTCAGGTTAAAGTAAACAAATTGTCTAAAATTGAAGAAGGAGAACCTCAATCCATTTCTTTTTTGGCAAATATGGCTTATGAACATTATTTATATACTACGGACGCCTCTATAGTTATTGTAAATAGAGATTTAAAACTTCAAAAACCTGTTAAAGGTACGTGTACGTTAATAAAAGTGGATAATGCTTATGAATGTTTTGCTAAGTTATTGGAAACCTATCAGCAAATGAAAGGAAGTAAAACAGGAGTAGAGCAACCATCTTTTATTTCTGAATCAGCTAAATTAGGAGAAAACTGTTATGTAGGAGCTTTTGCTTATATTGGAGAGAATGTTACCATAGGTAATAATGTTAAGATTTATCCAAACACCTATGTTGGAGACAATACAACAATAGGAGATAATACTATTTTATTTTCAGGAGTTAAGTTGATGGATGAAACTGTAGTAGGAAAAAATTGTATTTTTCATGCAGGAGTGGTAATAGGTTCAGATGGATTTGGTTTTACACCGGATGAAAGTAATGTATATAGTAAAGTTCCTCAAATAGGAAATGTAGTTATAGAAGATGATGTAGAAATAGGAGGGAATACAGTAATTGATAGAGCTACAATGGGATCTACGGTTATTAAAAAAGGAGTTAAACTCGATAATTTAGTACACATAGCACATAATGTAGTAATAGGGGAGAACTCTGCAATTGCTGGACAGGTGGGGATTGCAGGTTCAGCAAAAATTGGAAAAAATTGTATGATGGGAGGACAAGTAGGAGTTGCCGGTCATTTAACTGTTGCTGATGGAACTAAAATAGCAGCCCAATCAGGAATAGGAGCGAATATAAAAAAAGAAGGAATGGTAGTTCAGGGTTCTCCGGCTTTTTATATAGGAGATTATAAACGTGCTTATGTAGGGTTTAAAAAACTTCCTGAAATATTAGATAGATTAAATAAATTAGAAAAGAATAACCAATAATAAAGATTAGCAGAAATAGTTTCAAAATAAACCTAACTATAAATCGCTAAACGCTAAACTTAACTAGTATGGCAAAACAAAAAACAATAAAAGATTCATTTAAAGTAGTTGGAGTAGGACTACATACAGGCGTTAAAGCAACACTAACAGTAAAACCAGCACCCGATAATCACGGGTTTAAATTTAAAAGAACAGATGTAGAAGGTCATCCAATAATTCCGGCTGATGCTAATTTGGTTGTAGACACTTCCAGAAGTACTACATTAGCTAAGGATGGCGTGAAAGTACACACTACAGAACATATTTTAGCAGCTTTGTTTGGTTTAGAAATAGACAATGCACTTATTGAATTAGATGGACCTGAAGTTCCAATTATGGATGGAAGTGCTTTTCCTTTTGTAAGTATGATTAACCAAGTAGGCATTGTAGAACAAGAAGCAGACAAAGACTATTTTGTTGTTACGGATAACCTGACTTATGAAGATATGGAAAGACAAACAGAAATGTTAGCTGTTCCTCAAGATGAGTTTAGGATAACCGTTATGGTAGATTACAATTCTGTAATATTAGGTACACAACATGCTCATATGTATCATGCAGGTGAGTTTGCAGAAGAAATTTCTAAATGCAGAACTTTTGTTTTTTTAAGAGAATTAGAAGTATTGGCAAAAAATGGATTGATTAAAGGTGGAGATTTAGATAATGCAATTGTTTTGGTAGATAAACCATTGCCTCAAGAAAAATTAGATGAAATTGCTGATTTACTGGGAAAACCTCATATTAAAGTTGATAAAGCAGGAGTGTTAAATAATTTAACACTCCATTTTCAAAATGAACCTGCAAGACATAAATTGCTAGATATTATAGGGGATTTAGCTTTAGTTGGAAAACCAATAAAAGGACATGTTTTAGCTGCTCGTCCAGGACATAAAGGCAATGTAGATTTTGCTAAAATTATTAAACAAGAAATTAAAAAACAGCAGAAAGGAAATGTATTTTTCGATTTAACAAAAGAGCCTGTTTATGATATCAATCAAATTACTAAACTATTACCTCATAGATACCCATTTTTATTGGTTGATAAAATCATTGAAATGGATGAAAGTAGCATTGTTGGGGTGAAAAATATTACGTTGAATGAACCACAATTTACAGGACATTTCCCAAATAATCCGGTAATGCCTGGAGTACTTCAGGTTGAGGCGATGGCTCAAGCGGGGGGGATTTTAGTACTTAGTCAAGTTCCAGATCCGGAAAACTATATGACTTATTTTATGAAAATTGATGGTGTGAAATTTAAAAGAAAAGTAATTCCAGGAGATACTTTAGTTTTTAAATTGGAATTATTATCCCCTATAAGAAGAGGAATAGTTCACATGAGTGGTAAAGGATATGTTAATGGTCAGTTAGCAATAGAAGCAGAATTAATGGCTCAAATTGTTAAAGAAAAAACAGAAGAAAAAGCTACAGTAGCATCACATCAATAAAAAATACTAATTTCGCTGTTGCAAAAACAAAAAACTATTTATTGAATGGAAAAATATCCAATGACAAATATTCATCTTAATGCAAAAATTGCTGATGATGTAAAAATAGATCCATTTACCACCATATACGATAATGTTGAAATAGGCGAAGGAACATGGATAGGTTCAAATGTTACTATTTTTAGTGGAGCAAGAATTGGAAAAAATTGTAAGATTTTTCCTGGAGCTGTAATTTCAGCAATTCCTCAAGATTTAAAATTTGACAACGAAGATACCACTGCCGAGATTGGAGATGGAACCATCATTAGAGAATGTGTAACCATTAACAGAGGTACAAAAGATAGAAATAAAACAGTGGTAGGTAAGAATTGTTTGCTAATGGCTTATGTTCATGTAGCTCATGACTGTATAGTTGGAGATAATTGTATATTGGCAAATTGTGTAAACCTTGCCGGACATGTTGTTTTAGGAGATTTTGTAATTATTGAAGGAGTTGCGGGGGTTCAACAATTTGTTCATATTGGAGAACATGCATTTATTGCCTCTGGAGCAAATGCTAGAAAAAATGTACCTCCTTATGTAAAAGCAGCTAGAGATCCATTAACTTATGCAGGAGTAAATTCTGTAGGGTTAAGAAGAAGAGGATTTTCTACAGATGTAATACTTCAGATAGAAGATATTTATCGTTCACTTTATGTGAGAGGTTTAAATGTTACTAACGCTGTTAGAGTGATAGAACAAGAAGCACCAAAATCAAAAGAAAAAGATATCATTTTAAAATTTATTGAAGAATCTACAAAAGGAATTATTAGAGGTCCTATTGTATAATTTTGATAAGAAATAATTAAATAATAATAAATGGCAACTACAGCAGATATTAAAAATGGATTATGCATAAAATACAATGATAGTTTATATACTATTGTTGAATTTCAGCATGTGAAGCCAGGTAAAGGACCGGCTTTTGTTAGAACAAAATTGAAAAACCTAACATCAGGAAAAGTAATTGATAATACTTTTTCTGCCGGACATAAAATTGAACCAGTTAGAGTTGAAAGAAGAAAATATCAATTCTTATACAAAGAAGGTGATGCGTATCATTTTATGAATGATGAAACGTATGAGCAAACTTTTATCCCTGAAGAATTAATTAATGCTCCTCAGTTTTTAAAAGAAGGTGATTTTGCAGAAATCGTTTTTCATGCAGAAGAAGAAAAACCTTTATTATGTGAATTACCCGCATCTATTGTTTTAGAGGTAACTTATACCGAACCTGGAGAGAAAGGAAATACAGCAACTAATGCATTTAAACCAGCAACTGTTGAGACTGGTGCTGAGGTAAGAGTTCCGTTGTTTATCAATATCGGAGACCATATAAAAATTAGCACTACAGATGGTTCTTACTCAGAAAGAGTAAAGGTTTAAGAAAAAATACATATAACTATATTATAATCAATAATTAACAAAAAGGAGCAACTTTGTTCCTTTTTGTATTAAAAAAATCAACTCATGAAAAAAATAGTCTTATTACTTTTAACATTCATCACCTTATTTCAGATTAGAGTTAAAGCCGATGAAGGAATGTGGTTACCTCTTTTTATAGAAAGATTAAACCATGTGGATATGCAAAACTGTGGGTTACAACTTACTGCCGAAGAAATTTACTCTGTAAATAATTCTTCTTTAAAAGATGCTGTGGTGGCTCTTGGCGGTGGTTTTTGTACAGGAGAAATGATTTCTAATCAAGGATTAATGCTTACGAATCACCACTGTGGTTATGGCGTTATTCAAGAAAAAAGTTCTACAGAACATGATTATTTAACAGATGGTTTTTGGGCTATGACTAAAGAACAAGAATTACCTGCCGGATTCAGCGTTTGGTTTTTAGATAGAATGGATGATGTTACAGCTATTGTTTTAAAAGATGTGACAGATGAGATGGATGAAACAGAAAGAAGTAAAACCATTTCTGCGGCAATAAAAGCGTTGGTTGATAAAGAAGTTGAGGGAAAAGATAAAGAAACTTATAAAGTTCAGGTGAAATCATTTTATCACGGAAATGAGTATTATATGTTTAAATATAATATTTTTAATGATGTTCGTTTAGTAGGAGCACCTCCAAGTTCTATTGGTAAATTTGGTGGAGATACTGATAACTGGATGTGGCCTCGACATACTGGTGATTTTACCTTATTTAGAGTTTATGCTAATGAAAATAATGAGCCTGCTGACTATGCTGAAACAAACAAACCATACCAACCAAAACATCACTTACCTGTTTCTTTAGAAGGAATTAAAGATGGAGATTATGCTATGGTTATGGGATATCCTGGAAGTACTGACAGA
The DNA here is from genome assembly GCA_036567945.1 of Vicingaceae bacterium. Classification (GTDB taxonomy): domain Bacteria; phylum Bacteroidota; class Bacteroidia; order Flavobacteriales_E; family Vicingaceae; genus BRH-c54. The sequence goes on from DATCTM010000064.1 coordinate 28,625, forward strand.
TATTTAACTTCTTTTGGTGTTGATGAAGCTGTAAAAGTTGAGCAACCAGAAAGAGTTAAAATTAGAAGAGCAAAGTTAGATATTATGGAAGAGGGAATGAGCAAAGACCAAAAAGTAAGAATTCAATACGCTTCTAAATTTGCTAGTACAAGTAATTATTGGAAGTATTTTAAAGGACAAAGCCAGCAGTTAGTAAAAAACAAAGTAAAACAAAAGAAAGAAGCTTTAGAAGCCAACTATATTGCTTGGGCAAATGAAAATACAGAAAGAAAAACAAAGTATGGCAATGCTTTAGAGTTAATAAAGAATTCGTACGACCAAGGAGCAAAATATACCTTACCTAAAGTTTATTTTCAAGAAGCAGTTTTTCAAGGACCGGATATTTTTGGATATGTGATGTCAAATTTCGCATTCCGTTCTAGTATGCAGGCTGCCATAACAGCAAATAGTTCAGAAAAAATAGAAGAAGCTAAAAAGCAAATTTTAGAAGATTTAGAAGATGATTTTAAAAATTATAATGCGGAAATAGATCAAAAATTATTGGCTGAAATGTTAGCCATGTTTTACAATAATGTGGATAAGGAATTTCATCCTGAAACATTAACGGAAATAGCTAATAAATATAAGAATGACTTTAATAAGTTTGCTGCAGATTATTTTAAGAAATCACCTTTTACATCAGAGCAAAAAGTGAAAGATTATTTAGCAAAATTCAATGTTAAAAAACTGCAAAAAGACCCTATCTATAATTTAATGAATGAGTTTATTAATATCTATATTCAACAAATTAGTGGAGGTCAAAATCAAATTGCTCAAGAAAAAGCAAAAGGAATGAGGTTGTTTGTAGATGGTGTTAGACAAATGAATAGAGATAAAAAATATGCGCCTGATGCCAACTCGACTATGAGAGTAAGTTATGGAAATGTATTGTCTTATGAGCCTTCTGATGCGGTTACTTACCATTTTAGCACAACTTTAGAAGGGGTAATGCAAAAAGAAGTAATAACAGACAATAAAAACCATGAGTTTTATGTGCCTGAGAAATTAAAAGAACTATACAATAAAAAAGATTACGGACAATACGCTAATGAAAATGGAGAGTTGCCGGTAGGCTTTTTATCTAATAATGATATTACAGGAGGAAACTCAGGAAGTCCGGTAATTAATGGCAAAGGACACCTTATAGGAACTGCTTTTGATGGTAACTGGGAAGCAATGAGCGGTGATATTTATTTCGAACCTAACATTCAACGTACTATTTCTGTAGATATTCGTTATACTTTATTTATTATTGATAAATATGCAGGAGCTAAGCATCTTATTAACGAAATGACGTTGGTGAAATAAAATAATATTGATGGTAAAATTATATTGTTTAATATTTTCAACTTTACTTTTTTTAGAAGGAAAAAGTCAAAATTTAATTATTGATAATCAGCTGTTATTAAATAATAAAATCGAACATGTATTTACCCATTATGATGAGTCAGAAGGAAATAATCAAAAAATGAATAGGATGGGTTATAATCCGATAAAAATAATAGCTAAGGGGCTTTTATATATTTATCAAAATGAAATTTCACCGCAACTTGTTTCCCATTGTCAATTTGAATTAACATGTTCTAATTTTAGTAAGAAATCAATAGAAAAATATGGTTTTATTAAAGGAATATTTTTGACAGCCGATAGACTTTTGAAAGATAATGAATATTCGATATCAGAATTACCAAGCTATAAGATCTCTGATCATGGAAAAGCATATGATGATATAGACGATTATAAAATAAAATGATATTTTTACGTATATTCTTATTTTTCTGCTTTTTTTGTTTGGTAAAGTGCATTTTAGCACAAGATTTTGAGAAGCGTATCGATTTTTTGAATTATTTAATTAATAAAGAATTATATAATGAAGCCATTCTTGAATCAGAATTAATTAAAAAGCAATTTAAGAATGATTCAGAACAAAAAGAATTATTAAATATTCTTATTGCAAAAAGCTATTTTCATATTGATAAAGATTCAGCTTTATATTATCTTGATAAGATTAAACAAATAGAACATAAGTATTATAATTATTCAAAATTGTTATCTTCATATCTATATTTATTAGATAAAGAAAATGAAAAAGCAACTATTGAACTTTTAAAGGTTCAAAACATGGATACTTCAGAAAATTGTATTTATGATTTGTTGAATAAATCTATTTTAACTATAGAGAACAAAACCAAGGATAGTGTAAGATTAATATGCTCAGATTTGTTTTATCAAGAAAGAGTGATTAATGAAAATCAAGAAAAGCTTAAATCCATTAAAAATAAATCACCACTTATAGCAGGAGTCATGTCTGGGTTAGTGCCTGGGCTAGGTAAAATATATGTTGGAAAAAAAAAAGAAGGAATTTCGAACTTTCTTATTATTTCTTTATTAGGTTACCAAGCATATGAAGGATATAGAATTGGAGGCAAAAAAGATTTGAGATTTATCACTTTTAGTTCTCTATTTTCTGTTTTTTATATAGGAAATATATGGGGATCTACTTTATCAGTTCAAATTAAAAAACAAGAAACTTATGAAGAAGTTTATAATAATATTTCTGTTGCCCTTACTGTTCCTGTCGATAAGTTATTTAAAAGCAAGTAATTCAGATTCTATTTATGAAAAGGCTGAAAAGTATTTTAATAAAAAAAATTACACCTATGCAGCTTTAGAATATGAACGTTTAATATATTTAACAAGTAATGAGGTATTTAAAAATCAATTGTTATTAAAAAAAAGTTATTGTTATAAATTAGATACTAATTATCAAGCTTCAATAGAAACTCTATCAAGAATTAATTTTAATGCATTGAATATAGAGATGCAAGATACTGTTTTGTATGAAAGATCTTTATCTTATTATTTATTGGGGGATTTTAAAAATGCATTTTATAATCTAGAATTAATAAATATAAATAAAATGAACCATTCAATTTATTTATATCTTCTTACTTTAAATGAACTAGAAAGATGGGATGAGGCTCAACAAATTTTCTTGAAGCATATTGAAAAACACGATTTAGATTCAAGTTATCAAGAAATATATTCTAATATAAATACGAAAGAAAAAAAACATAATGTATCAATAGTTCTTTCTCACGTAGTTCCTGGTTTTGGTTATTTTATATTAGGAAAGCCTAAAGAAGCTTTTACAAGTATGTTATTAAACACCTTGACAGGTTATTATACTGTTTCTAGTTTTATTGGAGGTTATTATGCAACAGGAGTAATTATAGGAATACCTTTTTTTCTTCGTTTTTATTTTGGAGGAATAAGAAACTTAAAGAATATTATTAAAGAGAAAGAAATGAAAAGAAAAATAGAATTAAATCAATATCTAAAAGAAAAGATTATTGAAATAATTTTTATTTTAGATAAGTAATAGTTTGTTTATAATTCATTTTATTATATTTTCGCGGGCTTAAACTATTATAATAACAATTTAATAGAATTGTCACGAATTAATTTATCAAAATAAACTGAAAATAAAATAAGATGAAAAAGTTATTAAGTTTTAACATTAGAATATCAATTCTATTAATTATATTCACAATAATTAGTGAAAAATCATTTTCCCAAACTAAAGATTTGCTAAGGAAAGAAATTGAAGCAAATGTAAAATCGGATGAGTTTTATGTAGTACCAGTAAAGGAGACGGGAGTTATTATTTTTTCAGAGGGTGATGAATCAGTAAAACAAAACAAAGTTAAGAGTGATTTATGGATTGTTACTTTGTACGATACGGAGTTTAATCAAAAATGGCAAAGAGAAGTGCCTATTGCAGAAGGTTTAAAATTAGTAGATAAGATAATAGAAGATGATTATTTATATCTTGCTTTTGATCAAACAGGTCCTAAAAAGAATACTTTTCAAGCAGTAAAAATTGGCGTTAAAGAGGGAGATGTGAAAATTGTTACGGGAGAAGCTCCAAATTCTGTACTAAATGTTTTTAGTGTAAATAATGGAAAAGTATTCTTAGGTGGAGCAACGACACTAACAGGTGGACAACGTTTTTCAAGAATTATGGTGTCTTATTGCACATGTTTTATACCTGTTTTTTTTGGTTACCTAAATCCTCCTTCAGATCCATTGTTATACCATATCGATTTTTCAAAAAGTAAAGTAACAAACATACATCCTAAAGAAAAAGGATGTTTAGCTGTAACTGATATTAATGCATTGAAATCATCAAACCAAACAGAAGTATTAACATCTATAATGCTAGATAAGAAAAAGAAACAAACCGGAATAGTTTCTAGAGTTTATGATGATAATGGTAAATTTATTAGAGAATATACAATTAAATCAAAATTAAATAATTTATTAAGCAAAGGATTTGTAAGTGAACATAATGGGATAAAATATATTGTGGGCACATATAAAAAAAGAATAGATAAAAGTAATAAAGACAAATATAAAACTTATGGTGTTGGAGATAATGGAGTGTATTTTACTATGTTTGATGAAAAAGAAAAACAAAAATTTATTAAGTTTTATGAGTTTACAAAGTTTGATGGGTTTGAAGGGTTTGTGAATAAAGGAGTAAACAAAAAAATAAAAAAATCTAAGAAGGGCAATGGAAATAAGAAAAATATTTTAATAGGTTACAATTTACTTGTACATAAACCGATTTATACAGAAAATGAAATATTAACTATTTCTGAAGCCTATTATGCTGAATATCATACAGAAACTAGATGTTGTGACTCGCAAGGAAGAAGTTATACCGTTTCAGTATTTGATGGTTGGAGAACTACTCATGCGTTAATTGCTTCTTTTGATTATGAAGGAGAACTATTATGGAGCACAACTTTTGCAATAGGTACACTTTCTTTTGATTTAAAAAGAAGAATTCGAGTGTTACCACAAGAAAATAGAACTGTTTTAGCATTTAATTATGATGGAACAATTTATACTAAAGCAATTATTAATAAAGAAGTTATTGATGAAAGTACTGTAGAAATTGAAACGAATTTTGGTTCAGATAAAGTTAAATCAAATTATAAATCTGATATGGAGTATTGGTATGACAACTATTATATTGCATATGGTTATCAGAAGATAAAGAAAGATAAAGAAAATAAAAATAAAGATGTTAAGAAAAAACGTAAAGTTTTTTATTTTAATAAAATACAAGTAGATTGATTTTATGAAAGTCGTTAATATAATTATCTTAATTTTTGGTCTTTTATTTTTTATAGAGGGTGTTACAGGACAGACAGAATATGAATTTCCTAATGAAATTCCAGAGGAATATAAATTAAACCCACAAGAAGAGTTTAAAAAACTCTCAAGAATAAGGAAAAGAGGATTTACTCCAACTCATGTTGCCAAGTATGCAGAAATGGTTTCTTATGGGAAAGCTAATTTATTAGAATCAGGTGTTGTTTATTTTTCTTGGAGTGAAATAGAGGAATATCTTAATACAGTTTTACAAAAATTACTACCAGATTCAATTAAACAAATTAGTAAAGTCTATTTGGTTAGAGACCCATCTTATAATGCTTTTGCTATACATGATGGAAGTTTTTTTGTGAATATAGGATTATTAGCTGACACTTATAACGAAGCAAGTTTAGCTGTGATTATTGGACATGAGATATCACATTTTTTACATAAAGATGTTGAAAATCAATTTTTTGAAAATTTTCATGATTATTCGAAAAAGAATAGAAATAAAACTGAATTACAATTTAAAAATGCACATAGTAATCAAGTAAAAGAACATTATGCAGATAGTTTAGGGTTTATTTTAGCTAATAAAGCGGGTTATGATATAAAATTTGGATTAAATAATTTTTATAAATTTCTATTAAACGAAAAAGAAGTTAATTCAGAAAAGGTTTCTGTAAAAACAGTAAATTCAAAATCAAACAATAAAAATAAAGAGTTAACACTATTATTAAGCTCACACCCAAGAGCACAAGAAAGGATTTCGTATTTAGAAAAAACCTTAGAGGATAAGAATTTTTCAAATAAAAGAGAGTATATAGTTAGTGAAAATACATTTTATAAGCTTCAGGCAATAGCTAGAAAAGAAGTATTGAAGATATTATTAGAAAACAATAACTTTGATGAATGTATTAGAAGAGCCTTTGAATATTATCTATTAAATCCTGAAGAAGATACAAATATTTACTACCTTTTAGAAGCAATAAGGAGAAAAGTATATGTTTTTAATAATACGAAAAATGATGGGTTTTTAACGGAAGATTTTTTATCAAATTTTAATAAAGGTGAAGGTATTTTAAACAATATAAATTTTTTAATTAGAGACAGTATTACTCTTGCTAATGTTAAGACAACTGAGTTATTAGACACAACAGATATTAAATTTAACACCTATATAGAAGCATATAATTATTTTAAACAAATAGCAATAAATAAAAATATTATAGAAAGTTATTTAACCATTGCATTATACGAGCATGAGAAAGAATTGAAAGAAAAATATTTAAAATTATATTTAGAATCTGCAAATATTAATCATAAAAAATTTGCAGATGCTTTATTAAATAATAGGTTGAATGAGGTAATATCTGAGAAAGAAAATCAAGTTTTATATATCAAAGATATTTTATTTTTAGAAGATCATTACTATGGGTTCCACAATAATCTTATTAAAAGAAACGAGAATAACGAGTATTATTATTTAAGTATAAATAAAATGGTTGAAAAACATTTCCCTCAGAAAACTGTAATATCTTCTAAAAAGATAAAAAATACAAACTTTAATAGATATATTGATCATCTTAATATTATGAAAAATATTTTTTTTTATGATGAATATATGTTAGATGTTGGTTTTTCATATTCAGAAGGGGGACAAGCAGAAGTTGTATTTTTTAATGACGATAGTAAAAATGAGGATTTTGAATTAAATCAAGAAAGAGTGTCAGAAAATAGTATATTCACACTAAACCCAATGGTTTGGGATTATTATAACGAGAATAATATTAAATCATTTGAATTTGTAAACATTATTAATTACGATGATCAAACGTCTATATTAAATTCTATAGGAAATACAATTTTAAATGTTTTTTTAATTCCTTTTGGTCAATTTTCAAACCTTAATTTAGGATCTAACAGGTATGTTTATGAAATAAATTACGCTAGATATGATGGAGTATCTAATACATCTCTTCAAGATGAAAGAATTGTTAATTTTAAAATGAGAAGACCTTACTTGAACAACACGATCTATCATTTATTACATATTGAAGATTATGAATAGATATATAATTATATTAATTGCCATATTTTTATTATCAAGTGATTCCTTGTTGGCTCAAAAAAAAGGATTTATGGGAAAAACTAATGAAGTGTCAGTAGATATTTTTTCCATGTATTATATAGGTGCTTTTGGGTTGAATTATAAAAAAGTATTAACTAATAATATTGCAGTGCAAGCAAATTTCTTTAAATTAAAGAAGAATGGAGATCATTACACCAATAGTAGGTTTATTTTTTTTTATGATAAATCAATTGAACCTATAGGTACTTATAAAGTTTCAGGTTTTGATTTTGGTATGTCGGTACTTTTTTCCCCACATTATACAGGTATAGAACTTCCAATTGGAGGCTATACAGGTATTGGATTTGATTTTCTAAAAAATAATTTAAGCTTTGAAATAGAACAACAAACAAATCAATTTAGCCCTAAAAGTTCGCAGACTTTAGATATTGATTCTGCGGAGTTTTCTAACACTCAAACAAGAATTTTTGCTTTAGTTGGAAGAAATAATTATATAACGAATAATATAATCTTAGATATATCAGTTCAGGTTGGTATTCAAATAGGTAGTTTTAATCAAATTAGTTCAACTATGGATATATGGTATGAAGAAGAACTAATGTACAGATCTCGAAGAGGTGAAAGCTTTGGTGTAATAGGAAGTGCATCTCTTTATGTTTATCCTCAAATTAAATTGGGTTATATTTTTTAGGTTATTAATTTTTAAATAGTTATAATTGTAGTGTTAAATTTAATATAAACTAAAAACTAAAGATTATGAAAAATTTTATCAAATTTGCTGCAGTTGCTTTAATAGTTGCTGCTTTTACAACAAATGTTAATGCTCAAATCAGGGCTTCGTTAGGTTTAGAGGTTGCATTACCTTTTGAAGATGGTTATAACTTTGGGATAGGTGCTAGTGCAGGTGGAGAGTTTTTATTAGGAGATAATATGGGGATTACTGCAAAGATTGGCTATACTGCTTTAATGGTAGATGCTGATGGTGGTTCTGCTTCTTTAATTCCAATGATAGCTGGATTTAGATATTATTTAGCAGATAATGAATCAGGAATTTATTTAACAGGACAGCTTGGAATGACTACTTTTAAATACAAACAAGAATATGAATTTTTTGGTATAAAGCAAACTGTAGAAGGTTCTTCAACGGATTTATCTTATGCATTTGGAGCAGGTATGTTATTAGGAGATAATATTGATTTAGGTTTAGGATACAACATTATTTCAGGAGATGGAGGTAGTTTTAATTATTTAGGTCTTAGAGCTGCATATAACTTCTAAACTTCATATTCATAAAAATTTAGAAAAAACCATCCAAAATTTTGGATGGTTTTTTTGTTTTATAAAAAGTTGTTGTACTTTTAACAAATAAATTGTATACGATTGTCAAAAGTTATAAAAAATAAAAATAAGCGAATTCAACTTGGGAGATTGAAACTAGATATCTTGTTGCAAGTAACCAAGAGTATTAATAACAACTTGTCTAAAAAAGAGCTTGTTCAATTATACAGGCATGTGGTTATTGATCAATTGAATATCGGAAAATTGCTGTTATATGCTTTTGATGGAATTAATTGGCAACAAGAAATATGCGTTGATACAGCATGTAATTCAGTTGATGTAGAAAAAGATTTACTAGGGTTTAATGAAATTACGTTTATTGATGAAAACGCTTATCCTAAATTAGCAGAGTTTGATGTAGTAATTCCTGTTTACCATAAATCTAACCCAATAGCTTATTTGCTTTTAGCCGATTTTGATGGTGAAAGTATAGAAGTAAGTCCTATTATCAAACACTTAACTTTTATTCAAACCTTAACCAATGTTATTGCTGTAGCATTAGAAAATAAAAGATTATACAAAGAGAATTTAGAAAAAATTGCTATAAGAAAAGAAATGGAACTGGCTTCTGAAATGCAAGCCTTATTGTTTCCTAATCATTTTCCTAATAACGATAAAATAGAAGTGGCAGCACAATATATTTCTAATCAATTAGTTGGGGGGGATTATTACGATTTTATTTCACTTTCTGAAAATGAAGTAGCTTTTTGTGTGGCAGATGTTTCAGGTAAAGGTGTCTCAGCTGCCTTATTAATGTCAAATTTTCAAGCAGCCCTAAGAACCTTGATAGATAAAACAGATAGCTTTAAACAGCTTGTAATCGAGTTAAATGCCTTAATCATTAATAATGCTAAAACTGAAAAATTTATTACTGCTTTTATAGGAAAGTATAATTGTGAGTCTAAAAAGTTGTGCTATATTAATGCAGGACATAACCCACCAATTTTTATTAATAATGGTGAAACATCTTATTTAACTGCGGGAACTACTGTATTAGGAATGTTTGACGAGTTACCTAATATAGAAAGTGGAGAAGTAAATATTAATGGTAATGCCTTATTGCTATGTTATACAGATGGTGTTACAGAACAAATTAATATCACAAATCAAGAGTTTGGTATTGATAAACTAACTGAGTTGGTAAAGAAAAACCAACAAAAAGAAGTAAGCTCAATTATTCAAGTTATAATTGATGAGCTTAACAAGTTTAATAAATCAGCAACTTTTGATGATGATATTACTTTACTTGGATTGAAATTTAAGTAAGGAAGTAAAATTCCTTTAGTTGTTAAAGTATTTCAAAGTGAAAGAAATTTTTTCTTTTAGTTCACTTCTAGAAACAATAAAGTCTAAGAAACCATGCTCTAAAACAAACTCCGAAGTTTGAAATCCTTTTGGTAATTCTTTTCCGATAGTTTCTTTAACAACTCTAGGCCCTGCAAAAGCTATTAATGCTCCCGGTTCAGCAATATTAATATCTCCTAACATGGCATAAGAAGCCGTAACACCACCAGTTGTTGGATCTGTTAATAATGAAATATAAGGAATTTTTGCTTTCGCCAATAAAGTAAGTTTAGCAGAGGTTTTAGCCATTTGCATTAAAGAAAATGCTGCTTCCATCATTCTTGCACCACCTGATTTTGAAATCATTAAAAATGGAATTTTCTTTTCTATAGAATGGTCGATAGCTCTAGCAATTTTTTCTCCAACTACAGATCCCATAGATCCTCCAATAAAGTTAAAGTCCATACAAGCAATTACTAGGTCTTGCTTATCAACTTTACCAACAGCTGTTCTAACAGCATCTTTTAAATTGGTATTTTTCTGTGTAGTTTTAATTCTATCTACATATTTTTTTGTGTCTGTAAAATTTAAAGGATCTCCTGAAGTTAAATTAGCATCAAGTTCTTTAAATTTATTACCATCAAATAATATTTTAAAATATGCTTCTGAATCAATTTTGTCATGGTAACCACAATCACATACACAAAACTTTTCTGTAAAGTCTTCTTGAGGAATAACTGCACTACATTTTGGACATTTATACCACAATCCTTCCGGTGTTTCTTTCTTTTCCGTTGTAGGAGTTCTAATTCCTTCTTTTATTCTTTTAAACCAACCCATATATCGTTAATAGTTATTCGTTAAATGTTAATTGTTTACTCTGTCACTATTTTTAATACTAAATTTATAAAGTATTAATGTTGTTTAAATCTTCAAAAGATCTTTTTAGTCTGGCTTTAAAAGTTTTTTCTCCTTCTCTTAACCAAACTCTAGGATCATAATATTTTTTATTTGGTTTGTCATCTCCTTCAGGATTACCAATTTGAGATTTAACATATGCTGCTTTTTCATTAAAGTAATCTCTCACTCCTTCTGTAAAAGCATATTGTAAATCAGTATCTATGTTCATTTTTATTACACCGTAAGAAATAGCTTCTCTAATTTCTTCTAATGTAGAACCAGATCCACCATGAAAAACAAAATCAACAGGGTTTGCTCCTGTATTGAACTTTTGTTGTATATAATCTTGAGAATTTTTTAAGATAACCGGAGTAAGTTTAACATTTCCAGGTTTGTAAACACCATGCACGTTTCCAAAAGCTGCAGCAATTGTAAATCTGTTACTGATTTTAGAAAGTTCTTCATAAGCATATGCTACTTCTTCAGGTTGAGTGTATAAAAGGCTATTATCAACATTAGAGTTATCTACACCATCTTCTTCTCCACCAGTAATTCCTAATTCAATTTCTAAAGTCATGCCTATTTTACTCATTCTAGCTAAATATTCTTTGCAAATTGCTATATTTTCTTCAATAGGTTCTTCCGATAAATCCAACATGTGAGAACTATAAAGCGGTTTACCAGTCTCTTTGTAAAATTGCTCTCCGGCAGTTAATAAACCATCAATCCAAGGAAGTAAGTTTTTAGCACAATGATCTGTATGTAAAATTACAGGAACATTATAAACTTTTGCCAGTTCGTGTACATGTTTAGCTCCTGCAATACCTCCTGCAATAGCCGCTTGTTGATTTTCGTTACTTAACCCTTTTCCGGCATTAAAATGACATCCGCCATTAGAAAACTGAATAATTACGGGACCATTAACTTCCTTAGCAGTTTCCATTACTGTGTTTATGGTTGACGAACCGGTAACATTAACAGCAGGCAATGCAAATTTACGCTCCTTGGCTATTTTAAATATTTCTTGAACAGCATCACCGTGAACAACTCCACCTTGAATAGTTTTTATCATAGTTTAAAATTTTTTAGAACACAAAGTTAATATAAAAATGCAATTAGAAATTCTTTTAATTGATTGATTTTTCAATTGAGTAGTTATGTAAAAATAACATGAACTTAATGTGATATCTATTTTTTTGTGATAAAATTGTAATAAAAATAGGGTATATGCAATTATATAAAGAACTACAGGACTATGTTCAGCACCAACTTAATGGCGATATTGAACCTAATAGACGACCTATTTTAAACAGTTTAATTGATGCAATAAAGGAAAACACATTGTTTAATAAAGAGGTAGCCATTAATTTTGTTTGCACCCATAATTCCAGAAGAAGTCAGTTTGCTCAATTTTGGGCAACGCTTATGGCAAGTTATTTTGATGTTCAACATGTTTCGTGTTTCTCAAGTGGGGTAGAAGTTACTGCTCTTCATGCTAACGTGGTAAATATTTTTAAAAATATTGGAGTAGAGGTTAACCAGTCTGGTAAAGGAAATCCTATATATTTTTTAAAATATGCTGAGAACGCTGCTCCAATTAAAATGTTTTCTAAATTGTTGGAGGATGAAACTAATCCGCAAAAAGATTTTATAGCAGTTATGACTTGTGCTGAAGCAGATGAAGGATGTCCTTTTGTACCGGGAGCAATTGCTAGAATTCCTTTGAGATATGAAGATCCAAAACAATTTGATGGAACTAATGAAGTTGAAAAAGCTTATGAAACTACTTCTCAACTTATTGCCAATGAAATGAAGTATGTTTTTTCGAGAATTTGAAGTAATAAGAACTATAAAACTGTGTGGTTAACATTATTTGTTTAACCTTTTAAATATCCAACAATCAATTCAGCAGCTCTTTTTGAAGCACCTTTACCACCTAATTTAGCTTCAATTTCTTTGTAGGCATTAAGCATGTTAGATTTTCCCGGTTCTACTAATATTTTAGAAAGTTCTGTAGTTAAATTTTCAGTAGTTAATTCATCTTGAATTAATTCTTTAACCACTTCTTTATCGGCAACTAAATTTACTAAGGAAATGAATTTAATTTTAACCACCATTTTTGCCAAATGATAAAAAAGCTTACCGGTTTTGTAGCAAACCACTTGTGGAACATGAAACAGTGCAGTTTCTAAAGTAGCAGTTCCGCTAACCACCAAAGCAGCTGTTGCATGTTGTAATAAATCATAGGTTTTATTTTCTATGATGTTGATGTTGTTGGTTTCAAATTGCTTATAAAAGCTTAATGGTTGTGATGGCGCTCCTGCAATTACAAACTGGTAATCAGGAAAGTTGTTGGTTACAGAAAGCATAATGTTGAGCATGGCAGTAATCTCTTGTTTTCTGCTTCCCGGCAGCAAGGCAATTATTGGTTTGTCAGAAAGTTGGTATTTGTCTCTAAAATCTTTGAGGGAAATTTTTGGATATTCTGTAATACAATCAATAAGTGGATGTCCTACAAAATCTACGTTGTAATCGAATTTCTTATAAAAATCTTCTTCAAAAGGAAGAATAACAAACATTTTATCAACCACTTTTTTAATTTGATGAACCCGTTTTTGGTTCCATGCCCAAATTTTAGGAGATATGTAGTAAAAAACCTTGATGTTGTTTGCTTTTGCCCATTTGGCAATCTTCATATTAAAACCTGGATAATCTACTAAAATTAATACATCCGGTTGGTAGGCTTTAATGTCTTCTTTGCAAAAAGCGATATTCCTAAAAATGGTTTTTAGGTTCATTAATACATCTTCAACCCCCATAAAAGCTAACTCTTTGTAATGCTTAATAATTTCAGCACCTTCGGCTTCCATTAAATCGCCACCAAAACAACGGAATTGAGCATCCTTATCCGTGATTTTTAATTCCCTGATAAGTAAAGAGGCTTGTAAATCTCCTGATGCTTCTCCGGCTATAATGTAATAATTCATTAGTTAGTTTATGGGGGTTAAAAGTTTATTATTCATATTCTACATTACACATCTGATTAGCTTAAATAAAAATAATATAATACAGATAAAAAGCACCATATATAAGTGTAGCTAATATCACACCCCTTGCCGAAAGGTCCTTTCTGAGCCAATAAAACAAAAAGAATAAACCTAAATTACAAAATAAACTGCCTTTTAGTACATTAATTATTTCACTAAAAAACGGATTGAAAATAATATCCATTAGTGACAGATTAGAATACATTTGTAACCAAAAATACATGATGATATAGGGGAGGAGTAAGCCTAAAACTAGCCCTATAGCAATATGATTAAATTCTTTAAAGTTATTTCTAATCATGCTCAAACAATTTTATTTTTTCTAAATGTTCGTAATTGGTAATATCATGTTTAACAGGAACAACCGAAACATAATTGTGTGCTAACGCCCATTCGTCAGAGTCTGTACCATTATCGTTTACCACAAATTTACCCGAAAGCCAATAATAGGTTCTTCCTTGTGGGTCTTTACGTTCATCATAATCTTCTTCCCAATTGCCAATAGCTTGTCGGCAAACTTTTATTCCTGCAATTAAATCCATGCTTACGTTGGGAATATTTACATTTAAGCAGACATCCTTTGGCATTTGATTTTCAATCATGTTTGCAATAATTTTTTTGGCAATTACTTTGGCGGCATCAAAATTAGCATCAATAGAATGATCTAATAAAGAAAAACCAACAGATGGTATGTTCTGTAAAGCCCCTTCTACTGCTGCAGACATTGTTCCTGAGTAAATAACATTGATAGAAGAGTTAGCTCCATGATTAATTCCAGATACAATTAAATCGGGCTTTCTATTTAAAAGTTTGTTTACAGCAATTTTCACACAATCAACAGGAGTTCCGCTGCAAGCATAACCTGTAACATCCATCACTTTGGTTTTGTTTAGATGTAGGGTAGAATTAAAAGTTACGGCATGTCCCATTCCACTTTGAGGTTTGTCAGGAGCTACCACTACTACATCACCTAACTCTTTACTTACTTCTATTAGGGCTTTAATTCCTGGAGCGGTAATGCCATCATCATTAACAACTAATATATAAGGTTTTTTCATATAATTTTTTATTGGTAAAGTGCAAACTTAATGATAATGCTAAGTTAACGATGTTACAGCCATTTTTTTCTTTTGAAATAAAACAGCATTACAACAAAAATGAGCAACATTAGTCCCCAAATTACAAAGTAGCTGTATTTCCAACTGAGTTCGGGCATATTTTCAAAGTTCATCCCATAAATGCCTGCAATAAAAGTTAGGGGTATAAAAATGGTGGAAATAATGGTAAGTAACTGCATTACATTATTGGTTTTGTTATTTACCCCAAATTGGTAGGATTCCATAACAGAACTGATGTTGTCTCGCTGTAAATCTATCGCATCATTCAAATGTATTACATGCTCATAAACATCTTTAAAAAATTTTTTAGTTTGTTTTTTCAGAAAACTTTCACTGTCTTTTTCTAAGAGAGAAATAGCTTCTTTTACCGGAATAATAATTCTTTTGAGTTTGTTTACTTCTTTTTTTAGTAATTGGATTTCTTCTAACAGTTTGCTGTCAAAATCGTGTAATACTTTGTTTTCCATTTCTTGAATTTCTTCGCTTAAAAAATCGGAGACATAAAAATAATAATCTACAGTAGTATCAGTTAATCGATAAAATAGGTATTCAACACCTAAATCTC
>DATCTM010000065.1:0-3159 GCA_036567945.1 Vicingaceae bacterium
TTAATATAAATTACAATTAATAATTAGTTTTGACATTCATCTTTTAAAATCAGGCAGATGCGAGCTTTAAAAAACGCTTTAATTATATTATCACTATTTTTTACGTATCAAAGTTCTATTGCACAAATAGACCCGTTAGAAAAAGTTAGTTGGGAATTTAGTGTTGAACAAACTAATTGCGAAGCTTATATTATAGGTAAAGCAACCATTGTAGATAAATGGCATATTTATGCAGCTCATTTGCCCGAAGGCGGTTTTGCATTACCTACAGTAATGGAGTTAGAAAAATCTGATAAGTATGAAATAATTGGAAAATTAGAAGAACCAAAACCCGAAAAAGTTCATGATGAAATATTAAATGAAGATCTTTATCTTCATTCTGGAACAATAGCGTTTAAACAAAAAATAAAAATTCTCTCCAATAAAAAATTTAAAATAAAAGGAACTTATTCTTTCCAAACTTGCGATGATATACAATGTTTACCTCCTTATGATGATGTTTTTGAAGTAAAAGTAAAAGGCTGTAAATTAGATGGAGAAAGCAACAACAGTGAAATGAGTTTTGTTTTAAACGAAACGGTTAATACCGATTCTACAGAAGAGGAAGTAACTACAGTAATTACTGAAAATGAAAATAAAACGAAACAAGCTTCTACCAAAAAATCTGAGGACAAACTAACAGATAAATCGTTGTTAACCATTTTCTTTTTAGCATTTTTAAGCGGTTTTGCAGCACTATTAACACCTTGTGTTTTTCCAATGATACCTATGACGGTTAGTTTTTTTACTAAACAAAGTAAAACCCGTGCAGCAGGGATTAGAAATGCCATTATTTACGGTTTATCCATTATTATTATTTATGTGTTGTTAGGAACAATTATTACAGCAATTTTTGGTTCAGATGCTTTAAATGCATTATCAACTAATGTGTATTTTAATATTTTCTTCTTTTTATTGTTGATTGTTTTTGCCGTTTCATTTTTAGGAGCGTTTGAATTAGTATTACCCAGCTCATGGGTAAACAAAGCCGATTCAGCTTCTAATAGAGGAGGGTTAATAGGTATTTTCTTTATGGCATTTACCTTAGCATTGGTTTCATTTTCATGTACCGGACCAATTGTAGGAACCTTATTGGTTCAGTCGGCATCAATTGGCGGAATGGCTCCTTTTGTAGGCATGTTGGGTTTTTCACTGGCATTGGCGTTGCCTTTTGGTTTATTTGCAGCATTTCCGGGATGGATGAATTCGTTACCAAAATCGGGCGGATGGCTAAATACAGTTAAGGTAGTATTAGGATTTTTAGAGTTGGCATTAGCTTTTAAATTCTTATCGAATGCCGATTTAGTAATGGATTGGCACTTGTTAGAAAGAGAGGTGTTTTTAGCCATTTGGATAGGTGTTTTTGGAGTATTGGCGATGTATTTGTTTGGGTTTATTAAATTACCACACGATAGTCCTATGCAAAATCTTTCTGTTGGAAGAACCTTGTTTGGAACCTTGGTGGTAATTTTTGTTATTTACTTAATTCCCGGACTTTGGGGAGCCCCACTAAAGTTAATTAGCGGATTTCCACCACCAATGGAATACAGTGAATCTCCCAGAGGTTTTGGAAACAACTCATCAACAGTAGATTATATTGAAGGAACACATGTTGGTCCACAAGGTATTCCTGCATTTTTAGATATAGAGGAAGGATTGGCGTATGCTAAAAAAGTGGGCAAACCAATATTTTTAGATTTTACAGGAAAAGCATGTGTTAACTGCCGAAGAATGGAAGAAGGTGTATGGGGCGAACCAGGCGTTATAGAAATTCTTAAAAATGATGTAGTATTGGTCTCGCTTTATGTGGATGATAAAAGAGACTTGCCAGAAGACGAACAATTTGAAGTAGAAGAAAACGGTAAAATCATAAAAATTACCACCATAGGTAAAAAATGGAGTCACTACCAATCTTCAAAGTATAAAGTAAACACCCAACCTTATTATTTAATATTAGATGAAAATGGTAATGAAGTAGGCAATGGTAGTGCCGACTACGAAAACCATGGTAATGTAGCAGCGTTTAAAAATTGGTTAGAAGAAGGGTTGGAGTTGTATAAAGCTCCCTAATCCTGACACTTAATAAGGAATGCGACTTATGTATGGGAAGCTACTGCTTTAGCTAAAACGTTAAAACTTCAGTAAATGAGCTTTAGATTTGTTTTTCCATCCTGCTTGCGATTCATAATCTACGTAATAGATTTTTAAATCAGCTTGCGATTCATAATCTACAAAATAAACTTTTTTATCTGCCTGACTTTCATACTTTACAGCATACCATAAGCCGTCTTTATTTGCTTGGCTTTCATATTTTACATGGTACACTTTTAAGTCGCATTGCGATTCATAATCCACCACATATACTTTTAAGTCTGCCTGTGATTCATATTTTACTTTAAATATTTTTTGTCCGAAAGCAACATTGCTGCTAAAAGCAAGTGCAAAGAACACTACTAAAGGAAGGATGATTTTTTTACTCATAATTTTATTTTTTTAATTGAATCGGTTAATGTTTACTTCTTCAGGAAGTGGTTCATCATGCAACAAATATCGTACAAATTTTTGAGCTAACCAAGGAGCTAACATTACTCCTTTAGTTCCTAATCCGTTAAAAATGAAAAAATTGTTGTGTTGATGATGTACTCCCAACAATGGTCTTCTGTCACTAACAGTAGGTCTTACACCAGCTTCATGCTTCTTAACGATGATGTTGTCTTTTATAAATTTTTGAGCTTTCTTTAGCAGCTCTTCTTTAGCTTTTTCCGTGATATTTTCATCAATTTCATCCCAATTATAAGTCGCCCCTAATTTATAAGCACCATCGTAAGGCAATACAAAAACGCCTTTGTTAATAACTGCTTCTAAGGTTAAATTTTCAAAATCAACACTAAGCACCTCGCCTTTGGTAAATTTAAATGGCAAGTGCTTAAAATAAGGATTGAAGCTATTTTTATAGCCTTCACAAAAGATGATGCTTTTTGCTTTAAAGTTCTTCCAGTAGACAGTTGATGCTTCCATTTTTAAATCAGCATAATCAAATGTACTTTCAACAAAAGCATTGTTTTTAATGAGGTATTCTTGAAAAGCTTGAAGCCATTTTTTGGTGCGTAAAAATCCCGA
>DATCTM010000066.1:0-3758 GCA_036567945.1 Vicingaceae bacterium
AACCAACCTGAAATAGGTTTTTTAGGAATTATTACCAAAAAGTTTAATAATACCTTACACTTTTTAATGCAGGCCAAAATAGAACCCGGAAACATTAATGTGGTACAAGTTTCACCAACTTTACAAGCAACAAAAAGCAATTACACGCAAGTTCACCAAGGAAATGCACCGTTTTATTTAGATTATTTTTTATCTGAACGGAAAGATGTAACTGTATTATTAGATCAACTTCAATCAGAACAAGGCGCTCGTTTCCTGAAAAAAAGAAATAGAAATATGATTGTGGAGATTAATAGTGAAATTGAACTCAAAAACAATTTTTGTTGGTTAACACTAGGACAGATAAAAGAATTATTAAAGTACGACAACATCATTAATATGGATACCAGAACAGTTATTTCAGGTATTCCTTTTGGAGATTTAAGCACTTTTGAAAACCTTAAGAAGGAAGAAGATATCGATTTAAAATTGAATAACTTTCTTGTATCGGAGTTGGATAATTCAAAAGCAATACATTCTATAGAACATATTATTTCTTGGATTACCCGATTAAAATCTTTTGCTGAGTTGGAAGTAGAAAGAATCCCCCTAAACAGTATAAGTGATTGGAAAAAAGACGATTTTTCTATTCATCATAAAGACCATAAATATTTTTCTGTAGTGGCTGTAAAAGCAGAAATTGGCAATAGAGAAGTGAAAAGTTGGACGCAACCACTAGTAAAATCTGCTCAAGAAGGAATTATTGCTTTTTTAATTAAAAAGATAAATGGTATTTATCACTTTTTAGTGCAAGCAAAATTAGAGTCCGGCAATTTTGATATTGTTGAACTAGCTCCTACAGTACAATGTTTAACAGGTAATTACCGTAAGGGAGAAAATGAATATGAGGTAGAATTTTTAGATATTGTTTTAAATCCTGAAAAACACCATGCGAAAGTACTTTATAATACATTTCAATCCGAAGAAGGTGGAAGATTTTATCAAGAACAAAATAAAAATATGCTAATTGAGGTAACTGATGATTTTAAGGTTGAAGTACCTGAAAAATTTTGTTGGATGACATTAAATCAGCTAAAAGATTTTATAAAATTTAATAACTATTTAAATATCCAGTCGAGAAGTTTATTATCGACCATAAGGTTTAAATGAACTAATTATGCAAAAACTAACAATAGGTGTTTTAGGTTGTGCCAACATTGCAAAAAAAAGTGTTATTCCCGCAATTTTATCTATTCCCGATTTTGAATTAGTAGCTGTTGCTAGTAGAACAGCAGAAAAAGCTCAAGAATTTGCCAATTTATTTGGATGTGAAGCTGTAGAAGGGTATCAAAAACTAATTGATAAAAAAGATATTGATGTTATCTACATGCCTTTACCTACAGGATTGCATGAAGAATGGGTGTTAAAAGCCTTAGAAGCTGGCAAACACATTTTAATAGAAAAATCGTTAGCAATGAACTATTCTTCTGCTGAAAAGATGGTGCAAAAAGCAACAGAAAAAGGCTTACTAATTATGGAGAACTTTATGTTTCTCTATCATAATCAACACCAAATTGTAAAGCAACTTATTACAGAAGATAAAATAGGAAAAATACGATGTTTTAGAAGCTCATTTGGATTTCCACCATTGCCATCTGATAACTTTAGATACAATAAAAAATTAGGAGGCGGTACATTATTAGATGCCGCTGCCTATACCGTTAGAGCCAGCCAATTGTTCTTAGGTAACGATTTGAATGTCAAAGCTGCTTCTCTTAGCTATAATGAAAATGGAGTAGATATTTTTGGTGGAGCCTTTCTAAAAAACAAAAATGGATTATTTAGTGAAGTAGCTTTTGGTTTCGATAATTTCTATCAATGTAATTATGAAATCTGGGGTAGTAAAGGAAAAATTACTGCTCACAGAGCTTTTACTCCTGCTCCAGATTTCAAACCTCATATAACAGTAGAACAGCAAGGAGAAAAGTTTAATATTGAAGTTCCTGCTGAAAACCATTTTATAAATATCTTACATGAGTTTGTGAAAAATATTAGAAAGCAAAATTATAAGTCAAAATATGATGAGATATTAAATCAAGCCAAATTAATTCAAGAAATAAGAGACATAGCAAACTAAGTATATGAGCAAACAAAGAGACTTTGATAATTTTGATGAATTTGCAGAGGGTTATAGAGAAACACACAATAAAGCTATTGCTTTAAGTGGCGCAAATAGTGATTTCTTTAGTGAATATAAAATTCTAGAATTACTAAATTTTGAAGATAATTCAAAACCATTAAAAATTCTTGATTTTGGCTGTGGCGATGGTAATAGTTCTATCTATTTGCGAAAATATTTTCCTAATGCAACTATTGTTGGTATTGATGTTTCTGAAGAAAGTATTAAACAAGCAGAAAAAAAAGAGCTTCCAAATACTACATTTTCTGCATTTAACGGAGTAAAAATTCCGTTTAACAATGAGGAGTTTGATTTAGTATTTACATCTATGGTTTTTCACCACATTGAGCACCAGTTGCATGCAAATATTTTATTAGAAATTAAACGTATTTTAAAACAAGGTGGCAGGTTCTATAACTTTGAGCACAATCCAAACAACCCACTTACAAGAAAAGTGGTAAATGAATGTGAATTCGATAAAGATGCTGTTTTATTAAAACCTAGTTACCACAAAAAACTAATCATAAATAGTGGACTATCTTTAAAAGAAATAAAATATACCATTTTTTTTCCGCGACATAAATTATTTAAGGTTTTTCATTTTACAGAAAATTTACTATCTTGGTTGCCAATTGGAGCTCAATATTTCATAAGAGCAGAAAAAATATAGCGATTTTAAAACAAAACAACAAATATTAAAAAATCACAAAAGCCATTTGAACTCAACAATAGAAATATCCATAGTTAGCCCTGTCTACAAGGCAGAAAACCTAATAGACAAACTGGTTGAACGTACTATTAAATCTATTTCCAAACTCACTGATAGTTTCGAAATTATTTTAGTAGAAGATAACGGTCCTGATGATTCTTGGAAAAAAATCAAAGAAAACTGTGCTAAATACCCTTTCGTAAAAGGGATTAAATTGAGTAAAAATTGTGGGCAACAACATGCTCTGCAAGCTGGTTTAGATGCAAGTAAAGGTAAATATGTTATTACCATGGATTGTGATTTACAAGACCAGCCCGAAGAAATTTATAAATTACTCAACAAAGCAAAAGAAGGCTACGAAATTGTTGCTGCCAGTCGAGAAAACCGAAAAGATGATTTTGTAAAAAAAATAGCTTCTAAATGGTTTTATACAGTATTGAGTTATTTAACAGAAACTAATCAGGATAATACGGTTGCTAATTTTGTTTGCTATAACAGAAAAGCTGTTGAAGCCATGAAATTAATTGGCGATAGCAACCGATACTACCCTATGTTACAGCAATTAGTTGGATTTAACTACGCAAAAGTATCTATTCAACATGCTGAACGAGAAGATGGAAAGTCCTCTTACTCTATGAAAAAACGATTGAAATTAGCCATAAACACCATTCTTACTTTTTCCGACAAACCGCTAAGACTTACCGTTAAAATGGGCGTCTTATTATCTTTTTTATCCGTTATAGCAGCTCTAACCTTAGTAATTATGTATTTATTAGGAGATTACAGAACTGATGGTTGGGCAAGCTTAGCTTTGTTATTAAGTTTTTTTTCTGGGGCTATTATTTCTGTGTTAGGAATGGTCGGTTTATATGTAGGTAAAATTTTTGAAAG
>DATCTM010000067.1:0-59875 GCA_036567945.1 Vicingaceae bacterium
CCTTACAACAATATTTCTTAAAAAATTGGTAAATACTGTTTTTCTCAATGCTTGTAAAAATGATTCAAAAACAATAAAAACTACCATACCTAATGTTGCTAATGGTATCCATTTATAATAATCATTAAAAAGACTAGCTTCATCCTGATAAAAATGTAGGATGGGTTGTTTAAACAAAAAATAGATTAGAGAAATAATAATTGTACCAGATATTGACAATAAAAAAAGCATTAAAAACAATCCGTTGTTTTTACGTTCTTCTTTCCTAAAAATAGGAAAAAACTTTATAGCAATTCGGTGCACACCAAATGATGACATCTGTGCCATTACTGAAATTAATGATAAAACTAAGCGGGTTAATCCAAACTCTTCTTGACTAAGAAATAACGGAAATAAAATTACAACATTAACAAAACCAATTACCACCCCGGCATAATTGATGAAGGTATTCAAAAAAGCTTGTCGTTGTATTATTCCCAATGTGAGTGGTTTTTAAATTCTTCTACAATAATACAAAGATTAGGGAACAAATGCTTATAAAACTATGCTACTTTTAGTTTATTGCTAATTTTTGAATTATTAAATTTTTCTTTAGCGTAATTCATTGTAATTTTTAATTCGGCAGCTTCATTTTTAGATGGTAACTCAAACATGGCATCAAGCATAATTGCTTCACAGATAGAACGTAATCCTCTAGCTCCTAACTTGTATTCCATTGCTTTTTCTACTATAAAATCTAATGCAGCTTTATCAAAAGAAATTTTAATATTATCTATCTCAAACAACTTCATATACTGTTTTACAATAGCATTTTTTGGCTCTGTAAGAATTCTTCTTAATGCTTTAGCATCTAGAGGTTCTAAATAAGTTAAAACTGGTAATCTACCAATTAATTCAGGAATTAAACCAAATGATTTTACATCTTGAGGAGTTACATATTGCAATAAATTATCTTCATCAATTTTCTCTTGGTTAGTACTCTTATAACCGATTACTTGAGTACTTAATCTTCTTGCAATTTTTTTAGTTATCCCATCAAATGCACCACCACAAATAAATAATATATTTTTGGTTTCAACCGAAATCATTTTTTGTTCAGGATGTTTTCTTCCTCCTTGTGGCGGAACATTAACTGCTGAGCCTTCTAATAATTTAAGTAAGGCTTGCTGCACCCCTTCTCCACTTACGTCTCTAGTTATAGATGGATTATCACTTTTTCTAGCAATTTTATCAATTTCATCAATAAAAACTATCCCTCTTTGAGCAGCTTCTACATCATAATTTGCAGCTTGTAACAATCTCGATAAAATACTTTCAACGTCTTCTCCAACATAACCTGCTTCTGTTAAAATTGTTGCATCAGCAATACAAAAAGGAACTTTTAATACTTTAGCAATAGTTTTAGCCAACAAAGTTTTTCCTGTTCCTGTTTCTCCAACCATTAAAATATTTGATTTTTCTATATCAACATCTTCGTGGTTTTTAATTGTTTTTTGAGTTAACCTTTTATAATGATTATAAACGGCAACCGACAATACTTTTTTAGCATCATCTTGACCAATAACATATTCATCAAGATGTTTTTTTAATTCTGCTGGTTTTAACAATTCTATTTGTGCAAATAAATCTTGATTAACTTTTCCTGAAGTTTCTTCGGTTACAATTTGTTGTGCTTGATGAATACAATGGTTACAAATATGCCCTGTAACACCTGCAATCATAACATCTACTTCTTTCTTACTTCTATTGCAAAATGAACATTTTACTTGCTTAGGTTCCATGGTTTAGTATAATTAGGTAAAAGTGTATAAAAAATTTTAAACGGCTACTTTAGCATTTTTAACAATGTTGGTAATAAAATCATCAAACAAATACCTTGAGTCATGAGGTCCTGGTGATGATTCCGGATGATATTGAACTGAGAACACAGGTTTTCCTTTTACTTTAAGTCCTGCTACCGTATTATCATTTAAGTGTTTATGCGTTAATTCTACTTCATTTGAATTAGCAACATCATCAAAGTTTACCACAAAACCATGATTTTGAGAAGTTATTTCACCCTTTCCGGTTTGTACATTTAAAACTGGGTGATTACAACCTCTATGTCCGTTATGCATTTTTGAGGTACTTAAACCCATTGAGAGTGCTAATATTTGATGTCCAAGACAAATACCAAAAACCGGTAAACCTGAATTAGCAATTTGTTTAACAGTTTCTATTTGTGGTTTCATTACAGAAGGATCGCCAGGGCCATTAGATAACATAAACCCATCTGGTTGCCACTGGTTCATTTCTTCAAAAGTTGCATCCATAGGAAACACTTTTAAGTAGCAATCTCTTTCTGCCAAACATCTTAAAATATTTTTCTTTACCCCTAAATCTAAAACAGCTACTTTATGTTTAGCATTTTCATTACCAACAAAATAAGCCTCTTTGGTGCAAACTTTAGAAGATAACTCTAAGCCTTCCATTGACGGAACTTCTTTAAGCTTTTGTTTTAATACCTCAATATCTTCTGTTTCTGATGAAATAATAGCGTTCATTGCTCCTTTGTCTCTAATATGACGAACTAAAGCTCTCGTATCTACATCAGAAATTCCTACTAATTGGTGTTCTTCAAAATAAGCTTGAAGTGAACCATCAGCTCTTTCTCTAGAATACATGTTAGAGAATTTTTTACAAACTAAACCTGCTATTTTTATAGAATCAGATTCTACTTCTTCATTATTTACTCCATAATTCCCGATATGAGAAGTAGTGGTTACTAAAATTTGTCCAAAATAAGATGGATCGGTAAAGATTTCTTGATAGCCTGTCATTCCAGTATTAAAACAAATCTCTCCGGTTGTTGTTCCTATATGACCTGCCGGTTTTCCATAAAAGATGGTGCCATCTTCCAATAATAAAATAGCTTTATTTTCCATAGTTGTAAATAAATTTAGGTTGTTACAAAATTACATTATCCTTTTTTGATATTATAGTAAAATACAATAAAAAAGGCGAACTATAATAGCTCGCCTTTTAAACTTTATTTATATGAAAAAAATGTATTAGTCTTTCTTTTCATCTTCTTTTTTGTCTTCTTTAGTTGTATCTTCTTCTTTAGCTGCTTTAGGTTCTTCAGCTTTAGGTTCTTCTACAACATCTTCAACTTTTTTAGGTTCTTCAACTACTGTTTCTTCTACTTTAGCTTCAGTAGTAGTTGTTGTTTCAGCAGCTTTTTTGGCTCCGCCTCTTCTTCTTCTTGATGAAGATTTTTTAGCACCACCATCTTTCAACATGTTTTCGTTGTAATCAACTAATTCAATAAAACACATTTGAGCATTATCACCTAATCTAAAACCAGTTTTAAGGATTCTTGTGTATCCTCCTGGTCTTTCCATTACCTTAGTAGAAACTTCTCTGAAAAGTTCAGTTACAGCTTCTTTACTTTTAAGGTAACTAAACACAACTCTTCTTGAGTGAGTTGAATCAGTTTTAGATTTTGTAATGATAGGCTCAATATACTTTTGTAAAGCTTTTGCCTTAGCAACAGTTGTGCTTACTCTTTTATGTTGAATAAGAGAACATGCCATATTTGCCAACATAGCTTTTCTATGTGGTGCTTGTCTGCTTAAGTGATTGATTTTTTTACCGTGTCTCATAACTAATTACTCCTTATCTAATTTATAGGCAGCTACATTCATTCCGAATGTAAGTCCTTTACTTTCTACTAATTCATCTAATTCGGTTAAAGATTTTTTACCGAAGTTTCTGAACTTTAATAAATCATTTTTATTGAAAGATACTAAGTCTCCTAACGTATCAACATCAGCAGCTTTTAAACAGTTCAGTGCTCTTACAGATAAATCCATATCCACTAATTTAGTTTTTAATAACTGTCTCATGTGTAGAGAATCTTCATCAAATTCTTCAATAGATGAACTCTCTGGAGAGTCTAATGTAATTCTTTCATCAGAGAAAAGCATAAAGTGATAAATTAACACTTTAGCTGCTTCTTTTAAAGCATCTTTAGGATGAATAGAACCATCAGTAGTAATATCAATAATTAATTTTTCGTAATCCGTTTTTTGTCCAACTCTATAATTTTCAACGAAATATTTTACGTTTCTAATTGGAGTATGAATAGAATCTATTGAAATAGAACCGAAACTAGCATCTGCAGGTTTATTTTCTTCAGATGGTTTGTAACCTCTACCTTTGTTAATAGTAATTTCCATTTGGAATTTAACAGATTTTTCCATGTTACAGATAACTAAATCTGTATTTAATACTTGGAAAGCTGATGTGAATTTACCTATATCGCCAGCAGTAAGTTGTTCTTGACCACTAACAGTAACTATTAACTTTTCGTTATCAATATCTTCAATCTGTTGTTTAAAACGAACTTGTTTTAAATTTAATATTATTTGAGATACATCTTCTACAATACCTTTAATTGCAGAAAACTCATGATCAACGCCTTCAATCTTAACAGAGGTGATAGCAAAACCTTGTAAAGAGTTTAATAATACTCTTCTAAGTGCATTACCTACTGTTATACCATAACCTGGTTCTAAAGGTCTGAATTCAAACGATCCAAAAAAGTCGTCTGAACTATTCATGATTACTTTATCAGGTTTTTGGAGATCTATAATTGCCATAATTCTATATGTTTAAAGTTTATTTAGAGTAAAGCTCTACTATTAATTGTTCTTTTATGTTTTCCGGAATTTGTTGACGTTCCGGTAGGTTAATCACAGTTCCTGACATTTGATTTCCATCCCAATTTAACCATTCGTGCTTTGAAGCAGAATTAGCAGCTAATGAAGCAGAAATAGATTCTAACGATTTAGATTTCTCTCTAACTCCAATAACGTCTCCTTCTTTAAGCGTATATGATGGAATGTTAACTAAACTTCCGTTAACGGTAATATGTCTGTGGCTTACTAATTGTCTGGCAGCACTTCTTGTAGGAGCAATACCTAATCTGTAAACGATGTTATCTAATCTTAATTCACAAAACTGAAGTAATAATTCACCGGTAATACCAGTTTTTCTAGACGCTTTTTCAAAAATATTAGCAAATTGCTTTTCTAAAATACCGTAAGTGTACTTAGCTTTTTGTTTTTCTGCTAACTGAATTGCGTATTCAGATTGTTTTCCTCTTCTTTTGTTAGGACCATGTTGTCCTGGAGGGTAATTTTTTCTTTCTAAAACCTTGTCTGGACCAAAAATTGGTTCTCTAAATTTTCTAGAGATTTTCGACTTAGGACCTCTGTATCTTGCCATTTTATTTAATTGTTTATGTTATTACTATTTAATAAGAACTAATTATGAATTAAGGTCAATATCCTTCGATAATTAATTACGTTCTTACGTTTTTTTATTATACTCTTCTTCTTTTAGGAGGACGACATCCATTATGAGGTAGAGGAGTAATATCTACTATTTCTGTTACAACAATACCACTATTGTGTAACGTTCTAATTGCAGATTCTCTTCCAGCTCCAGGACCTTTAACAAAAACCTTAGCTTTTCTTAATCCGTACTCATAAGCTTCTTTTGCACAGTCTGCAGCAGCTAATTGAGCAGCATAAGGAGTGTTCTTTTTAGAACCCTTAAAACCCATTTTACCGGCTGACGACCAAGAAATAACTTGTCCGTTAGTATTCGTTAAGCTAATAATAATATTGTTGAAAGACGCATGAATATGAGCCTCTCCATAAGCTTCAACATTTACTTTTTTCTTCTTTTTAACGTTTGACTTTGCCATAATTTTTATGTTTCGATTTCTGAGTTTATAGTTTAAAGTACTTGAGTTATGCAATTAACTTTAAACCTTAAACTTCAAACCTTGAACTTATTTATTATTTAGTTACTTTTTTCTTGTTAGCAACAGTTTTCTTTCTACCTTTTCTAGTTCTAGAGTTATTTTTTGTTCTTTGCCCTCTAAGCGGTAATCCTGATCTATGACGAACACCTCTATAACATCCAATATCCATCAATCGTTTGATGTGTAATTGAACTTCAGAACGAAGAGCTCCTTCAATTTTAAATTCTTCATTGATAATCTTTCTGATTTTAGACAAATCATCATCATCCCAGTCTTGAACTTTTTTGTTTAAGTCAACACCAGCTTTTTCTAAAATTTTCTTAGAAGAAGAATTTCCTATACCATAGATATAAGTTAATCCGATAACTCCTCTTTTGTTTTTTGGTAAGTCTATACCTGCAATCCTTGCCATATTATATTAATTAATGTAAGTTTATTTACTAGTTTTAATGATTAACAAAATTAACCTTGTCTTTGTTTAAATTTAGGGTTCTTTTTATTAATGATGTATAAACGTCCTTTTCTTCTAACAATTATACAGTCTGCACTTCTCTTTTTTAATGATGCTCTTACTTTCATCGTATCTATTTTTTTATTATTGTTATTTATATCTAAATGAAATTCTTCCTTTTGTTAAATCATAAGGAGACATTTCCACTTTTACTTTATCTCCAGGTAAAATACGAATGTAATTCATTCTCATTTTACCTGAAATATGAGCAGTTATAATGTGTCCATTTTCAAGCTCTACTCTAAATAGTGCATTAGATAATGCTTCTATTATTGTTCCATCTTGCTCTATCGATGCTTGTTTTGCCATTTATAATTTTTACTTTTTATTTTTTAATACTTCTTCAATAAACTCATGAGATGATAATACATCTGCTTTTCCTTTTTTAATAGCCACATCATGCTCAAAATGAGCAGATACCGAACCATCAACTGTAAGAATTGTCCATCCGTCTTTTCCTTCTTTCACTTCTTTCTTTCCTAAGTTAATCATAGGCTCTATGGCTATAACCATCCCTTCTTTTAACATTATGCCGGTTCCTCTTTTACCAAAATTAGGAACTTGAGGTTCCTCATGAAGCTCTCTTCCTAACCCGTGTCCTACTAATTCTCTAACAACCCCATACCCGTGTTCGTGTGCTAAACTCTGAACTGCATATCCTATATCTCCTACTCTATTTCCAACAACTGCTTGTTCAATAGCTCTTTTTAAACATTCTTTGGTAACTTCTAACAACTTTTTAATTTCAGGTTTAACTTCCCCAATCTCAAAAGTGTAAGCTACATCACCATAAAAACCGTTCTTCAACACACCACAATCAACAGATACAATATCTCCATCTTCTAAAGGTCTATCGGTTGGTAATCCATGAACAACTGCATCATTTACTGAACAAAGCAATGTACTCGGACAACCATATAATCCTTTAAAACCCGGTTTTGCATTATTATCTAAAATATACTCTTCAGCAATTTTATCTAACGCAGCTGTTGTTACACCCGGTTTAATAATTTTAGCAACTTCGGCTAATGTTTTTCCAACAAGTAAAGAACTTTCTCTTAATAACTCTATCTCTTCGTCTGTCTTGTAATAAATTTTACCCATTTAAAATCAATCTTCTAAATTATCCTGCCATCCCCATTCTTGATGATCTTCCTTTAATTTTTCCAGTCTTCATTAATCCATCATAATGACGCATTAACAAATGACTTTCTATTTGTTGTAAAGTGTCCAAAATTACACCTACCATAATTAATAATGAAGTTCCACCATAAAAATATGCAAATGCCTGATTTACACCGAATATCGCAGCAAAAGCTGGTAAAATAGCTACTAAAGCTAAGAACATTGATCCCGGTAAGGTAATTCTTGACATCACATTATCTATAAATTCTGCTGTTCTCTTTCCTGGTTTAACCCCCGGAATAAATCCACCGCTTCTTTTCATTTCTTCTGCCATTTGATTTGGATTAATGGTTACAGCAGTATAAAAATAGGTAAACGCTATAATCATTAAGAAGAATGTTAAGTTATAAGCAAATCCATTTGGATTACTAAATGTTGTAACAATCCAACTTGTAGCACCTGAGTCTCCAAAACCAGCTAAAGTCATTGGTATAAACATAATTGCTTGAGCAAAAATGATAGGCATTACTCCTGCTGCATTTACTTTTAAAGGAATGTAATCTCTTACACCTCCATATTGCTTGTTACCTACTATTCTTTTCGCATATTGTACTGGAATCCTTCTTGTACCTTGAACTAACAAAATAGTAATCAAAATAACTAATAATAATACTGCAACTTCTACCAATAAGATAATTGGTCCACCAACACCTCCGATACCGAATCTAGATCCAATCTCGAATACAAATGCGGATGGTAAGTTAGCAATAATACCAATCATAATTAATAAAGAGATACCATTACCAATACCTTTTTCAGTAATTCTTTCTCCAATCCACATTACGAACATAGTTCCTGTGATTAATAAAAGAACTGTTGAAAACCACCATAGCGGACCTTCATTAGGCACCACACCAGGATAGTTTGCAACCTGAGTAGCTATATAGCCTGGAGCTTGAAATCCAGTAATAGCAATAGTTAACACTCTAGTGATTTGGTTAATTTTTCTTCTACCACTTTCTCCTTCTTTTTGTAATCGTTGGAAGTAAGGAATTGCCATTCCTAACAACTGAATTACAATGGAAGCAGAGATGTATGGCATAATTCCTAAAGCAAAAATAGATGCTCTACTAAATGCACCACCTGCAAAAATATTAATCAAATCCATAATTCCACCACCTGTTCCGCCAGCATTGGCAGCTTCAAGAGCAGTAGAATCTACACCAGGTAAAACTACATAAGAACCTAAACGGTAAACCAATAACAAACCAAGTGTTGTTAGAATACGCAATCTAAGTTCTTCTATACTTAAAATATTTTTTATGGTCTCTATAAATCTTTTCATTCTGTTTAATTACTAATTAAAGCTGAGTTGCTGTACCTCCAGCGGCCTCAATTGCAGCTTTAGCAGTTTTGGAATATCCGTTAACTTTAACATCTAATTTTGCCTTAAGTTCACCTCTTCCTAAAATTTTAACTAAATCATTGTTAGATACTAGTCCATTTGCTTTAAGAACTTCAAAAGTAATTTCAGTCACTTTTTTCTCATCAGCTAGTTTTTGAAGCACATCTAAGTTAATACCTTTATAAGCTACTCTGTTTATATTGGTAAAACCAAATTTAGGTACTCTTCTTTGAAGTGGCATTTGTCCACCTTCAAATCCTATTTTAGTAGAGTATCCTGATCTAGATTTCGCTCCTTTATGTCCTCTTGTGGAGGTTCCGCCTCTTCCTGATCCTTGACCTCTACCTACTCGCTTACGCTGTTTTGTTGAACCCTTCGCAGGTTTTAAATTTGATAAGTCCATTTTTTATTTTTTTAATTTGTTATTTTACTACTTCTACTAAGTGATTAACTTTAGCAATCATTCCTAAAATTTGAGGAGTTGCTTCATGTTCAACTACTCTATTCATTTTTTTCAACCCTAGAGCAATCAATGTTCTTTTTTGTCTTTCAGGACGTTTAATAGAACTCTTTACTTGTTTAACTTTAATTTTTGCCATCTTATAAAAATTTTAACTATCCGTTAAATACTGTATTTAAATCTACTCCTCTTTGATCTGCAATTGTGTATGCATCTCTTAAGTTAGCAAGTGCATCTAATGTAGCTTTAACAACATTATGAGGGTTTGAAGATCCTTTTGATTTTGCTAAAACATCTGTTATACCAACACTTTCGAAAACAGCACGCATCGCACCACCGGCAATTACTCCTGTTCCATGAGCAGCAGGTCTAATGAATACTCTTGCACCACCAAACTTACCGTTTTGTTCGTGAGGAACTGTTCCGTTAATAATTGGAACTCTGATACAGTTTTTCTTAGCTGAATCTATCCCTTTAGTAATTGCTTCTGTTACTTCATTAGCTTTACCTAATCCGTGTCCTACTACTCCATTTTCATCACCAACAACAACTATTGCTGAAAAACTGAAATTTCTACCACCTTTGGTAACTTTAGTAACTCTATTAATTGCTACTAATCTGTCTTTCAACTCTGTTTCAGTAGCTCTTACTCTTTTATTATCTGTTTTTGCCATCTTAAATATTTCTTGTTCTATATTTATTAGAATTTTAATCCACCTTCTCTTGCTGCATCAGCTAATGCTTTAACTCTACCGTGGTATAAGTAACCATTTCTGTCGAAAGCAATAGTTGTAATTCCTGCTTTTACAGCTTTATCAGCTATAGCTTTTCCTACAATAGATGCTACTTCGGTTTTATTACCTTTAGCTTTAACATCTTTATCTCTTGATGATGCAGCCACTAAT
Source organism: Vicingaceae bacterium (assembly GCA_036567945.1). Classification (GTDB taxonomy): domain Bacteria; phylum Bacteroidota; class Bacteroidia; order Flavobacteriales_E; family Vicingaceae; genus BRH-c54. The sequence goes on from DATCTM010000067.1 coordinate 10,222, forward strand.
GTGGTTCCTGTAATATCATTAATAATTTGAGCATAAATTTCTTTATTGCTTCTGAATACAGACAACCTCGGTTGTTCGTTAGTTCCTTTAACTACCTTTCTTATCCTTCTTTTTATTCTTAATCGTCTGTCTTTTCTACTTAGTGCCATAACAATTTTTTATTATGATTTATATTTATTTAGCTGCCGATTTTCCGGCTTTTCTTCTTAGTTGTTCTCCAACAAACTTAATACCTTTACCTTTGTAAGGTTCTGGTTTTCTTAATGATCTTATTTTTGCAGCAACATGACCAATAAGTTGTTTATCATGAGATTCTAAAGTAATGATTGGGTTTTTACCTCTTTCAGCTTCAGCAGATACTTTAATTTCTTTAGGTATTTCAAATATAATATTATGAGAATATCCTACCATTAAATCTAATCTTTGTCCCTGTACATTTGCTCTATATCCAACACCTACTAATTCTTGTTGTGTTTTAAAACCTTCAGAAACACCTTGTATCATATTTGCAACTAATGATCTGTAAAGACCATGTTTTGCTTTATGAGGTTTTAATTCTGTATGACGAGTAACGTTAACAGTATCTCCATCAACTTCTACAGTTATAACTGGATCTATATCTTGAGTTAACTCTCCTTTAGGTCCTTTAACAGTTACTAACCCTTTTTCTACTTTTATTTCAACTCCACTTGGAACTGATATTGGGGATTTTCCTATTCTTGACATAATTCTAAATCTTTTAACTTTTTAATATATGTAACATAAAACTTCTCCACCAACATTCATATTTCTAGCTTCTTTATCGGTAATAACACCTTTAGAAGTAGAAAGAATGGCTATACCTAAACCATTAATTACTCTTGGTAAGTTAGAAGCATTAGCATATTTTCTTAATCCTGGCTTACTTATTCTTGTTAAGTTAGTAATTGCAGGAACTTTTGTTTGAGGGTGATATTTCAAAGCAATTTTAATATTTCCTTGAACACCATCATCTTCAAATTTATAATTTAAGATATAACCTTTTTCAAACAAAATTTTAGTCATTTCTTTCTTTAAATTTGATGCTGGTATATCAACCACTTTGTGCTTAGCACTTACAGCGTTTCTAACTCTTGTTAAATAATCTGCTACTGAATCTGTCATTTTTTTTAATTTATATATTATTGTATAAAGTACACTTTGATAGTTTTATCAGTTATACTCCTTAACCAATTTTGTGGATTACCAACTCGCTTTAGTAATTCCAGGTATTAAACCATTAGAAGCCATTTCTCTAAAAGTTACCCTTGAAATTCCAAATTGTCTCATATAACCTCTTGGTCTTCCAGTTAATTTACATCTATTGTGTAATCTAACTTTTGATGAGTTTTTTGGTAATTTTTGTAATGCATCCCAATCTCCTGCAGCTTTTAATGCTGCTCTTTTCTCTGCATATTTTTCAACCATTGCTTCTCGTTTTCTTTCACGAGCTTTCATTGATTCTTTTGCCATATCTTTTTATTTTTTCTTGAATGGAAATCCAAACTCACTTAATAAAGCTTGACCTTCTTCGTTAGTTTTTGCAGTTGTAACGAATGTAATATCCATTCCACTTACATTTTTAATTTTATCTATATCAATTTCAGGAAATATAATTTGCTCTTTAATACCTAACGTAAAGTTTCCTCTTCCATCAAACCCTTTTGGTTCAATTCCTCTAAAGTCTCTTGTTCTAGGTAATGCAACAGCAATTAATCTGTCCAAAAATTCGTACATTTTATCACCTCTAAGTGTAACTCTTGCTCCAATTGGCATCCCTTTTCTTAACTTAAAATTAGAGATATCTTTTTTAGAGTAAGTAGGATTTGCTTTCTGACCTGTAATAGTAGTAATTTCTTCTACTGCAGATTCTACTAATCTTTTATCAGTAACAGCATCACCAACTCCTTGGTTAATACAAATTTTTTCCAATCTAGGAATTTGCATTACAGATGAATACTCAAATTTTTTCATTAAAGATGGAGTAATTTCATCTTTGTATTGTCTTTTTAATCTTGGCTCGTAACTCATGATATCACCTCCCCTGATTTTTTAGCGTATCTAACTTTTTTTCCTTCGTTATCTAATTTTCTTCCTGTTCTGGTAGGATTTCCTGATTTAGGATCTACAACCATTAAATTAGAAACATGAATTGATGCTTCTTCTTTAACAATTCCACCGTTAGGATTTGCAGCATTTGGCTTAGTGTGTTTAGAGATTTTTTTAATTTTCTCTCCATCAACTATTGCACGTAAAGATTCTGTAAAAACTTTTTTCACAACACCTTCTGCTCCTTTAGATTCACCGGCAATTACTTTTACTGTATCGCCTTTTTTAATGTGTAATTTAGACATAACTTAACTATTCTCTATAATATCAATTTATAAAACTTCAGGTGCCAAGGAAACTATTTTCATGAATTCTTTTTCTCTAAGCTCTCTAGCTACTGGTCCAAAAATTCTAGTTCCACGCATTTCACCTGCATCATTAAGAATAACTGCTGCATTATCATCAAATCTGATGTATGAGCCATCTATTCTTCTAATTTCTTTTTTTGTTCTTACAACAACTGCTTTTGCTACGGCACCTTTTTTAACGTTACCTGAAGGCATAGCATGTTTTACAGAAACAACTATTACATCTCCTATTGAAGCGTATCTTCTTTTAGTTCCGCCCAACACTTTAATGCATAGAACCTCTTTGGCTCCACTGTTGTCTGCAATTTTTAATCTTGATTCTGCTTGTATCATAATTATTTAGCTCTTTCAATAATTTCTACTAATCTCCAACATTTATTTTTGCTCAATGGCTTTGTTTCCATGATTTTTACTTTATCACCGATATTACAATCGTTCTTTTCATCATGAGCCATAAATTTGGTTGATTTCTTTACGAATTTACCGTAGATTTCGTGTTTAACTTTACGTTCAACAGAAATAACAACAGATTTATCCATTTTGTTGCTAACAACCAAACCTATTCTTTCTTTTCTTAAATTTCTATTTTCCATTATCACTATAATTTATGATTGAATTGCTCTTTTTCTGATTTCAGTATTCAATCGGGCTACTGTTCTTCTTACTTGTTTAATTTGAGCAGGATTTTCAAGTGGTGATACTGAATGTGCTAATTTAACACGTCTTAATGCATCTTTTTGTTCTTGATACTTTTCTTTCAAATCATCTAATGATAAATCCTTAATATCTATTTGTTTCATCTGTTTATATTATTTAAATATATCGGCTTATTCTGTATAATCTCTTCTTACCATGAACTTTGTTTTCACCGGTAATTTTTGAGCTGCTAATCTCAACGCTTCTTTAGCAATTTCTAATGGAACACCATCCGCTTCAAAAATAATTTTACCTGGTCTTACAGTAGCAACCCATAATTCAGGACTACCTTTACCTTTACCCATCCTTACTTCAGCTGGTTTTTTAGTTACAGGCTTATCTGGAAATACTCTAATCCAAATTTGTCCTTCTCTTTTCATATATCTTGTAACTGCTATCCTTGCTGCTTCAATTTGACGAGCTGTCATCCAACACTCTTCTAATGATTTGATAGCAAATGATCCAAATGCTATTTGTGAGCCTCTATGAGAGTTTCCTTTCATGTGGCCTTTTTGCATTTTTCTATATTTCGTCTTTTTTGGTTGTAACATGATATTTTATCTTTTACTACTGTTGTATTCTATAAATTATTTTCTTTTTGGAGCTCCTTTTGGTTTTCTTGGTCTTGAATTATCTCCACCGCCTTTTCCGCCTCTTTTTCCTTTGTCTAATCCAATGTTTGGTGATAAATCTCTTTTACCATAAACTTCTCCTTTACAAATCCATACTTTAACTCCAATTCTTCCGTAAGTTGTATGTGCTTCTGTTAATGCATAATCAATATCAGCTCTAAAAGTATGTAGTGGAGTTCTTCCTTCTTTATATCCTTCAGATCTTGCCATTTCAGCTCCACCTAATCTACCTGATACTAATACTTTAATTCCTTCTGCTCCCATTCTCATTGTTGAAGCTACCGCCATTTTAACTGCTCTTCTAAATGAAACTCTTCCTTCTATTTGTTTAGCGATGTTATCTGCTACTAATTTAGCATCTAACTCAGGTCTTTTAATTTCAAAAATGTTAATTTGAATTTCCTTATTGGTAATTTTCTTTAACTCTTCTCTTAACTTATCAACTTCTTGACCTCCTTTACCAATAATAATTCCCGGACGAGATGTATTAATAGTTACAGTGATTAATTTTAATGTTCTTTCAATAATAATTTTAGATATACTTGCTTTTTGCAAACGAGCCATTAAGTACTCGCGAATTTTGTAATCTTCAACTATTTTATCTGCATAGAATCTTCCACCATACCAATTAGAATCCCATCCTTTGATGATTCCTAATCTATTTGAAATTGGATTTACTTTTTGTCCCATCTATTTTTAATTTTTGCTATCAACGATTAATGTAACATGATTTGATCTTTTTCTAACTCTGTGAGCTCTACCTTGAGGTGCTGGTTGAATTCTTTTCAACATTCTAGCACTATCAACTTGAATTGATTTAACAATTAAGTTACTTTCCTCTGGTCTTGCTCCTTCATTTTTGGTTTCCCAATTAGCTATTGCAGATCTTAATAATTTTTCTAATCTCTTAGCAGCATCTTGAGGGCTAAATTGTAAAATACCTAATGCTTTAAAAACATCTTGTCCTTTAATCATGTCTGATACTTTTCTCATTTTACGAGGAGAAGTAGGACAGTTATTAAGTTTTGCATAACTTAATGTTTTTTTAGCCTCTTTTATTTGCTGTGCTCTTTCTTTTTTTCTAACACCCATGATATACTAATTTTTATCTTTTACCTTTATCTTTTTTGTTACCGGCATGACCTCTAAAGTTTCTTGTTGGAGAAAATTCTCCTAACTTGTGTCCTACCATATTTTCTGTAACATAAACAGGTATAAATTTATTTCCATTATGAACTGCAATAGTTAACCCAACAAAGTCAGGTGTAATCATTGAAGCTCTAGACCAAGTCTTTATAACTGCTTTTTTTCCAGATTGCTGAGCTGTGTCAACTCTTAATTGCAATTTATAATGAACAAACGGTGGTTTTTTTAACGAACGACTCATAATTTAATTATTTCTTTCTACCTTCAATAATGTATTTACTTGATTTACTCTTTTTAGATCTTGTTTTATATCCTTTTGCAGGTAATCCTTTTCTAGATCTTGGGTGACCTCCTGAATTTTTACCTTCACCACCACCCATTGGATGATCTACTGGATTCATTACTACACCTCTTACTCTTGGTCTTCTTCCTAACCATCTGCTTTTACCTGCTTTACCAGATCTTTCTAACATGTGCTCAGAGTTAGATACTGTTCCAACTGTTGCACGACATGTTGCTAAAATTAATCTTGTTTCTCCTGAAGGAAGTTTAACAACAACAAATTTTCCGTCTTTTGCAGTTAATTGAGCATAAGAACCTGCACTTCTAGCTAATTTAGCTCCTTGGTTAGGTCTTAATTCAATGTTGTGTATTACTGTTCCTAATGGAACTTCTGATAAATAAAGTGTATTACCAACTTCTGGGGCTGCACCTTTTCCTGAAATAATTTCCTGACCTACTTTAATACCGTTTGGAGCGATAATATATCTTTTTTCTCCATCCTTGTAATAAATTAAAGCAATTCTTGCAGTTCTTGTTGGATCATATTCAACAGATTTAACGATACCAGGAACTCCGTCCTTCTCTCTTTTAAAATCTATTTCTCTTGATTTTTGCTTGTGACCACCACCAATATATCTCATGGTCATTTTTCCAACGTTATTTCTACCACCTGATTTACTTCTACCTTTAGTTAAAGATTTTTCTGGTGTAGATGTTGTAATTTCGTTGAAATCACTAGCAATCTTATGTCTTTGTCCCGGGGTGATGGGATTCAATTTTCTTAATGCCATTTTTGTTTATCTCTTTAGAGGGTTGTATCCCCCGTATAGTTAATAAAATACTTTACGTCTTAAATATTACTAAAAAAGTCTATCGCTTCTCCTTCTGATAAGGTTACAACTGCTTTTTTGTAATTATTTGTTCTTCCTGAAACCAATCCTGCTTTTGTGTATCTTGATTTAGATTTACCAGCATAATTCATTGTATTAATAGATTCAACTGTTACATTATACATGTCTTTAATTGCATCTTTAATTTGAATTTTGTTGGCTTTCTTGTTTACAACAAAAGCATAACGATTAAACTTCTCCGTTTGAGAAGTCATTTTTTCAGTAATAACAGGTTTAATTATAATCTCCATCTTACATTATTTTCTTAAAATTCCTTCAATTTTGCTTATAGATCCTTCCGAAATAACTACCATATTTGCATTCAAAATATCGTAAGTGTTTATTTCAGAAGCAGTTACTACTTTGGTCCCTTTCAAATTTCGGGACGACAAATATACATTTTTATTTGAATCAGGAATAACTATTAAAGATTTTTTATCTAAAATATTTAAATTAGATAAAATTGAAGCATATTCTTTAGTTTTTGGAGACTCAAAATTAATGTCTTCTAAAATTGTAATAGCTCCATCTTTTGCTTTATAACTTAAAGCTGATCTTCTAGCTAATCTTTTTTGTTTTACATTTAATTTAAACTCATAATCTCTTGGTCTTGGCCCAAAAACTCTACCACCACCTTTAAACAATGGGTTTTTAATATCTCCAGCTCTAGCTGTACCTGTACCTTTTTGTTTTTTAATTTTTCTAGTACTTCCTTTTACCTCTCCTCTTTCTTTTGCCTTATGAGTACCTTGTCTTTTGTTTGCTAAATATTGTTTAACATCTAAATAAATAGCATGATCATTAGGTTCGATAGCAAAAACTGTATCATCAAGAACAGCTTTTTTCTTTGTATCTTTTCCTTCTATATTTTTAATAACTAGTTCCATTTGTTATCCTCCTATTTATTTTTCGATTACTACATAAGAACCTTTAGGACCAGGTATTGAACCTTTAAGTACTATTAAATTCTTATCATTATAAACTTTAACCACTTCTAGGTTAACTTGTTTAACTCTTTTTCCACCCATTCTTCCCGCCATTTTCATTCCTTTCATTACTCTAGATGGTGTAGAACCTGCTCCAAGAGAACCTGGTGCTCTTAGTCTGTTATGCTGACCGTGAGTTGCATCTCCAACACCGGCAAAACCGTGTCTTTTAACAACCCCTTGAAAACCCTTACCTTTTGATGTTCCTACAACGTCAACCCATTCTCCTTCAATAAACATATCAACCGTAACTTGGTCTCCAACTTTTGAATCTTGCAATCCATCAACTTCAACTACTTTTCTTTTTGGTGTAGTTCCTGATTTTTTGAAGTGTCCTTGTAAAGCTTTTGGAGTATTTTTTTCTTTTCTTTCTCCGTAAGCAATTTGAACAGCTTCGTAGCCATCGGTATCTACCTTTTTGACTTGTGTCACAACACAAGGACCAGCTTCGATAATTGTGCATGGTATATTTTTACCCTCGGCACTATAAACGCTAGTCATACCTAATTTTTTCCCAATCAATCCTGGCATTTTACTTTGTTTTTATATTAATAATTAATTTACTTAAACTTTGATTTCAACATCAACACCACTTGGCAACTCTAACTTCATTAAAGAATCAACTGTTTTTGAAGAAGAACTGTAAATATCAATTAATCTTTTGTAAGAACATAATTGAAATTGCTCTCTAGCTTTCTTGTTAACGTGTGGTGATCTTAATACTGTATAAATTCTTTTGTGTGTTGGTAATGGAATTGGTCCATTAACAATAGCACCTGTTGATTTAACAGTCTTAACGATTTTTTCAGCTGATCTATCAACTAAGTTGAAATCGTATGATTTTAATTTTATTCTAATTTTTTGGCTCATTATTATTTATAATATAAAATTATTATGCTTCTACTTTACCTTTTACTTTAGCAATTACTTCATCAGCAATATTTTTCGGACATGGATCAAAGTGAGAGAACTCCATTGTTGATGTTGCTCTACCTGATGACATTGTTCTTAATGAAGTAACATATCCAAACATTTCTGACAATGGCACTTTAGCTTTAATGATTTTAGCTCCTGCTCTGTCATCCATTCCTTCTACCTGACCTCTTCTTCTGTTCAAATCTCCAACAATATCACCCATATTCTCTTCTGGAGTAACAACTTCTAATTTCATTATTGGTTCCAACAAAATTGGTCCTGCTTTAGGTAATGCATTTCTATAAGCCATTTTAGCAGCAACCTCAAAAGATAATGCATCAGAATCCACTGCGTGGTAAGATCCATCTTTTAATGTTACTTTTAAGCTATCTACAGAGTAACCAGCTAACACACCAGTTTTCATTGCTTCTTTAAATCCTTTTTCAACTGAAGGTATAAACTCTCTAGGAATATTACCACCTTTAATTTCATTAACGAATTCAAGTCCTAATTTTTCAGGGTCTGTTTGTGGTTCAACAGTAAATACTATATCAGCAAATTTACCTCTACCACCAGATTGTTTTTTGTAAACTTCTCTATGATCAACAGTTCCTGTAATTGCTTCTTTATATGCTACCTGTGGTTGACCTTGATTACACTCTACTTTAAATTCTCTTTTTAATCTATCTAAGATAATTTCTAAGTGCAACTCACCCATACCACTTAATACAGTTTGACCTGAATCTTCATCAGTATGAATAGTTAATGTAGGATCTTCTTCCGATAATTTTGAAAGTGCAACGCCTAATTTATCAACATCTGCTTGAGTTTTAGGCTCGATAGCGATACCGATAACCGGCTCAGGGAACACCATAGATTCTAACACTATTGGGTGTTTCTCATCACATAATGTATCTCCTGTTTTAATATCTTTAAATCCGATTACAGCTGCAATATCTCCAGCCATCAAACAATCAATTTGATTTTGTTTATTGGCATGCATTTGGAAAATCCTAGAAATTCTTTCTTTGTTTCCTGTTCTAGTATTAAGAACATAAGAACCCGAATCTAATTTTCCAGAATATGCTCTAGTAAAACATAATCTTCCTACAAAAGGATCTGTAGCAATTTTAAATGCTAATGCAGCAAATGGTTCATTTACTGAAGGCTTTCTTTTTTCTTCGGCATCTGTTTTTGGATTAATACCAACAATTGCTTCTTGATCTAATGGAGAAGGTAAAATTTCCATTACCATATCCAACATTGCTTGTACTCCTTTATTTTTAAACGAAGAACCACACATCATAGGAACAACTTTTCCTGAGATTGTTGCTTCTCTCAATGCATCAAGAATTTCTCTTTCTGTTAATGAGTTCTCATCTTCAAAATATTTTTCCATTAAGGTTTCATCAAATTCAGCAACTGCTTCTAATAATTTACCTCTTAATTCTCTTGCTTCATCAACAATATCTGCAGGAATTTCAATTTCATTAAAAGTCATTCCGAAATCATCTTCATTCCAAACAATTCCTTTAAAGTTAATTAAATCAACAACTCCTTTAAAATCATCTTCAGCACCAATATTTAATTGTAATGGTAAGGCATGACTACCTAACATCTCTCTTACTTGCTTGCAAACGTTAAGAAAGTCAGCTCCTGATCTATCCATTTTGTTTACAAAACCAATTCTTGGAACGTTGTAATTATTAGCTAATCTCCAGTTAGTTTCTGATTGTGGTTCAACACCATCAACAGCACTAAATAAGAATACTAATCCATCCAATACTCTTAATGAACGATTTACCTCAACTGTAAAATCAACGTGACCAGGAGTATCAATAATATTTACATGATAATTATCTCCTCTATAAGGCCAAGTTAAAGTAGTAGCAGCTGAAGTAATAGTAATACCTCTTTCTTGTTCTTGCTCCATCCAATCCATTGTAGCAGCACCATCATGTACTTCGCCAATTTTATGACTCACCCCACCATAAAAAAGTATCCTTTCAGTTGTGGTAGTTTTTCCGGCATCAATATGTGCCGCAATACCTATATTTCTCGTATATTTTAAATCTCTAGCCATGGTAAATTACTTTTTTGTATTTTAAAATCTAAAATGAGAGAATGCTTTATTAGCATCAGCCATTCTATGCGTATCTTCTTTTTTCTTAAAAGCAGCTCCTTCTTCTTTATACCCTGCAACTATTTCTCCTGCTAATTTCTGAGCCATAGTTTTTTCATTTCTCTTTCTAGCATATCCTATCAACCATTTTATACCCATAGAAACTTGTCTTTCATCTCTAATTGGTTGTGGGATTTGGAAGGTAGCCCCTCCAATTCTTCTACTTCTAACTTCAACCCCTGGAGTAACATTTTTCAATGCTTTTTTAAAGACATCTAAATTATTCTCTTCAGTAACTTTTTGTCCTACAATTTCTAGTGCGTCATAAAATAATTTAAATGCAACGCTCTTCTTACCGTCCAACATTAAATTATTAACGAATTGTGTTACCAAAACATCACTAAATTTAGGGTCTGGAAGTAATACTCTCTTTTTTGCTCTTGACTTTCTCATTTTGTTATATTAACCTTTATATTTAATTGGTATTTATTATTTTTTCTTAGGACGTTTAGTTCCATATTTAGATCTTCTTTGAGTTCTTCCTTCAACACCTGTAGTATCTAATGTACCTCTCACGATATGATATCTAACACCTGGTAAATCTTTCACTCTTCCACCTCTAACTAAGACAATAGAGTGCTCTTGTAAGTTATGACCTTCTCCGGGAATGTATGCATTCACCTCTTTTTGGTTGGTTAATCTTACCCTAGCTACTTTTCTCATTGCTGAGTTAGGTTTTTTTGGTGTTGTTGTATAAACTCTGATACACACACCTCTTCTTTGCGGACATGAATCTAAAGCCGCAGATTTACTTTTCTTTTCTAAAGTTGTTCTTCCTTTCCTTACTAATTGCTGTATAGTTGGCATATTTATTTAATTAAAATAGTTAGTATCCCTAAAAAAATGGAGTGCAAAAATACAATTATTTTTTATATAAACAATAGCTTGTTAATTTTTTTAGGAAATCCATTAAATTTATTATAAGTTAACAGAAAAACAAAGGAGTGAGACTAGCTCACTCCTTTGTTAATTTGTATCATATTATGGTTCTTTATCTAATCAAGGTAACTGTTCCTTTTTCAAAATATTCTTTTTCGTCAGTTCCTTTTGCATTTATAATAAAGAAATATGTTCCATCAGGAACAACTTCTCCCGACAAGGTTCTTCCATCCCATCCTCCTGTTACAGAATTCCACTCATATAGCTTTTGTCCCCATCTATTATAAATCACTCCTTCAACTTCCTCTAAGTTTTCTCCACCAACCATAAACATATCGTTACTTCCATCACCATTAGGAGTAAATACATTTGGAATAATAATAACAGACTCACCAATTGCGGTTATGGTAACAGTTGCTGTATCAGAACAAATACCATCGGTTACTATAAGTGTAACAGTATAAGTTCCTGTATTATTGTACGTTTGTGATGGCTCAAAAATAGTATCTGTATTTCCATTTCCAAAATCCCAAGTATAGGATATTCCAAAACCAGTTGTACTTCCATTCCCAAAAAATACATTCAACGGAGTTGAACCTGTTGTTGGGTTTGCATTAATTACAGCTTGCACTCCTCCAACTATAACCTGAACAGAATCTATTGGCGAGTCACAACCTCCTACTTCACTTGCATAGAATGTAAACACACCTATAGAAGTTGATGGAATTACTAATGGACTACCTGTTCCTAATACTATAGTTCCAGCAGCATCAGCATACCAAGTAATTGTTCCATTTCCACTTCCTGTTGCTGTTAGTACAATATCATCTCCAAAACACAATGGAAGAACAGGGTCTATTACAATAGTATTTTGTGGTGTAATAGATAAGGTTGTTTCGATAATACTATCACAACCTAAACTAGTTGTTAATGAGTCATAATAAACTCCTGCTGTTGTTTGATATGCACCTCCTAACATTATACTATCTCCTTGACAAATTCCTGCTGTTGTCTGTGAAACTACTACCGGGTTTACGGTAAGTGTTGTTGAAATAATACTGTCACATCCATTTATAGTAGCTGAAGTATCATTATATACACCATTTGTTGTTTGAAATGCTCCACCCAACATAATACTATCTCCTTGACAAATTTGAACTGCTTGTGCAATAAAATAGCTTGAATTAATAGTTACTTGAAAAGAATCAACAGCTGCTGCACATCCTCCAGATGCTGGAATGTTATTATATACCATATATGTTCCTGCCGTACTGTTAGTCAAATCTAACTCTCCTGTTGAAGTACTTACAAAAACCAATCCTGCAGGATTTGATGAAAAAGTCCCTGCAAAATTATTTCCCGTAAACACCGGCAACTCATTAGTATCCCCTTGACAATATGGTGAATTATTATAAGTAAACGTAGCTCCTGGTGCATTTACAATGTTCACTACAACTGAATCTAAAGCAGGACAATCGTTCCCTGCTGATGTAGTATTATAATATACAGTAAATGTTCCTAATCCACTATTCGTTAAATCAATTTCTCCAGTGGTACTATTAATTACACCTGGAGTACTTATTGTAAATGTACCTCCTGTTGTTCCGCTAATGGTTGGTGTTGGGTTTGTACCTGTTATACAAAATGTTGTTGGCGAATAACTGAATATTGCAGAATCAACTTGTAATAATTCTATGGTTGTAGAATCTGTTGCTGCAGCACAACCTCCTGAGGCAGCTATTGTATTATAAACAGTATATAATCCTGGCGAACTTGTTGATAGATCAATTGCTCCGTTAGAACTATTTAAGCTCAAGCCTGTTGATGGATTAGATGTGAATGTTCCTCCACTTGCTCCTGGCGCATAGGTTAAGACAGGATTTGCTGCATCTAAACAATATTGAGGAGCATCATAACTAAAGGTGGCTATTGGTGCTGCAGTAATTGTTACTTGAACTGAATCTACAGACGGACATGGATTTCCTGCCGATGATGTATTATAGTAAACAGTAAATGTTCCTAATCCACTTAACAATAAATTTATTTCTCCTGTTGATGAGTTAATTGATCCAGGAGCAGTTATTGTAAACGTTCCTCCTGTTGTACCACCTATTGTAGGAGTTGGATTTGTTCCTGTTATACAAAAAGTAGTAGTACTATAGGCAAAACTTGCATCATCAGCAGCATCTATTGTTACAGTTGTTGATGTTTGATATTGAGGACAAGTAGGTGTTGCCGGAACAGTAAAAGTAACCGTATAAACACCAGGTGTACTTGAACTTGGAACAATATCTCCTGTAGTAGTATTTAATGACAACCCTACTGGTGTTGCTGAATAAGTACCAGTTAAAGTACCATTAGTATGAGAAACAGAATAAGTATTTGTATCATTACTACAAAAAGGATTTCCCGCATAACTAATAGTATCTTCTGGACAAACAGGAATTACAGATAACACCCAAGGTGAAAAAGTATTTTGACCAACAAATGGCCCAGCAGAACCGATACCTGCAGTTACACCTGGCGTACCTGGAGTTACAGGAGCATCCCATGACGTTCCATTCCAGTGTTGCGTTCTTACATTCCCAGTAGGATTAATAGTTGTATTTTCAACTCCTCTATAAGAAAATGTCAAATCCCCTGTTGTATTATTTGCAGCCTGAATATCCCAAAATCTATCTATAGCATATTGAACGGAATCTGCAAAATTTAACATATTGGTAACTGGGCCAACATTTGTCGCTGCTGGTTTTGGAAAGTTTGGCACATTTGTAAACCAAGTTGACATCTGAATATCCGTAGAATTAGTAGTAGTCTTATTAAATGTAAAAGGAATATAATCTGCTAAATTTCCTCCTACACCAAAAGGGATTACATAACTCCCCGAACTAGTACCGGTTTCCCACTTCACATAGTTATATTGATTTTCTGAATGAATATGCCCTCCATTTCTAACAATACCTGATGGATTGTTTTGGTTAACCACCAAATAAATAGGTGTTGCGGCAGTTCCTCCATTCATAACTGTAACTGCACCATTTAAAACAAGCGCATTATTTTGAGATTTTAAAATAGGGGACAGTAATAATCCTATACATAAACATATGGTAAAAGATAATAACTTCTTCATCTTGTTAATTTGTTAATTATTTTACTTTAAATATTTAAAGTAATAGAAAACAGCAAAAATTTATATTATTTATTTTCTAATGCTTCAATTCTTTTTTCAAGCTGTTCTATAATAGTTTGTTGCTCCTTTATAGCTTCTACCAAAACAGGAACTAACAAAGTATAACTTAAAGATTTAACTTTATGTACATTTTGCTCTCGAGACATTCCATTATCCATTTCTCCTGAGGTTGAATATAAGTTTGCTTCCCTAACGATATATGGAAAAACTTTCTCAACCTCCTGAGCTATAAAACCAATTTGCTTTGCCTGAGTATCTAGACCTAATCCGGGAAAATTAGAATTGTCAAAATTATACTCTACCCCTCTAAGTTTCATCACTTTATCTAAAGCACCATCTATGGTAACAATATTTTTCTTTAATCTTTGATCAGATACATTTTGCCAAGCAGTTGTTCCTCCTGCCCATCCATTAGAAAACAATGCCCAACCTGTAGCTGTTAAAGTATTCCCTCCAACAAAACCAGCCAAAACTCCATTACCTGCAGTACTATTAGAAAACCCTTCAACTCCAGAAGCTGTTCCTGTAGCATTCATTGCTAATCCCATTAAACCATTAGCTGCTAAAGCTGTACCACTATAGTTTGTTATTCCAAACCAACCTCTACTACCATTTCCTGCATTTAAACTTTGAGCTCTTGCAATTGCATCTGTAGTATTATTAAAATCCCACATAGTATGAAACTGAGAAAGAACTGTGTTGTAACTATAATGAATACTAGTAAGGGGAGCAGTAGTTCTAATCCCAATATCCCCATTAGCTTCAATGGTCATTCTTTCCAAATTATTGGTTCTAAATTTAAAATCTGCTGCATTTGTTGGCCCAATAAAATTTGCTGCGGCAATACCAGCATTACCAGTAGTTAACCATGCCGCTTGTGTAGAAGTAACGGGACCACCTGAACCAGCAGTACCATTTACTATAACATTTCCATTTGCATTAAAAGATGGCGTAGTCAACGTCCAAGAAGGCCCCATTGGACCTTGCGGACCCTGAGGACCTGTCGCACCAGTTGGACCGGCAGGGCCTTGTGGACCAGCTGGTCCTGTTGCGCCCGTAGCACCCGTAGCACCCGTAGCTCCTGTTGGACCGGCAGGACCTTGTGGGCCAGCAGGACCGGCAGGACCTGTTGCACCAGTGGCTCCTGTTGGGCCAGCAGGACCGGTAGGGCCAGCTGGTCCTGCGGGTCCCGCAGGACCTTGTGGACCTAATGCTTGCACCCACTGTGTTCCATCATAATACCAATAACCAACCGCACCTCCTGTCATAGCTGCATTAGTATTATAAACTAATAAACTTGTCGCAGGGGCAGGTATAGTTGTAACATCTGTTGTTGATGTTAACGAAATTCTAGGAACCAATAACCCCTTATTAGTAAAGTCTATATCTAACCCCGCAGAAGCATCTGGAAGTGCTCCTGTTGTATTTATACCAACATTTTGAGAGTACCCAAACAAGCTAGCAGAAACAATGCTTATAGTAAAAATTATTTTTTTCATAATTAATTATTTATGTTTATTTTATTATGTTTTAAAATTGAAATTTAATTGTCAAATATAAAAATATTTTATGTTATTAAACAAATAATACTTAGTTTAATATAACATTTTTACTTATTTAATAGATAACAAATGCATGACGTTTATTAATCAAAAAGAGTTGCATAGATTATTTTCAACTTGACAAAGTTTTCCACAATAGGTAAATAATACTCTTCATAGACTTACCTTTGTTCTATGAATTATTTAAACGAATTAAATCCTGCACAACAAGATGCAGTTACTAATACTGAAGGTCCTGTAATGGTAATTGCCGGTGCCGGCTCTGGAAAAACTAGAGTACTTACCTACAGAATTGCTCACCTAATAAACAAAGGTGTTGACCCTTTCAACATTTTGTCACTTACTTTTACCAATAAAGCCGCTCAGGAAATGAAAGAGCGTATTGGGAAAATTATTGGTTACAATGAAGCTCGAAACATTTGGATGGGGACATTCCACTCAGTTTTTGCCCGTATTTTAAGAACCGAATCTGAAAAAATTGGTTATCCTTCTAATTTTACAATTTATGATACTCAAGATGCTAAAAACCTTATCAAAACCATTTTAAAAGAAAAAGGTCTTGACGATAAAATTTATAAGCCCAACTTAGTGTTAAACAGAATTTCTAGTGCTAAAAACAATTTAATTTCTGCTACAAGATACGTTAATGACGTGACACTTCAAAGCGAAGACAGACAGGCAGCTAAACCTAGAATTGGCGAAATCTATCAAACTTACGAAACTCGTTGTTTCCAAGCCTCAGCTATGGATTTTGATGATTTACTGTTTAAAACCAATATTCTTTTTAAGGATTTTCCTGATGTATTGCATAAATATCAACATCGCTTTAAATACATTTTAGTTGACGAGTATCAGGATACTAACTTTTCTCAATACATTATTGTAAAAAAATTAGCAGCTGTTTTTCAAAATATATGTGTTGTTGGTGACGATGCTCAAAGTATTTATGCTTTTAGAGGAGCTAACATTGAAAACATCTTAAATTTCAAAAACGATTATCCAGAATTAAAAACTTTTAAATTAGAAGAAAATTACCGCTCAACCAAAACCATAGTTGGAGCTGCCAACAACATCATTAAAAATAACAAACATCAATTAGAAAAGAACGTTTTTACTTCTAATGAGCTAGGTAATAACATAAAAGTTTACGCTGCTGCTACCGAAAATGAAGAAGGGAAAATTGTTGCCAATGCTATTTTTGATATCCAACAGCAAGAAAAAGCTAAAAACAAAGATTTTGCAGTTCTTTATAGAACCAACAATCAATCAAGATCTATTGAAGAATCATTAAGAAGAAAAAACATTCCTTATAAAATTTATGGTGGACTTTCTTTTTATCAAAGAAAAGAAGTGAAAGACATGTTGGCTTATTTTAGGTTAATTGTTAACCCTAACGATGAAGAATCGCTAAAAAGAGTTATTAATTATCCTGCTAGAGGAATTGGGAACACTACTCTTGACAAAATTTCTATTACTGCCGTAAACCAACAAAAACCTATTTGGGAAATTATTACCAACATTAATTACTATCCTGTTGATATTAATAATGGAACTAAAAATAAGTTAGCCCAATTTGTAGAAATGATTAGAAGTTTCCAAATTCAATTACAAACTAAAAATGCTTATGATTTAGGACATGAAGTCGCTTCTACATCAGGAATTCTCAAAGAACTTTTTAGTGATAGAACTCCTGAAGGAATTAGTAAATATGAAAATATTCAAGAATTATTAAATGGATTAAAAGAGTTTAGTGAAAACGAAAATGAGTTAGAAGAAGATGTTACACCAAGAGGTTTGCCGGAATTCTTGCAAGACGTGGCACTACTAACCAATGCAGATAATGAAAAAGATGAAGATAAAAATAAAGTTACATTAATGACTATCCATGCCTCAAAAGGTTTAGAATTCCCTCACGTATTTATTGTTGGCTTGGAAGAAAATCTATTTCCTTCTCAATTATCACTTACATCACGAGCAGACTTAGAGGAAGAAAGAAGACTTTTTTATGTTGCTGTAACAAGAGCAGAAAAATCGCTTACACTTTCTTATGCCGTTTCAAGATATAAATTTGGAACAGCACAATTTAATGAACCAAGTCGTTTTCTTTCTGAAATAGATGATGATTTTTTAGACTTCCAAACACCAAAATCAATTCCTTCATCTCAACCAGCACCTTTCGATTTTGAAAGAAAAGCTTATTCCTCAAACTATCAAAATAAATCTAATTATAAAAGCTCTAATCAGCAAAAAATAAAACAGCATACTCCACCACCGTTACCTAAAAACTTAAAAAAAATCCCTCTTAACCAACAAGTGGCGACCTCAAGTGCTGAAAGCTTGGACTTAAAAGAGGGTACTATGGTGAATCATGAAAGATTTGGTAACGGAATAATTACTAACCTTGAAAACGGAAAAGCAACCGTTAATTTTCAACAAAGTGGCACTAAGCAACTCTTATTAAAATTTGCCAAATTAACTGTGATAAATTAGACGAATTAATACAATCCCTAAAAAAATAATTACTTTTGATTTTTAAGTACAATTGAACATAATAAATAAACAATGCAAAACATAGAAAAAGACTACAATACCCGAAGACCTAAAATGGTTATTCCCGAATATGGCAGAAATATTCAAAAAATGATTGACCATGCCATGACTGTTGAAAACAAAGAAGAAAGAAACAAAATTGCCAATGCCATAATAAGTGTCATGGGGCAATTAAACCCTCACCTCAGAGATATTGCAGATTTTAAGCACAAATTATGGGATCATCTTTTTATTATTTCAGATTTTAAATTAGATGTTGACTCTCCTTACCCACTTCCTGACAGAGAAGCAATTGCTAAAAAACCTGAAAAATTAGCTTATCCGGAAAACAATATAAAATTTAAACACTATGGAAAAACCATAGAAAACCTAATAGAGCAAGCTATTCTTATTGAAGAAAAAGAAGAAAAAAATGCTCTTATTAAAATAATCGCTAACCTAATGAAAAAAACCTATCTTACTTTTAATAGAGATAGTGTTAATGACGAATTAATTCTTGCGGATTTAAAAACTTTATCGCAAGGAAAATTACAATTAGAAGATACTTTTGAATTTTTAAGTACAGACGAAATTTTATCTGTTGACAAATCCAAAAGACAAACTAATACCTCTAAAGGAAAGAAAAACAACAATCAACGTTCAAAAAACAACTTTAAAAAAAGAAGATATTAAATGGGAAGTTTTCAAATTAAAGGAGGAACAAAACTTAAAGGAGAACTAACACCTCAAGGTGCCAAAAATGAAGCACTTCAAGTGGTATGTGCTGTATTACTAACTGCAGAAAAAGTTACTTTACACAATCTTCCAGATATTAGAGATGTGAATTTTTTAATTGATTTATTGGAAGAACTAGGTGTTAAAGTTGACCGTGCCGGAAATGGAACAGTACATTTTCAATCCGACAATATAAACCTTGATTATTTATTAAGCGACCAATTCAAAAAAAGAGCTGCTTCATTAAGAGGTTCTATAATGATTTTAGGTCCTCTTTTAACTCGATTTAAAATTGCTTACATGCCTAAACCAGGTGGTGACAAAATTGGAGCAAGACCTTTAGACACTCACTTTTTAGGTTTTTCTAAATTAGGAGCAACTTATGAATACGATGCCAAAAACACCTTCTACACACTTAAAGCAGATAAACTTGAAGGAAAATATATTTTGCTTGACGAACCATCTGTAACAGGAACTGCTAATATTCTTATGACTGCCGTAATGGCAAAAGGAAAAACTACTATTTACAATGCTGCCTGCGAACCTTACTTACAACAACTTTGCTCTATGTTAAATAGTATGGGGGCAAAAATAAAAGGAGTTGGTTCTAATTTACTTGAAATTGAAGGGGTTTCAGAAATGAATGGTTGTACTCATACTTTACTTCCTGATTTTATTGAGATTGGTTCATTTATAGGGCTGGCAGCAACAACTCAATCTGAAATTACTATAAAAAACTGTAGAGTTGATATGTTGGGAAGAATTCCTGAAACTTTTGAAAGATTAGGAATACAATTAGAAATTAAAGGTGATGATATTTACATTCCTTCTCAAAAACATTATGAGATTAAACGAATGATTGATGGCTCTATACCAACAATTTACGATGCCCCATGGCCGGGGTTCACTCCCGATTTATTAAGTATTATTTTAGTAACATCTATTCAGGCAAAAGGAACCGTTCTTATTCATCAAAAAATGTTTGATAGTAGGTTGTTTTTTATCGATAGACTGAAAGATATGGGAGCACAAATTATTTTATGCGATCCGCATAGAGCAACCGTTATTGGAATCAATAGAGATTACAATCTTAGAGCTACCACTATGTCTTCTCCTGATATTAGAGCTGGTGTTGCTTTGCTTATTGCTGCAATGTCGGCAGACGGAACAAGTATTATAAACAACATCGAACAAATTGACAGAGGTTACCAATATATTGATACTAGATTAAACAAAATCGGTGCTGAAATTATACGTTTGTAATTCGGCATTAATATTGATTTTAGTTCCCCAAAATAAACTATTAACACATGGAAATCATCAAAAAATTTAAAACCACATTTGCACTATTATTAATGATATTAGTAACTGTTGGCTTTATGTACAAACAAAATACAGGATTAGAGGTAGGAAATAAAGCTCCTGATTTAAAATTTAACAATCCAGAAGGAAAAGAAATTGCTTTATCTTCATTAAAAGGAAAAGTAGTATTGGTTGACTTCTGGGCATCATGGTGTGTACCTTGTCGCAAAGAAAACCCCGCTGTTGTTAGAGCATATAATAAATTCAAGAACACCAAGTTTAAAAATGGTAAAGGATTTACTGTTTATGGATATTCGTTAGACACCAATAAAGACGCCTGGAAAGCAGCTATTGAAAAGGACGGACTAATTTGGGATAACCACACTAGCGACCTTAAAGGCTGGAATTCTGAAGGTGCTCAACTTTATAACGTAAACTCAATTCCCTCTAATTATTTAATAGATGGTGATGGTAAAATTATCGCCAAAAACTTAAGAGGTGAAGCACTGATTGACGCACTAAGTAAATTCGAAAAAAAATAATTCCTTACCCATATTTTTTTTGAAAAAATCAATTTTTAGAACAAACCTTAAGCTTAATTTGTCATTAATTCCTGACATTACAACAAAATTATGACAAATTGACTATTTCATTTCAAATGGTAGTATTTTTGACTTCCTTAAAAAACTATTTTTTAAATTTTTGAAGAGATGACAACAACAAACGAAGAAGAAAAAAATATTCAGGAAGAGAATATCCAAGCCAATAGTGAAGAAAAGCATGAAGAAAAAGCTTCAGAAAATCAGGAAGAACAAAAAGAACTAACAAAAGAAGAGCAATTGGAAATAGAACTGCAAGAAGCCAAAGACAAATACCTTCGTCTTTATTCTGATTTTGAAAATTTTAGAAAAAGAACTCAAAAAGAAAAATTAGATTTATTTAAAACGGCTGGTGAAGAAATAATAACTGCCTTACTTCCTGTAATTGACGATTTTGAAAGAGCTTCAAAAGCAATGCAAGATGCAAAAGATATTGATTCCGTAAAAGATGGAATGAAATTAATTCATGAAAAAATGCTTTCCATTCTAAAACAAAAAGGATTAGAGCCAACCAAATCACAAGTTGGGGAACCTTTTAATGTTGAATTCCATGAAGCAATAACTCAAATTCCGGCACCTAGTAAAAAAGAAGTAGGAAAAGTAATTGATGAAGTTGAGAAAGGCTACTCACTTAATGGAAAAGTGATAAGATATACCAAAGTTGTTGTAGGGCAATAAAAGATTTTAAGGTTTATAGTTTGAAATTGACCTCTATAACAAAAAAACGATTAACAAAAAACGATTAACAACAATAATGAGTAAAAGAGATTATTACGAAGTATTAGGCATATCTAAAAATGCATCTGAAGCTGAAATAAAAAAAGCTTATCGCCAGATGGCAATTAAATACCATCCGGATAAAAACCCTGACGATAAAACTGCTGAAGATAAATTTAAAGAAGCTGCTGAAGCGTATGAAGTACTAAGTAATCCTGAAAAAAGACAACGCTACGACCGTTTTGGCCATCAAGGTGTTGGTGGAGCAGCCGGAGGTGGATTTGGTGGTGGTGGAATGAATATGGATGACATTTTCTCCCAATTTGGTGATATTTTCGGAGGTGGATTTGGAGGTTTTGGAGGCGGACAAAGTAGAGGGAGAAGAGTCTCTAGAGGAACTAACCTCAGAGTTCGTGTGAAAATGACCTTAAAAGAAATAGCGAATGGTGTTGAAAAGAAAATTAAAGTAAACAAATTAGTTAATGCCGAAAATGTAACTTTTAAAGATTGTACCCAATGCAATGGTACAGGGCAAGTTACCAGAATTGCTAATACTATTTTAGGGCAAATGCAAACTTCTTCACCATGCCCTGCTTGTGGTGGTGATGGAAAAATAATTGACAAAAAACCAGCGGATGCTAATAGTGATGGATTAATTAGAAAAGAAGACACCATATCCATTAACATTCCTGCTGGAGTGGAAGATGGAATGCAACTTTCTGTTTCAGGAAAAGGTAATGCAGGACCAAAAGACGGCATTGCCGGAGATTTAATTATACTAATAGAAGAAATACCTCACGAAACCATAAAAAGAGACGGTGTAAACCTATTGTACGACTTATACCTCAACTTTGTTGATGCCGCATTGGGAACTTCTATAGAAGTCCCAACGGTTGACGGAAAAGTGAAAGTGAAAATTGAACCAGGAACTCAAAGTGGAAAAGTGCTAAGACTAAAAGGCAAAGGGCTGCCTAATATACAAGGTTATGGTAAAGGAGATTTCTTAATTTACATTAATGTTTGGACCCCACAAGAACTTACTAAATTAGAAAAAGAAGCCCTTGAGAAACTACGAACTTCTGAAAATTTTCAACCCAAACTAAGTGGAAAGGAAAAAGGATTCTTCGATAAAATGAAAGATTATTTTAATTAATTGTTAATAAAAAATATTAACACAAAAAGCACGAAGTTTTTCGTGCTTTTTTTTTACCCAAAAATCACTATACACCTATTTTTCACCAACTTCTACAAATAACATTTTAGACGAATAATCAACAAATTGTTAAAAATTTTTTTTTTATTCTAATTTATTTAATTTATTTTTACAAAAAGTAGGTATTTATACTGAGCATTTATTAAGTATTAACACTTAATAATAAATTATTTAATTAGAGATTATCAGTCATGAAAAAAAATAATTATTTAATAACCATATTAATTCTAAACTTATTTATCGGAGACGTTTTTTCTCAATGTTCTAACTTTGGTTCACAATTTCCATCAGCTACACAATCCACCACATCTAATAGTTTAGTTACTGTAAGCACATGTGTTTTTGGTAGTGAATGGAGTGCATATAGTGTCACTTCCGGACAAACTTACACATGGACAACCTGTGGAGATACAGATTTTGATACACAATTAACTTTATGGAATACAGCTCATACTGTATCATACGCTTATAATGATGATAATTGTGGCGTACAATCCACCATAACCTGGACAGCCACTTTTACAGGTACAGTACATGTACTTCTTTCAAGGTTCAATTGTACGAGCCAATCTACATGCATGACTTTACAATGGGCCTGTACCTCATGCGGAACTCCCCCACCAAGCGGCTGTTTAAACACTTCATCTTATGGAAGTGCTACTGCACCAACTAATACAACTTCTGTAACAATTAGCACATGTAATTTTCAAACAGAATACAGTACCATAAGCAATGTTATTGCCGGAAATTCATATCAGTTATCAAATAGTTGTGGAGGTTATGTAACAATAAGAAGCGGAACTTACAACGGAACTGTTGTAGCAAGTGGTAATTCTCCATTAACCTTCACAGCCCCTACAAGTGGAACTTACTATATTCACTGGAACACTAACTCTAGCTGTGGAACTGCCACAAGTTGTTGTACAACTACTATTACTTGTACCTCATGTGGAGGAGCTACTTGTAGTGATGGTATTCAAAATCAAGGAGAAACAGGTATAGATTGTGGAGGACCTTGTCCTGCATGTCCGACTGGTCCTAACTTAATACCTACAGCTTGCTCGAGTACTACTTACAATATGACTGCCAATACAACTATAACTTTTTATGATGATGGTGGCCCAGGCGGAGATCCTTGTGCTGATGCTGCTGTTTCTACAGGTAATTACTGTAACTGCAACTGCTTTACTACAGTAACTATTTGCGCAGCGGCAGGACAGTATATTATTGCTGATTTTAGAGAATTTGCCATGTGGAATACCACTTCCGGATGGGATTGGATGAGAATTTATAATGGTCCAAACACAAGTTCTCCAGTTATGTACGACAATAGCTCTACAGGAGCAAACAACCCGATGGGAGATTGTGGTATAGGCTCTAATGTATTAAACTTTTGTTCTTCTGGACAATGTATGACGTTTCAGTTTTGGGCAACCTCCGTTGTAAACAGAGCTGGATGGGATGCTTTAGTCTCCTCTGTACCTGGTTTTTGCACACCATTACCTATAGAACTATTAAGCTTTACAGGTGAAGCGGTTGAAGAAACAAATGTGCTTAATTGGACAACAACTTCTGAAATAAATAACGATTATTTTATTGTAGAAGCTTCTGTTGATGCAGAAAATTTCTCATCTATTGGTACAATTGCTGGGGCAGGTAATTCTAATGAAGTACTAAACTATCAATTCATAGACAATAATCCTAAAAATAAAACCATGTACTATCGTTTGAAACAAGTTGACTTTGATGGAAAATGGGAAAATTCTGAAATTGTTGTAATTGAAAGAGTTAGTTTAGGAACTATCAACATTTTCCCTAATCCCGTAAACAATATGTTGCATATCAATTTCAACAACAATGATGATACTGATTACACAATATTTGTCACAAATATATTAGGAGAAGTAATTTCAGAAACAAATACTATTGGAAAATCTAAACTTACATTGGAAATTTTTAATCAACTTTCAGGTGGAGTTTATTTCGTGAAAATAATGGATGAATCTAATAATTTGGTGAAAACTGAAAAAGTAATTAAACACTAGAAATAAACAAAACAATTAAAACTTCTTAGCTCTATCCATCTCGCGTTTAGTATCTTTTGCTTTTAATGTTTCTCGTTTATCGTGAAGTTTTTTACCTTTTGCCAGCGCTATTTCTAACTTTGCAAAACCTTTGTTATTGATAAATAAACTAACGGGAATAATAGTTAACCCAACATCTTTTTTCTTTTTTACTAATTTATCTAGTTCGCTGCGATTAAGCAATAATTTCCTTACCCTGCGTGGTTCGTGGTTGTTGTAAGTTCCTTGGTCATACTCTGCAATAAAAACATTTTTCACAAACAATTCATCATTATTAAAAAAACAATATCCATCTGCAATATTAGCTTTCCCAGCTCTTATAGACTTTATTTCTGTACCGGTAAGCTGAATACCTGCAGTAAAAGTCTCTAAGAACTCATACTCAAATTTAGCTTTTCTATTCTTTATATTGATTTTATTGCTCACGCTTCAAAATTAGAAAAGTTATTTGTTTATCGTTATTTATTAATCGTTATTTGTTTCCTACCCTAATTACTAACTTCTAATACCTCTTGCCTATTTCGCCTCAATTACCCCAATCCCACATCTAAACTCATCATCACAATAAACCCAACAATAAACCCCATTGTAGCAATGTCGGTATATTTATCTCTTTGGGTTTCAGGTATTACTTCTTCTACTACTACATAAATCATTGCTCCAGCTGCAAAAGCTAATGCATAAGGTAAAATTGGCTGAAAAGTAAAAACTGCCCAAGCTCCTAACACAGCAGCAAGTGGCTCTACTATTGCAGAGAGTTGTCCATAATTAAAACTTTTCCAACGAG
Organism: Vicingaceae bacterium; assembly: GCA_036567945.1. GTDB lineage: Bacteria > Bacteroidota > Bacteroidia > Flavobacteriales_E > Vicingaceae > BRH-c54. The sequence goes on from DATCTM010000067.1 coordinate 35,983, forward strand.
ATAAACCTTGTCTTCTCAACGGCATAGAAACTGCTATTCCTTCCGGAAAATTTTGAATTCCAATACCTATTGCCAATGCAATTGCACCTCCAATAGTTGCTCCTTCCAACCCCATAGCAGCTCCTCCAAACAAAACCCCTATCGCTAAGCCCTCTGGAATATTATGTAACGTAATTGCCAATACCAACAAAATAGAGCGATGCCATTCTGTTTTTACACCTTCTTTTTCCCCCTCTTTAAAATTAATATGTAAATGAGGTAATATTTTATCCAACCCAAACAAAAACATTGCTCCTCCTAAAAACCCAACTGCTGCAGGAATTACCTGAACAAAACCTTCTCCATCACTCATCTCAATAGCAGGATTTAGCAACGACCAAAAACTTGCTGCCACCATTACTCCTCCAGTAAAACCCAACATTCCGTCAAAAAAAGCACGATTCATAGTTTTAAACACAAATACAAATGCAGCTCCCATAGCAGTTAACCCCCAAGTAAATAAAGATGCATATAACGCTTGTTGGATTGGACTAATTGATTCAAAAAAAAGTTTTACTTCTTCCATAGTTTTAAATGTTCAAGGTTTGATATTTATAAATGTAATCTCTGAGTTCTAAATTTTCTTAACTATTAGATTTTTACTTGCTTGATTGGAAATAATCACTTGTTTATTATTGACTAAAATTTGCATAGTAGCATCAAATTCTACGATATCTTTTACTTCAACTTCTACCCCCAACACCAATTGCAATTGTTCTAAATAATTTAAATAACTTTTAGAATGTTCTTTAACCCCTACTACTACCGCTTTTTCTCCTCTTATTAAATCTGACAATGTTACATCTTTATGCTGGATAATATTTCCATCCTTATCGGGAATAGGATCTCCATGCGGATCAAACTTAGGAAATCCTAAAAATTCATCTAAGCGTTCTGTTAGTTTATGAGTATTGATATGCTCTAACTCTTCAGCTAAATCATGTACTTCATCCCATTTAAAATTTAGTTTTTCTACTAAAAAAACTTCCCACAACCTATGATTTCTAATAATAGAAACTGCTACATCACTACCTTTTTTAGTTAAATTTACTCCTTGATACTTCTGATAACTAACCAACTTTTTATCTGCCAACTTTTTAATCATATCGGTCACAGAAGAAGGCTTAGTTGCTAACTTATCTGCAATAGCATTGGTAGAAACCCCTTGAACCCCATTTAAACTCAATTTATAAATGGCTTTCAAATAATTCTCTTCAGTAAATGAATTCATCTTTGCTTTTTTTTTACAAATGTATAAAAGATTTATTACATATATAAAATTATATTTTTAGACTAATCTAAATTTTATTTTATATATTTGCAAAATAATTATTTATGTAATGAAAAAAAGTTTACTTACCATTTTATTCTTTGTTTGTTATCTTCCTATAACTATTTATAGTCAAGTAGGTGCAATAGATGGCGTTATCAGTAGTAATAATAATGCTGTAGCTTTTGCCAATGTTGGTTTGTCAGGCACAAAACTAGGCACTGCTGCAGATGTTAATGGAAAGTTTAAACTCAACAACATCCCTGTTGGTACTTATACTGTTCAAGTTTCAGCGGTTGGTTACAAACATTATAAAAAAACCATTACTATTGAAAGTGGAAAAACCATTACATTAAACATCACAATAGAAGAAACAGCCACACAAATAGAAGAGTTTGTGGTTACGGGTACCTTACGTGAAGTTTCTATAAAAGAATCGGCTGTACCTATAAAAGTTTATAAACCTACTTATTTTCTTAAAAACCCTACTCCTGTTTTATTTGAAGCTTTACAAATTGTTAACGGTGTTCGTCCGCAAATAAATTGCAGTGTTTGTAATACCGGAGACATTCATATTAACGGCATGGAAGGTCCTTACACCATGGTTACTATTGACGGAATGCCTATTGTTGGAGGACTTTCAACGGTTTATGGATTAAATGGAATTCCGAATAGTATGATAGCCCAAACAGAAGTGGTTAAAGGACCTGCATCTACTTTATTTGGCTCTGAAGCTGTTGGTGGCTTAATAAATGTTATTACCCTCGATCCAAAAGATAGTCCGAAATTAGCTGTTGATGTTTTTGCAACCTCTTGGGGAGAAATAAACACTGATATAGGCATGGGGTTTAAAATCAGTGAAAAAATAACCTCTATGCTCGGTATTAATTATTTTAATTATTCGAACCCAATAGATAACAATGGAGATAATTTTACTGATTTAACACTTCAAGATCGAATTTCTATATTTAATAAATGGGACATTCAACGTAAAGAAAACCGAGAGCTTTCTATAGCTATGCGTTATGTTTATGAAGACCGTTGGGGAGGTGAAATGCAGTGGACTCCTGAATTTAGAGGTGGTGATAGTATTTATGGTGAATCCATTTATACCAGTCGTTACGAAATTATTGGAAAATATCAGCTTCCATTTAAAGAAAGACTAATGAGCAGTTTTTCATTTTCCGACCATCAACAAAACTCTGTTTATGGGAATGTGCCTTATATCGCCCACCAAAAAATTGCTTTTGGTCAGTTGTTTTGGGATAAAAAAATTGGCAAACACGACTGGCTTATAGGAACTGCTTTAAGATATAATTTTTATGATGACAATACTGCTGCAACTCAAACACCTGACACCATAAATCCTAAAAACAAACCTGACAATGCTTTTCTACCAGGAATCTTTATTCAACATAGTTATAAAATAAACACCAAACACAAGACATTAGTAGGCTTACGGTACGATTACGATTCCCGACATGGAAATATTTTTACACCACGTTTTAACTATAAATGGACACCTAATGAAAGCAACACCATTCGACTAAGTTTAGGAACAGGGTACAGAGTAGTAAATTTGTTTACCGAAGACCATGCTGCGACAACAGGAGCCAGAGAAATAGTAATTAAAGGCTCTTTAGCTCCCGAAACTTCGTACAATGCCAACCTCAATTATCAAAAAATGATTACTACCAAATTTGGCTTTATCAATTTTGATATTAGTGGTTTTTACACTTACTTCAACAATAAAATCATACCCGATTACGAAACTAATTCTAAGCAAATTATTTATGAAAACTTAAATGGTTATGCCGTTTCAAGAGGTATAAGTTTTGATATGGACATTACTTTTTCAGCTCCTCTAAACATAAAATTAGGTGGTACTTTTATGGAAGTGTTTGAAGTCAGTGAAAATGAATTAGGAAGTTTAGAAAAGCAACCTCAATTGCTAACTGAAAACATTTCTGGTACTTTTGGTGTGAGTTATGAATTTACAAAGCAGAAAGTTAAAATTGATTACACAGGAAATGTGTATGGACCAATGAAATTACCTTTAGTAGAAAATGATTTTCGTCCGGAGTATTCCGATTGGTACAGTATTCAAAACATACAAATTACTAAAGAATTTAAAAAAGGTTGGGAAATTTATGGAGGAGTTAAAAACCTACTGAACTTCACTCCTCCCAATTTTTCCATTTTACGAGCCAATGATCCTTTTGATAAAAATGTAGATTCACCTGACAATCCTAATGGATATACTTTTGATCCTACTTATGTTTATACTACTTTTCAGGGAATAAGAGGTTTTTTAGGGGTAAGGGTTAAATTTTGAATTACTGATGGAATGGTAAGTGAAGAAATTTTAACCAACACCTAAACACTACAACTACTTATCTGCTAATTTCCTTTTTAATATTAGAGATTATTGCTGCTTTACCTGATATTTTAGATCTTATGAGAATATCTTCATTAAAATAAAAATAGAATGGAAAGGTAGTACTGTTATTTATTGTAAAACCAAGCCAAAACAAATCCATAGCTTTTTGATTGTCTTGATTGTCTAACAATTCTTTATAAGGTGTTTGATGTGCGTGTTTCATACTCTCCATTTCTTTTGAAGCCTTCCTAAACTCTACATATTCAATATGAATAAACTCAACTTCTGATACATCATAACTTTTAAACAATTGGGTAAAATTAGGTTCTAAATAATACAATTTAAACTTATTGGCTCCTCTACCAAAAAACTGATCCATCAATTGACTTGACAATACATAATTTTTAAAGCTTTCATTCTTTAAATCTTCCATTAAAACAAAATGTCTATCATCGAATTCATTATTTAATTCACTAATTATTTCATCTCTAATAACAGCTTTATTCGACTCATTATCTTCAAGATAAATAAGATCATTCCCTTCTCTAATGGCAAAAATAACACCATCAATTATCACTAGTTTTTTACTTGAAACCGTTGTTTCAATATCTTGTTGAAGCAAGGTAGATGCATATAAACCATACTTAGTATCACTTTGAGCTAAATATTTTTTTAGATATAAATCACGTAATTTTTTATCATATTCATAACTTAAAGCATAAGATAACAAACATTCCTTACAGTCTCCAAGTTTATTTGCAATTTTAAAAAAATACTCGAAGGCTTGCTCATAAGTGATAAATGGCGGATCATCCCAATAAAAACGAGCTTTAATGTTATTTAATTCTACTGGATTGAGAGCTATAAATCTTGTGTCAAATTTTTCTAATAAATTATATTTTAAAGGAATTTTTTTTCTTACATTATCGATAATAGTTGTATCTAAATAACGATAAGTAATAAAATTTTGATTCCAATCGTTATTATATACATAGCATTGTCTTCTAATGGCTTCCATTAAATAGAATATATACGTGGAATTTAATGGATCTAGTAAATGAAATGCAAAAGCTCGTTCTATACATTCATCAAAAGTACCATCAACTGGATTAATTAAAAGCGCTTCTAAAATAAGTGATTTTGCTTGGTTTTTTAGTGTGTTAAATTGTGTTTCACTTACGGCAAAAAGTTGTTTACTATCTAAATTCGGTTTAGCATATTCTTGGTCTTTTTCATAATAAGCAATTCGTTCTTTTGATGGGGGGAAATGTGGATTTTTCAATTCCCACTTGTGTTCCATTCTAGCCAACTTTTTTTGTTCTAAACGCTCTAAAATTCTATAATAATTTAGCAATCCTGAATGGAAATAAGGCGTTTGTTTTAACCAGACAGAAGCTAAAGAATCTGCCGCTAATTCCTGACTTTGAGAAAAATGCGATGAAGGTTTTTTATCGCTCCCAAAAAACCCCCAATCTATTCCTGAAGTTTGGTTAATTAAAAATCTTTTTAAATAGTGTTGTTCATAACAATGTGCTAACTCATGCAACATCATGGCTGCTAACGTGGCTTCATCAGTTAACTCAGAAAAAGCACCTAAGTTAATATAAAGTTGTCCAGCAGGAGTCATGTCTGCACCAAAAGTACCTTCTTTCCTTATATAAACATGAATGGCACTATCATTTTTCAACTCTTTCGGCAATACTTTTTGAAGCACTTCATTCAAATAAACTTCCATTTCCTGCCAATTCAATAATAAGTCAGAATTTAATTCATTACTAATTTGCTTCCCTGCGATTATTGAAAACATATAAGTTAGTCTGTTATATTTATCGTTTTTCGTATAGCTTGGCGCCTTATCATAAATATATTGGGTTACATAAGCACTTTCTTTAAAAGATTCTTTCTGCTGTGCTTTAACAACAAAAGGTAGTAAGAATAAAAACAATAATAATTTCTTCATATAGCAACAAATATACAACTATGTTCCAAATTATCAAGAACTAAATCAACTGTTAGTCTTTAATTAAAATTCGAAAGAAAATTCAAGGTTTGATGTTCTAAAGTGAATTATTAATAGTAAACAGATAATCATTAAAAGATAAATTCTTAACCTTATAAACTTTCTATTGAACCACCAATTTTTTAGCGTATTTATAAGACTCGTTTACTAATTCAACATAATAAATGCCTTTAGGTAATGAGCTAACATTAATTAAAGTATTAGTAGAGTTTGCTTTTTGTTCCAATAAAGTTTTTCCTAATACATCTTTAATCTGTACCACCACATTATTAGGAATGTCTTCTAGTTGGATGGTTACATATCCATCTGCCGGGTTAGGATAAATAGAGAAATAATTATTACTGTAATTAATAGGTACAATGTGTGAATAGGTACTTTCTCCATCAAAATCGGTTTGTTTTAAACGGTAATAAGAAGTGCCTAAAATAGGGAACTTGTCTTCATCTTTATAATGTAAAACTTCTTGAGAGTTTCCTGCTCCACTTTTTCTCAAAACTTCTTTCCAATTTATAGCATCTTTACTTTTTTCTACAGTAAAAAAATCGTTATTTATTTCAGAGGCTGTTTGCCAACTTAATTGAACAGTACTATTTTTTACCTCTACATTAAAATCTAATAGTACAATAGGAAGAATTTCTATAGACTGCATATTATAAGCAACAAAAGCAACATCAGTATTAGGTGTCAACTGATGCTGAAATTTAGTTACTGTAGCATAATTTCCTACTGTTATTCCCAAATCAGCAAAATCGAATGCTAATAGCCTTAAATTTCTAGAAGATGCTGTAGAACCACCACAAGCTAGCCCTATTATGTTATAAAACTTCCAAGTTGGTTGAGCAACAGTTGATACACCATTAAAGTTTACAGCAACCTGATTACCAACAAGATTATTTGATGCGTCTAAAAATCGGAATTGATCGAGCAAAGAACCATTTACATCCCCAGCTTGTGTAATAATAATATCTGGAACGCCATCACCTATAGAGCTAGCATCTATTCCTGCAACAGTATATTGAATATTTCCACCAATGTTAAATATAGCGGTTGATAAATCTAATCCATTTATACCATCGGTTAAGTAAGCGGAAACATTATTTCCTCCGGCAGGAACTACAGGAGGAGCACAACCGTTACCACCACTAAAACCACCAAATTGTCTTCCAATTCCAATTAATGCACTGGAATTACTACCATTCACTGTTGCCGGCATGGCTTGAAATACTTGTGGTGTAAATGTTACAGCATTAGCTGTTAACGTTGCATCATTCACTCCTGTGGACCATGTTGTCCCTCCACTTTCAAATGCTAATAAGTGATGGGTAGCGACATCCGCTATTTGAGGACTAGCGGTGCTACTGGTAAAAAATCCATTGTGATCAGTATAAATACGAATTACATTGGTTTGTGACAAACATGCTACATAACTAAAAACAATTAGATGAGTTGTTACTATATATTTTATTAAAAACATAATCATTGTTTGTTAGTTTACAGTAAATTAAAACAAGTATAATTTTTGTTTTGCTTATAAAAGGCTTAGATTTAAAAAATTGGATTATAATTTACCCTTTAAAGGCTAAAAAAGTTACAAAAATATCATAGTAAATTCATACAAACTCTTTCAACTCCAATTTTTCACCATCAAAAACTGCATAGGTATTATGCTTTATCCATTCTCCTAAATTAAAATAAGTGGAATTCTCACTTATTGGAATTTCTAAGGGTAAATGGCGATGTCCGAAAACAAAATAATCGATATGTTCTTTTTTTAGGTAGTCTTTACAAAAGTGATAGAGCAACTCTTTTTCTTTTCCTTCAAATTTTTCATCATAGGTAATGTTGTTTTTTCTACTTTTTCTACTCCACGCATTAGCTACACCTATTCCCAAATTGGGATGAATACGTGCAAATAACCATTGACAAACTTTACTGGCAAAAACTGCTTTTAACATTTTGTATTGTTTATCGCCCGGTCCAAGTCCATCTCCATGTCCTATGAAAAATTTCTTTCCATCATATTCACGAATAATAGGCTCTCTATATAATTTAATTCCTAATTCTTTAGGTAAATAATCAAAAATCCACATATCATGATTGCCTGTAAAAACATGAATAGGAATACCACTATCTGTAATCTCAGCAATTTTTCCTTGCAAACGAACAAATCCTTTAGGGATGACAGTTTTATATTCAAACCAAAAATCAAAAATATCGCCTAATAAATAGATTTCCGAAGCATCTTTTTTTACTTCATCTAACCACTTTACTATTCTAGCTTCACGTTTTTTACTTTCTTCATGATTAGGTGCTCCTAAATGAAAATCTGAGGCAAAGTATATTTTGGTGGGTTTATTAGTCATCTTAAAATCAAAACTACATAATTTTTGCAGACAATTACATATCAAATTTTCTAATTAACTCAAATGGTTGTATCAATTTTAGGTTCAATACAAACCTAATTTTATCTTGATATTTCAATTGATTTAATTCTCCTGAAGATGTGATTGGAAAATATATTTCAAAAAAATCGGGTATAACATTTACCGCTACACCAAAATTATATGCAAAATCGGAAACTCTGTCCACTTCATTACCTGAAAAATCTCGTGTAAGCGTTGCTGCCATTCCCACATCAGCATATAAACTAAGGTGTTTGGTAAACAAACTACTTTCTATATTTACTGTGTTCATCCATTTATTGGCTTTCATAAACTGCCCTTGCGATTCAGGAATTACAGGATTTCTAAAACCTCCATCTAGCATCGCAATTTGTTGTTTATATCTGCCTACATCATTTCTACCTAAAAACAACTCGTTATACATGTAGTCTGATGCTTCAGTTCCACTAAAATTGTAATTAAAACGGCTATTTTGTTGTTCATCTCTATTATACAAAAATCTTCCGACAAAAAATCTAAAATTTAAACCTGTTCCTGGTCTTTTGTAAGCAAAACCATAATGTGCTTCTACATTTAATTTCACAAAATCTTGATGTTGCTGTACATTTGCTTTTAACATATACGGATTTATAGGATGCTTGCTTTTCACTCCAACAATTACATTATTGATGTAGAAATAACTTAACGTGTCTTCGTAAAGTACTTTGCCGTTTTCATCTCTTTTAGAAAAATTGGTATTTTCTTCAAAAATATTTACAAACTCATAACTAAAAAATGTGCTATTCGCTTGTCTAGCTCTGTTTTTTCTAAAATCTATTTCAATCTTCGGATTAACTTTATAGTACTTCAATTGCTGCTCACCATAATTTAACATAGTAAAAGATTTTGCACTTGCACCTACTGCCATATTTTGTATAAATGTATTGGGCATAATATGGTAAAAAGCGGAAGCATAACCATTAATTTCGTTCGTAGAAAATGAATAAAGCGGAGCCAAAATGTACTCGAACTTTTTAGACGGTATAAGAGAATTATAAAAAGCCATTCCCATCATAAACTTATCGTTGTTATTCCAACCTGCTATTGGTGAGAAAAACAACTGCGTCTTATCAGGGTTTTCTATGCTTCCCATCCACTGCAAGCGTAAAGGCTCCATGGTTTTAAACAATCCTTTCGCTTTAAGTGTATTGTTTTGTCTATTTATTTCAGGAATGTTTTTCTGAGCATCAATTTTATAGCTGTCATAATCGCCTTTTTCAAAAGGAACAAAAGCTTTTTTAGCAATAGGCTCATAGCATTGTGTAGCTACAATTTTTCCGTCTTTAATCCCAGAAATAGAAAAAGGCCCGTTTATTTTACCGTTGTTTTTAATTTTCAACAACAAATTTCCAAGGGTATCAGTTTTATTTCTGGTAATTTTATAATCAATTTTTTTGGTAGTTTTTATCATATCATCAAAAAACCAATCTAGGTTCTCGCCAATTTCTTCTTCAAAAATTTTTCTTAAATCTTTTGGTTGTGGATGTTTGAATTTCCATTCCTGAAAATAGCGTTGCATACATTTATCAAACTTTTCCTCTCCCAAATAATTTTTTAAATAATCAAAAACAATAGCAGATTTTGAGTAAACAATTCCTCCATAATTTAAAGGAGTATATTCCGCAGCATGTAATTCTATAGGTTGGTCTTTATTTCTTTTAGCATTTAACAAATAAGCCAATTCGTATTGATGTTTATGTGGATGACTGGCTAAATCGAACCAATTAAAAACTTTTTCATTTTTATCATCTAGTTCTCCAACTAACAATCTTTCTGGATATTTAGTTTTTACATACCTCAACTCATTAAATGAATTGATACCTTCATCCATCCATGGATGTAAACGTTCGTTTGTTCCTAAAATACCATAAAACCAATTATGTCCTACTTCATGCATAATTACTGTCTCTAAAGCAAAAGCATCACCAGATTGTCCAATTACCGTAACGTTAGGATATTCCATTCCTGCTCCCGCACTTAAAGCTCCATCTACAGCAGTAACATGTTTGTAAGGATAATCGCCATTCCATAAGGAATAATAGTAAGTAGCATCATTTAAATATTCAATGCTTTTTTTCCATAAATTGGCTTCGTTATTGGTAAACATTGCCCAAGTGGTCACTTTTTCTTTTGAGTTAAGCAATTCAACTTCTCCTTTTAAAACATGATATCGTTTATCGGCAAACCAAGCAAAATCATGCACTTTTTCTTGATGATAATGAAGCGTTTTTGTTTCAGAAGAAGATTCCGGGAAAGACATGTCTGCATCAAATTCTTCAATTGTTGCAGTATAATCAGCAATACTATCAAGCCATTTTATTTCAGCTTCGCCATTAATTAAATCACCTGTTGCACCTACCCTGTAGTTTTTAGGTAAAGTAATATATACATCAAAAGTGCCAAATTCAGAATAAAATTCTCCCTGATTTAAATAAGGCATTTGATTCCAACCATTTTCATCATAAACAGCAGGTTTAGGATACCACTGGGTAATCTGATAAGATTGCTCCATATGTCCCAGTCGTGAGAAAACACCTAAGGGTAATTTTACACTAAAAGGCGTATAAATTTCTACTGACTCTCCTGGCAAAAGTGACTCCGGTAAATATACAATGGCAACATCTTCATTTTCTTCGGTAATAGTCCAAATAGCTACTTCACCATTTACTTTAAATTCCAATCCATCAATAAAACCCAAATGTTTATCGTGAGAAAAATACAACATGGTATTATTTTCTTCCAACAACTGTTTCGTTAAAGCAGTTTTATAATTTTTATAAGCATTGGGCCATAAATGAAAATAGATGTAGTTCAGTGTTTTTTTAGAATTATTCTTATACCAAATGGTTTCTTTTCCATCCAACTGATGCAGTTCATCATTTAACGCAACATGAATTTCATAATTTACTTCTTGCTGAAAATAATTTGAATCAGGCTGCGCAACAAGCTCAACAAATAATAAAAAAAACGATAGTCCTAGTAAGAATTTCATTATTAATTTTTAGAATAAAATTTTATTCGTCATTATCTGTGATACGGATAGTTACCAAATCAATCTTATTGTTACTTACTTTATCAATTTTGATTTCAAGACCATTATGCCTAATAACCTCATCTTTTTCAGGAATAGATTCATCTATAGAAATGATTAACCCTGCCAATGTTTCGTAATCATCAGATTCAGGTAAGTCGAGCATGTATTTTTCGTTAATATAGTCAATTTCCAATCTTGCCGAAAATTGATATAAATCTTCATCTATTTTAATCTCTGTAAGTTCCTCATTATCGTGTTCATCTTCAATATCACCAAAAATTTCTTCAATAATATCTTCGGTAGTAATAATTCCTGATGTTCCGCCAAACTCATCAACCACAACAGCTACACTTTTTCTTAGGGTTATAAATTCCTGTAGAATTTGATTGGCAGGCATAGATTCAGGAATAATAGATATGGGCAACAATATAGATTTTACCGTTTTAGGTTTTTTAAACAACTCTTTAGAGTGAATATATCCAATAATATTATCAATAGAGTCTCTATAAATTAATATTTTGGACAAGCCTGTTTCTATAAATTTATCTCTAATGGTTGCCAAAGGAATTTCAATATCCATAGCTACCAAATCGGTTCTGGGAACCATACAATCACGAGCTTTAACACTAGAAAAATCTAAAGCATTCTTGAAAATTTGAATTTCATTATCTACATCTTCTCCTTCTTCTTTCTTCTGCTGAATATTGGTCATAAAATGTTCCAAATCTATTTTGGTAAAAGCCATGTCGCTTTCTGATGTATCTACTCTAAAAAGTTTAAGGATTAAGTTGGAAACTCCCAACACCAATAAGGTAAATGGGTAAAGTACTACATACACAATTTGCAATGGAATTGCCCCTATTGTAAGTGCTTTATTAGGATTAATTCTTAAAAGCGATTTTGGCAAAAACTCAGAAAAGAAAAGTATTAATATAGTTGAAATTATAGTTTGAATAAGCAGCACAATAAAATCATTTGCCGTTATTTTTTCATAAATTATTGGCTCTAACAATTTTGCCATTAAAATACTATAAATTACCAGTGCAACATTGTTTCCAATAAGCATGGCACTAATAAATTTAGCAGGATTTTTTAAGAAAAAAGAGAGTATTTTTCCTGAGAAGACGCCTTTTTTACTGCTCAGCTCAATTTTAAGTCGATTAGCGGTAACAAAAGCTATTTCCATTCCGGAAAATAGTGCTGAGAACAGCATGGCAATTAGGATGTAAATAATATCTGGCGAGGGCATTTAATTTTTAAATATATTGGTGTAAAGTTATAAAAAATTATTGGCCCATTCTTCGTCTTTGTCTTCTTCTTAAAAAATATAAAATTGTTGCTAAAGCAGTCAGCATAAAAAAGAAAAGTGCATCCTCTGTAGCAGTAAAAAAAAGATGATATATTCCTATTACACCACTAATAATAGCAATTACTAGCCACATTAATTCTAAAAATCTTATTACTTTGTTCATATTGTTAATTGTTCAGTCTACAAATTTCTAATCTCTAATTAAAAAATTAAGGATTAGCAACAGCAGTTGAATCCTTATTTTCTTTAAGCAAGATAGTTCCTTTAATCTTATTAATTTTCCATTTGGTAAAATCTTCATTGGCTTCAAAGCCTTCTCCCATTAAAATTTCGTCTTCAGTAGTAATTTTCACAAATTCATCAGAATAAATCTTTGCCGAATCCTGCTTCCAAACTAAATGTTCTGTATTTAATTTTTCACCTTTTTCATTTACTACCACTACATCATTTTTGGCTTCCATAATATTTTCATTAATGCGATGAATGGCGTAGTTAGCAGTAAGGGTTGTATTTACTTGTTTCAATGAATCAAAAAAAATAACTTCAATTCCTTCACTCATTTCTAAATATGGGTTTTCTGAAGCATATTCTTCCATTTTAGGAGCAGATACTTTAATTTTTACCGCAGCTTTTTCGGAATAAATCAGTTGAACATTTTTACCTTTTTTTAATGGTAATTTTTCTTTTTGAGTAAGTTGTTCAACTTCTTTCAAATCATTTTCACACCCAAAACAAATAATCCCGATGCTAAAAAGCAACGGGATTATTATTCTATTATAGAAAAGTAGTTTCAATTTTACTTATTTCGTTTTAACAGTTGTGTTTTCATTAATCCAACATTCAACTTTGTAAGCATCCCCATTCTTTTGGTTATAAAAGAATACATCTTTTGTTTCAGGAAAACGAGCAGAAACGGCTGCCATTTTTTTGTTTGCTTCAGCAGCAGCTTCTCCATCAACACTTTTTGCTTTTTGATATTTATCATATGCAGCCCAATAAGCACCAAACTTACCCAATTTACCATCATCACAAGAAGCAGCTCCGTATAAATAAGCATCTCCAATTAGAATGTAAGGTTCTCCCCAACCTGATCTAGCTCCTATTGCTTTTAAAGCATAACTTTTTGCAGAAGCATTATCTCCTTTAGACAAATAAGTTTCAGCGATACTTAAATAAAAGTCTGCTTTTTCATCATCTGTTTCAGCCATATCAACTGCTTTCTGGAAAAACTCAATAGCTTTTGCATAATCTTTATTTTTCCAGAAAATTCTACCCATTCCATCAGCACCTGATGCAGAAGGTTCTATTTCAAAATATGCTTGAGCTACAGAGGCAAAAATATCTGCATCATAACATTTCTTTCTTTTTAATAAAGTAACCATTCTTTTCAACCAGTCTTTATTAGTTTTATTAGCTTCAAAACCTTTTTCAGCTAAAGGTACCAATACTTCACAATCTAAGTAAGGAGCAGCAACAGCATTAATTTTTTCTTCAGCATCTCTATAATCATTATCTGTATTTGCTCCTGTTAAATCCATAATCTTACCGTAAAGCTCTACTAATTCAGCTTTAGTCATTAATTCATTTTTTTCTTTGTTTGCAGCAGCATACATTAATGCCACTAAAGTACCAGCCTGAGATTTAGCCCCTAACAACTCAACAGATTCATTTAAGATATTGAACGTTTTTTCATACTCTTTTCCTCTATATACTAACATCATTTGTCCTTTATATCCCAACACATAACCTCTTTGACCAAAATACTCAATACGTTGATCGTAAATGGCAAACATGGTATCCAAATAAGCTTCTTTTTTAGCTTCATCTTTTTCTTTATCAGCTAAGCTTTTGTACATAGAAGCGCCATTAATATATAATGACTTTTGTGAACCTGGACAAACTTTATAAGCTACTTTCCACATACTTAAAGCCAATTTAGGATCAGATTTTAAATAATCTTTATAAATTAAGTTGTTGATACAAGTGATACTATCTTCAGGAGTTGCTCCGTATTTGCCTTGAGCATTTACATTGTAAGCAATTAAAATCCCTAGAAGTATTGTTGCTATTTTTTTCATTGTGTTTGTTTTTATAGTTATCATTTTAATTATATTTTCTTTTTATAAACCATTTATCATTAATAATAATGCCAACATTAAAGTTGATAAAAGTTTCTTGAATAAGTCCATCAATAGCTGCCCCTCTTTTTCCGTATTCTATTCCCAGATTTAGAGTTGGTACTGATGTTCCTGTTCTTCTTAGTGGCAAACCTGTCCCAAAAGTTATGCCGTATTCATTTAATTGATTATCATTAATGGTGAAATATGAATTTGAATACCTGAACCCAAACCTGTAAGCTATTCTTTTAAAGTAACTTCCTACATAATCATCGTATTTTGGCGTAATTTGAAAACCAGCAGCAAAACTTTGCACTTTATTGTAGCTATATAATGGATTGGTAGATGCAATGCTTGTCCAATCAGCTATATTATAATCAAATGCTATAATCCATTTATTTTTCTTTTCGAAAGAAAAACCAACACCATATTCTAATGGCATATTAATAGTTTGCTCACTATTATTTGTTTCTAAGATGGTATCTTTAATTGTTCCAAAATCTGCCGAACCAATAAAACTTCTTACTATTCTGTTTTGTTTCGTATTTAACTCTTTAGCCAAACCCACCGTTGCTCCAACAGTTAAAACATATGTTTCTTTTTCTAAAGAGGTAGAGTCATATCTGGAAAAATTCTTTTGATATTGCGTTCCAAAATCGAAAGAAAAATCTGAAGTAGTTGATTCACTTAAATCCCATATATTTAACCCTTGAGATAAATTTCCAAAAATGGTTTTGCTATCAAATTCCAATCTTCCGAAATAAAAATTTGCATTAGCTCCAAAAGCAAGGTTTGAGCTAGAATCTAATTTAACATTAAACCCATTTCCAAAATAAAATTTATTTAAGCCACCCTCTCCTTTTCTAATTTCTGTAACACTTCCAACATTTTCATCGGTATAACTGTTGGTATAATCATACCCAATACTGGTAACAGGCATCAATCCAAAACTCATTCCCCAAGTCTTTTGAATAACCGGAAAAGCCAATGCTAATGAAGAAACGTACGGGTTAGTTTTATATTGAGATTGATTTCCATCAGATAGCCAAAGTGCATTATTTACAAAGTTAAATTCAAAAGTGGTTACTATCAATTCTGAATAAGATGCCGAATTTTTAACATTTATATTCAAATTAGAACGAAGTCCTATAGCTGTTCCTCCCATAGCAAAATTTTGGGAAAAACTTTGTGGACGAATAACACCCACTCCATATTTAGAGTATGGAGAATTGGTAGTGGTTTGAGCAAAAGCAATACTGCTAATACATAAGCAAACAAAAAACAAAACAGCAGTACTAATCTTTTTTATCATTTAATATTAATATTTGTTGTAATCCACGGAGGACTAAAAAATCGTCTGCAAAGATGCGATTTTTTACTTCCAAATCAAATAGTTTATAATCTCCTCCGGTAAGAACTATTTTTAAGCCAGTATATTGTTGCTCATAAGCTGAAATCATGCCTAAAATCTCATACTTAAATCCGTTATAAGCTCCCGATAAAATTGAATTCTCGGTACTATCTCCAATTAATCTTACTGACTGATTTTCATATTTTACTTGTGGTAATTTTTGTGTGAAATGATGTAATGCTTTAAACCTCATCTCGAAGCCAGGAGCAATACTTCCACCATGATAAACTGAGTTTTCATCAACAAAATCAAAAGTTACGCAAGTTCCCATATCAACTACTAACAAATTGTTATTGGGAAATTTAACCATTGCTCCTACTACTGCTGCTAATCTATCTAAACCTAATGTTTGTGGTGTTGTGTAATTAATTTTAAATGGAAATTTCATTTGGTGATTTAACCAGTAAAATGAAATGTTAAATTTTTTAAAAATAGCTGAAATTTCAGCTTCATTGTTCCTTACGGAGCTAATAATTGCCCTTTTTATGTCAAATTTATTTTTTATTTCAAAAATAATTGAAGTATTAATCTCTTGATATTTTTCGTAAGAAACGACAGTATCATATTCTAAGACAGCTACCTTAGCAAACGAATTACCTACATCAATTATTAAGTCCATAAAAAAATTTAATGCTCGAAATTACAAATTTCAATTAAATGTTTTTGCAGATTAAATTATTTTAATACTTTTGCCGACCATTAAACGAGGTGATGTAGCTCAGTTGGTAGAGCAACGGACTGAAAATCCGTGTGTCGGGGGTTCAATTCCCTCCATCACCACACAAAAACCCGAGAAAGAAATTCTTTTTCGGGTTTTTTGTTTTTAACCACAATTGTTTTTATATGTATTTTTGAATCCATTTTTCTATTTATAAAGAAATTATCAAATACTTCAGCTACATATTATTTCTTACTACATTCTGTTGTTCAACTAATTTATTGGCTCAAGAAAATAAACGAGCATTCTTCATTGAACCGGAATACATGATAGGAAAAGTAGTCCCAAATTATTTAAACAAGTTTCCTCCTACTCGACTACAGCATGGATTAGCTGTAAATATTGGCTCTCTAAAAACCGATAGCAACAGCACTTGGGCTAAATATTATAACTTTCCGCAAACAGGAATTTCTTTGTTTTATTCATCTATCGGAAATGAAAAAATTTTTGGAGATGAATACAGTATCATGACTTTTATTGCTTTTAACGTTTTTAATCAAAAAGAAAAACCAATTTATTTTAAATTAAGTTTGGGAGCTGCCTATTTTACTACTTTTTACGATAGTATTTCCAACCGAAGAAATGTAAATATCGGCTCGCCATTCAAATGGTCTTTTCAAACTGGAGCTTACAAAACCATAACTGAAAAACCAGGAATGAATTTAAAATTAGGACTCATTTTTTCTCATGCTTCCAACGGGCATACCCAATTACCTAATTTCGGATTAAACTCAGCACTATTAAGTCTTTCAGCTCAATTTTACAAAAAAGAGCTGGCTACTTATCAACTAACGAAGAAGCACGTTAAGCCAACAATTAAATCGAAAAGCAGAGACATTGGTATTAGTTACGGTTTAGGATTTCATGAGTATGGAGACAAAGATGGTCCTGTTGGAGGAGAAAAAAAATTAGTGCACTCCACTTCTATTTTTACAGGAAACACCATTAATCATCATTTTAGGTGGGGATTGGGAGCAACTTATCGCTACTACGATGTTTACTATTATCAAATTACCTCAAGAAAATTAACCGATTATACCAATAGTCCAAAAAAGTATGCTTCTAATGTTGTTGTACACGCAAACGCAGAGCTTTTAATGGGACATATTAGCATGAACGTAGAAATAGGAATAAATGTATACAAACCTTTTTACAAGCAGTATGAGAAAGATTTTCCACTAAACAAACAATTTGAAGGATATATGAAGTTCAAATCTTATTTTAAGAAAGGATTTTCTACTCGTTTAGGATTGAATTTATACGCCATTAATGCTAATAAATTACCAAAACACAATTTTTATATTGGTCCGTATATTAAAGCTAATGCCGGTCAGGCAGATTTTAGCGAACTCTCTTTTGGATACATTTATAGAATGAATTAAGTAATTATGACTCATCAGAAAATAATAGACCATACTGTAAAATTTGTAAAAGAAACCTTAGCTAATGCAGAAGGAGGACACGATTGGTGGCACATTTACAGAGTTTGGCAATTGGCTCAAAAAATTGCAGCAACAGAAAAAACAAACCTATTAGTGGTTGAATTAGGAGCTTTACTGCACGATATTGCTGATGCTAAATTTAATAATGGTGACGAAAATATTGGTCCGAAAAAAGCTCGTGAATTTTTGAAGTCTATTTCTGTTGAAGAAGAACTTATTACACATGTTGAAAAAATCATCCAACACATTTCTTTTAAAGGAGGTAATTTTGAACAAGCGTTTAACTCTCCCGAATTAGCTATTATACAAGATGCTGACAGATTAGATGCCATGGGAGCAATTGGAATAGCCCGAACGTTTAATTATGGAGGTTTTAAAAACAGAGCTATGTACGAACCTAATATCCCTCCAAACTTAAACATGAGCAAAGAGGAATATAAAAATAGTACCGCACCTACTATCAACCATTTTTATGAAAAATTACTTTTGCTAAAAGACCGAATGAACACCGCCACAGGGAAAGCTATGGCAGTTCATCGCCATAATTATATGGAGCAATTTTTAGAAGAATTTTATAAAGAATGGGAAGGGAAGGTTTAATATTCTTTTCAACACATAAAATAATCTCTCTCAGAAATTTTTTACTTTACTATAAGAATTATTAAATTAAATTTAAATAAGTATGTTTGAAAGTATATTTTTCGACACTTTTATAAATTGATGGAATCATTTCCCTTAATATTACTTTTATTAGCTCTTCTTACTCTAATAACAAGACCATTGACAGTTCTAATACATGAACTTGGGCATGCTATCCCTGCAATTATTTTCACTAAAAAGAAAGTTTCAATTTACATAGGTTCTTATGGCGACCCAAAAAAGAGCTTAAATTTTAATATAGGACTTTTAAATATTTGGTTTAAATACAATCCTTTATTATGGCAATTAGGACTATGCATCCCATCAGATAAAGAGATTTCAATCAATAAACAAATTACATATATATTAGCTGGACCACTAACATCATTTACAATTGCAATAGTTGCTTGTTACTTCTCATTTATTTATGATTTACATGGTTTTTTCAAGCTCTTTTTCGTAATTTTTCTCAGCTCTGCTTTATTTGACTTGTACATAAATCTTATACCAAAAACAACACCAATACAAATGTACGATGGCAGTATAATTTTCAATGATGGTTATTATTTGCTGCAATTAATTAAATATAAACAACTTTCAAATGAATATAATAAAGCGATAGAACAATATCACTTACATAATTTTAGTGATGCAGCAACTTCCTTCAACAATATATTAAATACTGGGCTAAAAGATAAAAACATATATAGATTGACAATTAGTTCCTACCTTCAAACTAAAAACTACATTAATGCTAAAACTCTATGCGATGAATTCATGGTGTTAAACAAAATGAATTCAGATGACTATGTAAATACAGGTATTGCTTATGCTCAACTTAATCATTATGAAAAAGCATTAGAATATTATGATAAAGCACTAGAATTAAACCCTTACAATATATATTCACTAAATAACAAAGGATTTATTCTAAACATACTTGAAAGATTTGAAGAAGCTATTCCTCTTTTTGATAAAGCAATTGATATTGATAATTCTTTTGCACTTTCATACAACAACAGAGGGCTTGCAAAAATAAAGGTAGGACAAATAGAGTCAGGTCTTGAAGATATCATTCATTCATTCAAACTAGATAATAACAATTCATACAATTATCGCAACTTAGGTATATATCATTTGGAAAAAAAAGAATATTCTAAAGCTTTAGAATTATTTAAAAAAGCAAAAGCAATTGACAAAGAGACACATGATATTGACGAACTAATTACCACAGCAAAACAATTACAATAAAAGTTATTTTTTCTTTCGCCATTACAATTTTATCTTTTCTTAAAAGTTAGTAATTTAGTAGTTATAAATTTTCTGAATTATGCAAGCACCAAGAATCCCCAAAATGTTCGGCATTTATACCAAAAAGCCTAGTCAGTTTGAATATACCCCACGTTATTATGACGAGCGTAAGGAGAAACTGGAAAAACGAATTGCTCAGATAAAAAAAGAAGTTGAAAACGAAAAAAACCCAACAAATACTTCAGAATACAGCAACTCTGCATACCAATCGAGAATTAGAGAAGATTGGCAAAATAACTATAGCCGAAGAAACAATACCGGTATGATTAACAAAAGAGTAATCATCTATATCGGTATTTTATTGGCACTTACTTATTATTTGTTTTATTAAAAATCACCTTCATCTTCTCCACCACTTCTTGCATATTTAAGTCATTCATACATTTAAAGTGTTTTTTCGGACAGGCTTCATAGCCTATTTTAGAACATGGTCGACAGTTAAGGCTATTATTTTCTATAATTACATATTTTTCTTTTGGCAAGTAAGGGTACATCCCGAAAGCAGGAACAGTATTTCCCCAAATGGAAATAATATTTACTCCAAAAGCTGCTCCAACATGCATTAGTCCTGTATCGTGAGTGATAAGGATCTGGCTATTTTTTACAATAAATGCCGACTGATTAATAGAGTACTTTCCGCAAGCATTGTATATATTTTTGTTAGATGATTGGATGATAACCTCATTCGCTTTTTGTTCATCTTCCTTTCCTCCTACTAAAATTATTGGTTGGTGAATTAAATTACACAACTCTACCAATTTATTTATTGGTAAACATTTAGTTGCAAATTGAGCTCCAATAGCTATAGTAACATAACCATTACTATGTGTTTCCGGAAGATTAGTTACTTTATCATTATCCGTAAGAAAAAAATCTAAACCTTTGCCATCATTCTCAACTCCTAAAGGTTTTACTGCTTCAAAATACCTATCAACAATATGAATATCAGGCAATGTGTTTATTTTAAAATTGGTGAGCAACCATTTTTTCACATTCAGCTTATCAAAAGTAAAACGCAGTGTACCTAATCTTCTAGAGATACCTTTAGAACGAAGATTTTTGTGTAAATCTATGATATAATCGAACTGCTCATTTTTTAGTTGTTGGGCAACTTCGCTATTGTTTTTTTCAATGGTATGTACTTTAGTGATGTAAGGATTGTTTTCTAATAAAGAATTGTAGTTTTTTTTAGTTAAATAGTGAATTTCTACATTGCCATCCAACTGTTGTTTTAAGCACCTTACTATAGGAGTTGTAAGCACAATATCACCAATGGAACTGTATCTCACAACTAATATTTTTACGGTATAATTCTCCATTAAAAAAATTAACCTTTATAGGAAAGCCATTTCCAAAGTTCTTTGTAGGTAATTTTCTTACCATACATTAAAATTCCTGTACGGTAAATTTTGGCAGCCATCCAAGTAGCTCCTAAAAATCCTAAAACTAATAGTGCCATAGAAAGTAACAACTCCCATGTTTCTACTCCAAAAGGAATTCTTACCATCATAATTACAGGAGAGGTAATTGGTATTATTGATAACCAAAAAGCTAATGCTCCATCAGGATTATCCATTACTGTACCTGCTACAACAAATGAAAAAATTAATGGAATGGTTACCGGCATCATAAATTGTTGTGAATCGGCTTCATTATCTACCGCTGAACCAATAGCCGCTAAAAATGCTCCGTACAATAAATAACCTCCCAAGAAATAAAACAAAAATGAAATTAATAATTTAGCAATAGGAATTTGTTGCAACATGCCAGAAATTTGAGCTTCTAAATCAGTTGAGCTAGCTGCTTTTGTCATTTCATTCATTTGCTCGCCTTGCATCATTTGTTCTGTGTTTACCATATTGGCCACACTATCTGATGATATTGCTGCCATAGCAACCGCATAAATTCCCATGGATAATATTATCCATAACGAAAACTGTGTTAATCCTACCAATGCAATTCCTATAATTTTTCCCATCATCAGCTGAAAAGGCTTTACAGAAGAAATAATAATTTCTACAATTCTGCTGGTTTTTTCTTCTATCACTCCTCGCATAATTTGTATTCCGTACATAAATATGAAGAAATAAATCATGATAGCTCCGGCAAAACCAAGCACTGTGCTTACCCCAACATTTTTAGATTCTTCACCTCCTGTTTCGCTTAAAGCAATTGGATTCACTTTTACATCGGGCTGAATTTCATCTAGCTGAGCTTTCGTAATGTTAAACTTGTCTTTGAGCTCAATATTTCTAATCCCTTTTTCTATGGTTGATTCTATATTACTAATAGTTGACATGCCTGGTTGCTTCTTATAATAAAGCTGTGCTGTCGTCTGTTTACCAAGATTAGAAATATGAAGAATAGAGGTATATTTCTCTTTATAAAAGGCTGCTTTTGCTTCTTCTATTGGTTTAAATTCGTAATCAAACTGAAGTGTAAGTGAATTTTCAAATTGGTTAATAAACTGACCTGTTTCATCAATTACTTCAATTATCTGAATGTCTTTATCTTTTAAGCCTAACCAAATAGGTACCAACATTAGTGCTGCCATTAATATTGGTCCAAACAATGTCATTAAAATAAATGATGTTTTCTTGACCCTTGTAAGGTATTCTCGTTGTATTATTAAAGCTATTTTGTTCATTCTGTTAAGGTTTAAAGTTCATCGTTTGAGGTTTGAGGTTAGTTCTTATAATGATTACTCTTTGGTTTTCAGTCGTCCGACTTCAAACATCAAACATCAAACTTTTGATTTTTAAAAATCTATACATCTAATCATTCTCACATTCACACATTAAAATTATCCCTCCATTTCCTCCGGCAAATCATCGGGCATTACTTCATTCACTTTTTCAATAAAAATTTCGTTCATGGTTGGGATATGCTCTTTTACCGCAATAATATTTACATCATTTAGCACTGTAGCTAGTAATTTATTAAGACTTGTATCTTTCTGAATTCCCTTCACTTTTGCTACAATTCTGTTATCTTTCTTTTCTGTTGAAAGCAATTCAAAACCTGTCCAAAGTGCATTGGTAAAAGCAATTAAATTTCCTTCAAATGTTATTTCGTAAATATTGGTTTTATATTCATTTTTAATATCAACTACTTTTCCATCTAATATTTTTCTCGACTTATTGATAAGAGCAATGTCATCACAAATTTCTTCTACCGATTCCATATTGTGTGTAGAAAAAATGATGGTAGAACCTTTTTCTCTTAATTCTAATATTTCTTTTTTAATCAAGTTAGTATTAATAGGATCGAAACCACTAAAAGGTTCATCGAGTATTAATAGTTTTGGTTCGTGTAGTACGGTAGTAATAAATTGTACTTTTTGAGCCATCCCTTTTGAAAGCTCTTCAACCTTTTTATCCCACCAATTGGTAATTTCAAATTTATCAAACCAGTAATTTAGCTTAGTTTTAGCTTCATTTTTAGACATTCCTTTGAGTTGAGCTAAATAGAGTGCTTGTTCACCCACTTTCATTTTTTTGTATAAACCTCTTTCTTCAGGCAAATAACCTATTTGAGAAATGTGTTTGGGCGCCAATTTTTCGCCTTCAAAAAATACTTCGCCTTTATCCGGACCAGTAATTTGGTTAATAATACGAATTAAGGTTGTTTTTCCGGCTCCGTTTGGCCCTAATAACCCAAAAATTCTTTGTTTATCTATATGAATAGAAACATTGTGCAAAGCTTTGTGTTCTGCATAAGTTTTATAAACTCTTTTTACATGTAAAATTTCCATGGAGCAAA